>CACLYQ010000005.1 GCA_902611175.1 uncultured Pelagibacteraceae bacterium
TGATAACTGCAAAATCTATTGGCGGACCTACTGTTAAATCACTTTTTAAAGTTGAGTCCATAGATATCAATGCACATCTCGATGCATCTCCAATTGAAACTTTTGGTGTGATTACTCTATCTAAAATAGGTTTTCCATATTTAACTTCTCCTATAACTAAATACGGTTTGCTATCCGCTGGACGAATATAATTACCTTGAGGGTAAACTAAATATAATTCAGGTGGTTGATCTTTTATTTGACCACCAACAATAAAAGTTGAGCCTAATAAAACGCTATCCGTGTTAATTCCTTGAGGAGATGAATGTTCAATATTAAGAGACCCTACATAAGAGGCAATTTGTTCAAAATCACTACATGTATTTAAGTTCATAATACCTGGTTCGCTTTTTAAATCTTTTTTAATTGAATTATAAACTGCTTGTGATGTCCCAAGATTTCCTGATGTAACAATAACAATTGTTCTATCTCCAACATCGTGTGTGAGCATTTTGGAATATATATTTACGTTATCTAATCCAGCATTTGTCCGAGAATCTGATGCAAATACTAAACCCGTCTCTGTTTTAATACCAATGCAGTAAGTCATAATAAAGTTAACTATTTAAATTATATGTGATTACAATAAAACCCATTTATTTCATATCAGATATCTAATTTAATCATTTGCTTATTTAACTCTTATGTAAAAAAATTAAGAGATTATGTCTGATTTCTGGAAAAATTACGATTCAAAATCAACATTTGATGGATATATCAGCAAAGAGAAGAAGTTGAGAAGTCACGCTAAGATCATTGCAGGTATACTTGAAAAATATGGTAAGAAAAAATTACAAGAAATAGAAAAGAATTGTCAAAGTACGATAAGTGCAAGAGGAATAAATTTTAGAGTTTATGCTGCAAATAATAGAGCTGAAGAAAAAAAATGGCCTTTAGACATCATTCCTAGAATTATACCAAAAAGTCAATGGTTAAAGGTTGCAAAAGGACTTGCTCAAAGAGTTAAGGCACTAAATTTATTTATTGATGACGTCTACAATGCAAAAAAGATATTTAAAGACAAAGTAATACCTAAAGAATTAATTTTTAATTCTCCTTTGTATTTAAAAGAATGTGAAGGTTTCTCTCCAAAACACAAGGCATGGTCTAATATATCTGGAATTGATCTTATAAAAAATATTGATGGAGATTTTTTAGTTCTAGAAGATAATTTGAGAGTTCCATCTGGGGTTTCATATATGCTGGAAAACAGGATGGTAATGAGAGATATTTTTCCAGAATTATTTACGAGATATAAAGTTTCCTCAGTTCATCAATATGCAAATAAATTATATAACTGCATGACAGAGTGTATTCCAAAAAAGACCAATAACCCACATATGGTTTTGTTGACACCTGGTATTTATAATTCTGCTTATTTTGAACACTCTTTTTTAGCAGAACAAATGGGAATAGCATTGGTTGAGGGTAAAGATTTATTTGTTGAAAACGATCATGTTTACATGAAAACCGTTAAAGGTCCTTTAAAGGTGGATTGTATTTACAGAAGAATAGACGACAATTTTATGGATCCAAAAGTTTTTTTCAAAGGATCCTTATTAGGTGTGCCTGGCGTTTTCAAATGTTGGAGAAAAGGAAATGTTGGAATAATTAATGCATTAGGAACAGGAGTTGCAGATGATAAAGCAGTTTATTCTTATGTTAATAAAATGATAATTTACTATTTAGGTGAGCAACCAATTATTAATCAGGTTGAAACTCTTCTATGTGGAGACAAAAAAAATAGAGACCACGTTATAGATAATATTTCTAAATATGTAGTTAAACCTTCAAATGCATCGGGTGGATATGGAATTATGATTGGTCCTAAAGCCTCAAAAGTAGAAAAAGATGAAATGATAAAAAATATTAAAAAAAATCCCAGAAATTATATTGCACAACCATTAGAAATACTTTCTACTGTTCCCACAATCACACCTGATAACATTGAACCAAGACATTTAGATTTAAGACCTTTTATTTTAACAGGTAAGTCAACATATGTAACAACCGGGGGATTGACAAGAGTTGCGCTGAAAAAAGGAAGTACAATAGTTAATAGCTCTCAAGGTGGCGGATCTAAAGATACATTGATTGTGGATAGTAGAAATTAAATTAAACTAGGTATTATTTTTCTTAAATCCATAGAAAGGTTGGGTTTAATTTTTGAATATATAACCCCCTTGCCAAATTTTTTTAATGCTAATATTTTTCCATCTGGTGAAATAATTGTTGTATGACCAAATGTTTCTCTTTTTGGAGTATTTTTACCAGTTTGAGCTGGCGCAAAAATATAACAAAAATTTTCAATCGCTCTTGCTCTTAAAAGAGTTAACCAATGTTTTTGTCCAGTAAACTTTGTGAAAGCTGATGGAACAGCTATAAAACTTAAATTTTTTTTTGATAAATTCCTATAAAGTTCAGGAAATCTCAGATCAAAACAGATTGTAAAACCTAATTTGCCCCAAGGTAAATTAGCAGTGACTAATTTATTTCCTGCTTTAAAAGTTTTACTTTCTTTATGTTGCTCTTTATTTGGAATTTTAACATCAAACATATTAATTTTATCGTAATATTTGACAATTTTTCCATTCGGTCCAACCAGTATCGATCTATTTCTGAGTTTATTTTTAACCTTAACACAAATTGATCCAAGTAAAATCCATTTCTTATATTTTTTTGAAACTTCTTTAATTTTTTTCAAAATTGGATCTTTATTCATTTCAAATGAATATCTAAAAAGTATTTCTCTACTACTGGACATCAAGGAAGAGGTTTCGGGTGTAATAATTAAATCAGATTTGTTTTTTATAGCTTGATTTACGTATTTAATAATATCTTTAAAATTATTTTGATAATTTTCTCCACTAGATAATTGTATACAAGCTATTTTCATGTTTGAAATCCATATTTTTTTTCTAAATATTTAATTACATTATGAATTATAAAAGTCATAAACAAGTAAATACCACCTGCCACAATAAATACCTCAACAGGCTTAAATGTTGTTGAAATTATATATTTAGCAACACCAGTTAAGTCCATAAGTGTAACTGTACTTGCCAAGGATGTACCTTTAAGCATTAAAATAATTTCATTACCATAAGCTGGCAAAGATTGTTTAATTGCAATAGGAATTTGTATTTTTGTAAAAATAATTTTTGAAGGTATACCTAAGCTTTTTCCAGCTTCTAAATATCCTGGCTTTATAGTTTGAAATGCTGATCTCAATATTTCTGATGTATAAGCCCCAGTATTTAATGAAAATGCTATTATCGCACACCAATAAGGTTCTTTTAAAACTACCCACAAAAATGTTGTTCTTAAGTATTCAATTTGACCTAATCCAAAATATATTATGAAGATTTGCACCAGTAAAGGTGTTCCTCTAAAAATATATGAATACCCGTAAGCAAATTTATTAATCAACTTATTATTATTCATTCTCAAGATTGCAAAACCTAATCCAATAAAAAGACCAAGAATTAGAGATACAGATAGTAGTTTAAGAGTAATCAAAGTTGCGTTTAACAACTTGGGAAAACTACTAATCATTAATTCAATATCCATTAATAACCTTTGCTGTATTTTGTTTCTAATCTATTTAATAATTGCATACTTAAAAATGTAAGCATTAAGTATAAAACTGCTGCGAATGAGTAAAAAAATAACGGATCTCTAGTTGAGCCAGCTGCAATATAGGATTGTCTCATAATTTCAACTAAACCTGTTACAGATATAAGAGAAGTATCTTTTAATGTAATTTGCCAAACATTACTTAAGTTTGGTATTGCTAGTCTTAGCATTTGAGGCAAAATAATTTTAAAGAAGTAAATATATTTATTAAAACCTAAAACTTTTGCAGCTTCGAACTGACCCTTATCGATTGATTGTAGGGCTCCTCTAAATACTTCAGTTGAGTATGCTCCCGATATTATCCCTATTGAAAATGAACCAGTTAAAAAAGCATTAATTTCGATGTAATCATTATAACCAAATATTGAAGCAACAAACATGATTGCTCCACTTCCACCAAAGAAAAATAAATAAATTACTAGTAGCTCAGGTACACCTCTAATAACAGTGGTATATGCATTACCAATAGAATTAAGAAATTTATTATTAGATAATTTTAATGGAGTAAATAAAGCAGCAAATATAAAGCCAATTATCATTGCAGTTATTGAGACCGCAATTGTCATTAAGGTTGCAAAGAATAACTCGTCTCCCCAACCTTTATCACCAAAATATAGAAGTTCCATAATATAGGTGGCTAATTATAGCCACCCATAAATAATTTATTACATAGAAGCGTCAAAACCAAAATGTTTTATAGCAAGCTTACTAATAATGCCATCATCTCTAGCTTTATCAATTGCTGCATTAAAATCATTTAAAAGTTTAGAGTCACCTTTTCTAATACCTACGCCAACACCATTACCAAAATCTCCACCTGCAAATGTTGGTCCAGTTAATACAACTCCTTTACCAGATTTTTCTGCATAATCTGTAAAAGCAACAGCCGCAGCTAGTGCTGCATCTATTCTGCCAGCAGATAAATCTAAGTTTACTTCATCTTGAGTTTTGTAAGTTCTAATTTTTACAGTACCCATTAAACCAGACTCTAGAAAGTTCTGGTGAATTGTTGCTGTTTGAACACCAATAGTTTTACCTTTAAATGCTTTGGTTAAAACGTCTAGTGTTGCTTGTTCATCAGCACTTACGTCAGATAAATTTATAGCTGACATTGTTTTAAGGCCTTCGTTTTTCGATCCTTTCATAACTGCTAATGATGCAACTTCGTCAGCATAACCTTGAGAAAAATTTATTGTTTTCATTCTCTCACCAGTTATTGACATTCCAGCCATGATGGCATCAAATTTTCTTGAGACTAAAGCTGGTATCATTCCATCCCAGTCTTGCTCTACAATTGTGCAATCATGTTTCATAATTTTGCATAATTCATTTGCTAATTCAACTTCAAAGCCGATCAAATTTCCTGCTGAGTCTTTAGAATTCCAAGGTGGGTATGCACCTTCAGTTCCTATTTTAATTTGATCTGCAATAGAAGAAATTGTTAGAAATGATGATATTAAAATACCAAGTCCTAATACTTTTAATTTTTTCATTTTTTTCCTCCAAAAATTTTAAAGATTATTTCATAAAATTATTGTTTTAAAAAGAAAAATTAATGATTTATTGACGAGGAAAAATTCCAAGAACAATCGAAACTTGGTATATAAACTCTTGAAAGTTTTGTATTTCCAAAATTTTTATTAAAAACATTTAACCAATTTTCAACTTGTTTTGGTTTTTTGTCTTGGCTTCCTACTTGAGCAGTAATTACACCTTTTGGTTTTAATATTCTTTCTAAGGATGACATATTTTTTGCTGCTAAATCTATGCAAAATTGATCATCATTAAGATCTACAAATATTTGATCATAAGTATTGTCTTTGACAGATTTAATACTTTCAAAAGCATCTCCCCAAACGCATTTAACTGAATTCTTTTCTGTGGCCTTCTCACCAATTTTGCTTAGATGTTTATCACATACATCAACGACTTCAGGGTCTAATTCATACCAATCTATAAAGCCAAAGTTTTGTGAAATGCATTCTCTTGCAACACCACCGTCACCTCCACCAATAATTGCAGCTTTTTCTTTGTTTGAATTTAAATTAATACCTGAATTTACAAAGGTTGAGCTATATAAATGTTCATCACTTTCAGCTACTTGTATTTCATTATCAATAAATAAAGCTTTTCCAAATTGCTCTAAATCAAGTATTTCAATATATTGACCAACTTTAGATTTAAAATTTTCTAAAACTCTATTAACAACATATGATTTTTTTAAACCTGGAGAACTATAATTGTCATGATAAAGATCAATAGTATCTCTATTAAATTCTTTAATTATGATATTTGTATGTTCCATCTCGTCTTTTATTATATCTAGAGAAACTTTTGGTGATACTTTTCCACATGTGAAAAAATCAAAGCTTACAATTTCTTTTTCTGGGAAAGTATGAAAACTAATGTGGCTTTCAGCAAGCAAAGCGACCAATGTAAATCCTTGTGGCTCGAATTTATATTTAGAAATTTTTAAAACTGTTACTTTTGCTGCTTTAGCAATTTTATAAACTAACTTTTCATAAAATTCAGGAGTATATTCCTTTTTAGTTCCGACTATATCCAGCGTTATATGTTCCCCAACTTTTTCCATAAAAATCTAATATATATCTTTTTTAACTAACGAAATTTTTTACTTCTTTCAAACAAAAAACTATTATAATAATTTATAGAGGATAAACATTGAAAAACAATTGGTCAAAAAACGAAGCTAAAAAATATATTAAAAAGTATAAGAAATTAGGTCATTCTGAAGATATGGCTTTAAGAGTTTATACAACTAGGCTTCTAGGAAGAAATCCAGAATTGGTGTTGCATGGCGGTGGCAATACTTCAGTCAAAACCAAAATCAAAGATATAGATGGTAAATATTATGATGTTCTTTGCGTAAAAGGCAGTGGATGGGATATGGCTGAAATTGAACCGGCAGGTTTACCAGCTGTTAAATTAAATCCATTGCTTAGTATGAAAAAAAAGAAAACGCTCTCTGATGATGACATGGTTGCTTTTCAAAAAAAAAATTTGATAGATACAAAATCGCCTAATCCATCAGTTGAAACTTTTTTACATGCATTTTTACCATTTAAATTTGTTGATCACACTCATTCAGATGCAATTATGAAAATCACTAATAGACCAAATGGAGAAATGCTATCAAAAAAAATATTTGGTAAAAAAACTGCAATAGTACCCTATGTAATGCCAGGATTTAAATTAGCTCAAAAAATAAATGAAGTTTATTCTAAAAACCCAAACATAAACTGTTTAATTTTATTAAACCATGGCATTTTCACATTTGCTGATAATGCAAAAGATGCTTACAGTTTAATGATTAAGTATATATCTGATGCTGAAAAAACTTTAATTAAACTAAAAAAGAAAAAAATAAAACAGATAAAGAAAATTAAATTTAATTTCTCAACTGCAGATATAGCTCCTATATTGAGAGGTCTTTTATCTGAAAAAAATGATAACAAATTTATCTTAAATTTTAAAAAAAATAGTAAGTTAGATTATTTTATTAATGGTAAAGATATAAATAGGTATTCAAATGAAGGAACAGCTACACCAGATCATGTTATAAGAGTTAAACCGTTTCCTTTAGTAATATCACCAAAAGCAAACTGTACTTTGGATGAATTTAAAAATTTAGCTGAAAAGAAATTCAAAGAATACCGGAAAAAATATAAAAAGTATTTTGAAGTTAATAAGAAAAAAACAAAAGAAAAAAAGGTAATGCTTGATACATCTCCTAGAGTAATTCTAGTTCAGAATTTTGGTTTATTTACAGTAGGAGATACATTAAAAGCTGCAAAAATTGCAGGAGATTTAACTCAAACTAATGCCAATGTAATTTCAAGTGTTGAGGAAACATCCAGATATAAATTTTTATCGAAAAAAGACTTATTTGATGTGGAGTATTGGTCCTTGGAACAAGCAAAATTAAATAAAACCAAAAAAGAATTGCAAGGCAACGTTGTTGTTATCACTGGTAGCACAGGCGAAATTGGTAAAGCAACCTATAAATTATTTAAAAAATATGGAGCTGAAGTTGTTTTGCTTGATATTAATAAAAGTAAGATAAATGATTTACAGACAAAAATAAGTGATCTTTGTATTCACTGTGATGTAACCAACAAACAAAGTGTAAAAAAAGCATTTAATAAAATTTTGGAGATATATGGAGGTGTAGATATTTTAATATCTAATGCAGGTACTGCTATAGGTGGATCAATTGCAGAAGTTAATGATGAAATACTTCGAAAAAGTTTTGAAGATAATTTTTTCTCACATCAAAATTGTGCTTCAGAGGCTGTTAAAATTATGAAAAAACAAAATATAAATGGATGTTTGTTATTTAATATATCTAAGCAATCAGTTAATCCTGGTAAAAATTTTGGACCATACGGATTGCCTAAGTCTGCGCTTTTAAATTTGTGTAAGCAATATGCGCTTGATTATGGACACCTTGGTATTAGATCAAATGGTGTTAACGCTGATAGAATTAGAAGTGGTTTATTAAATGATAAAATGATTAAACAAAGAGCAAAGGCAAGAGAAGTAACCACAGATCAATATATGAGTGGTAATCTACTGTTAAGCGAAGTTAAAGCAGATGATGTGGCCAAAGCATTTTACCATCTTGCTATATCAAAAAAATCAACTGGAGCAGTACTAACCGTAGACGGTGGAAATATTGCAGCTTCTTTAAGATAATTAATTAAATAACTTTTTTAAGCCCTCAGAAGAAGCATCACAAACTCCCTTTTCTGTTATTAATGCAGTAACATATTTAGCAGGTGTTACATCAAATGCTAAATTTAATGATTTGCTTTTTTCAGGATATATTAAAACTTTATCAACTTTATTATCTTTGTTAATTCCATCCACATGAGAAAGTTCTTTCGGATCTCTTTCTTCTATTGGAATATCTTTCGAGTTTTTTAAATTCCAATCTATCGTTGAACTTGGTAAAGCAACATAAAAAGGTACCTTATTATCATGAGCTGCAAGAGCCTTTAAATATGTTCCAATTTTATTACATACATCTCCGTTTGATAATGTCCTATCTGTTCCAACAATACACATATCAACCTGTCCTCTTTGCATTAATATTCCACCTGTATTATCTGCTATAATTGTATTTGGAATTTCTTCTTCATTAAGTTCATATGATGTAAGGTTTGCTCCTTGATTTCTTGGTCTAGTTTCATCTACCCAAACATGAATTGGTATTCCTTTTTTATGTGCATGATAAATAGGAGAAGTTGCCGTTCCCCAATCTATTGTAGCTAACCAACCTGCATTACAATGCGTTAGAATATTTACAGTATCTTTCTTTTTATTATATATACCTTCAATAATATTTAATCCATTTTTACCAATACTTTCACAAAATCTCTCGTCTTCTTTGCAAATTTCTTTAGCTTCATTGAGTGCAACTTTAAATAAGTCTCCAGGCTCAACAAATGACAATTTGTTATTCATTCTATGTACTGCCCATTGAAGATTTATAGCCGTTGGTCTTGATGCAACTAATTCTTCTGAACTTTTTTTTATGAAATCTAAACTATTATTTTCTTTTATAGCTAGAACTAATCCAAATGCAGCTGTACCTCCGATTAATGGAGCACCCCTCACTTCCATTGTTTTTATAGCATTTATAGCGTCTTTAACTGAATTCAATTCTTTTATTATAAATTTATGTGGAAGCTTCGTTTGATCTATTATTTTTACAACTTGTTTTTCTTCATCGAACCAAATTGTTTTATATTTAACACCATTAATTTTCATTAATTAAGTACTCTTCCAGCAATTGTTTTTAATTTATCTTTAGTTTTTTGAGTTCTTTTTTCTGGAGCCGTAATTATTGCTACATCTAAACAATTATTAGTTGGATCATTTGGATCAATGTGATTTTCAAAGTTCTCTATCAAATTTTTAATCATATTTTTAGCTTTTGCTGCATTATCTAAAAGTACTTTTATTACTTTTTGAACGTCAACATTTTCATGATCTGGATGCCAACAATCATAATCTGTTACCATCGATACTGAAGCATATCTGATTTCAGCTTCTCTTGCTAGCTTAGCTTCTGGCATATTTGTCATTCCAATAACATCTGCTTTCCATGATCTATATAGGTTTGACTCTGCTAATGTAGAAAATTGTGGACCTTCCATTACAACATAAGTTCCACCTCTTTGATAAGGTATATTTTCTTTTTTTATAGCATCTTCACAAGCATTCATCAGCCCGCTTGAAGTTGGATGTGCCATTGATACATGCGCAACAATTTCATCATCAAAAAAGGTTTTATTTCTTGCAAAAGTTCTATCAATGAACTGATCAACGATAACAAATTTACCTGGAGGTAAATCTTCTTTTAAAGATCCTACAGCTGAAACAGAAACTATGTCGGTAATACCAAGTTGCTTAAGAGCATCTATATTTGCTCTAAAATTTATTTTTGATGGAGAAATAAAATGACCTTTTCCATGTCTTGGTAGAAAATATATTTCTTTATTATTGTATTTTGCCTTTAATATTAAATCTGAAGGTTTTCCCCATGGAGTATTTATATCGAGTGTCTCTCTATCTTTAAACTCTTCGACATCATATAGGCCACTTCCACCAATAATTGCTAATTTATTATTTGCCATAATACAATTTAGATTATAATTAAGTTTTATGGATTTAAAAGAACATATTAGATCAATTCAAGACTATCCTAAAAAGGGAATTCTATTTAGAGATATAACAACACTTATTAAAAATGAAAAGGCATTCAAAGAATGTATCAACCAAATTGTTGAAAGATCAAAAAAATTTCAGTTTGATAAAATTGCAGCTGTAGAATCTAGAGGCTTTGTTTTTGCATCAGCTATTTCTTATATACTTGATAAACCATTCATAATGTTGAGAAAGAAAAATAAATTACCTGCTGATGTTCATTCAGTAGACTTTGAACTTGAGTATGGAACTGCCACAATTGAGGTTCATAAAGACTCATTCGATGAGGGTAACAAAGTCTTAATAATAGACGATTTAATTGCTACTGGCGGCACTGCAGAAGCAGCTGCTAAATTAATAGAGATATCAAAAAGTAAAGTAGCTGGATTTATATTTGTAATAAATCTTTTTGATTTAGGTGGTACAGATAATCTAGTTAAAAAGGGATATCCTGTTGAAAATCTTTTAGATTTTCCAGGCCATTAATTTGCTTTCATAATTGCTTGGAAGGGACCGCTTCCAATCCAAAGTGAGTCTGAGCCTGTGTTTGATAAGTGCATTCCCTCTCCAACATTAAATGTCATGCTTAAAGAAGTTGTCGCTCCAGTAACTGTAATAGGGTCTGCAAATTCCACAAGACCTTCTAACTTTACAACTTCACCAGTATTAGCTGCTCTATGTTCGTTGCTATCAACTAAATATCCAATAATGCTCGCAGTTGTTCCATTTATATTATCAACTTCAGCTTTTGAAGAGAATGCATCGTCATGTGCACCAAATTGAGCTAATGTCTCAACAAATTTTCCTGCTGTTATAGCGCTTGAACCACAGACAGAATTTCCAGTATGAGTGCTTCCTTTTGCGTGCGTTCCAGAGCCAGCTTTTGTTCCACAAAAAACTCCAGTTCCACTAGATGTGCCTGTTTTAGCACCACTAAGTTCGCCTGCCCATGTTATACCAAAGGTATTATCCATGTAAGCATATCCATGAGTATAAGTTCCATTTGGGGGTCGTGTATAAGTTCCATCAAGAACAATTTCAGCTCCTTGAGTTACTGCTGCAGTAGCTCCACTTGAGTTGTTAAACACTTGAGAACAAGGAGTTAAAACAACTGTTGATGATGTTGTTGCTTCAGTTGGAGCACTTGTGCATAAATATAGTTTATAAATTACAATTTCATATTCTGCAGGTGCTGTATCGCATCCACTGTTAATATCACTTTCTGATACAACTCCAGAAGATATCGTACAAGCTTCAGCTTTATTAGAATTAAACATTTCAAAAATAAAAATTGCAGAAAAAATTAAAAATAAATACTTAATATTTTTCATTTAAAATCCTCCTGCCTTAACAGTAAAAGCTGTTCCTTTTTTCTTTATGATATTTTCTCTTCTAACCTTCTCGTACATTCTGTCTTTCATGGAAATTCTTTCAAAGGCCTCACTACTAAATAAAGAAATGCCAGGATTTTTTACACTATTACTATATCTAAGATTGATAAAATTTTGATCATTGTGATGATCATAATCAGTGTGACCAATTTCAATTGATAACCCAGAATTTGGTACTTTGAATTGTGTAGAAAATTCTAAACCTTGAAAATCTTTTCCACCAGGAACTTCAAAATCGAAAGCTTTCAAATAAGCTTTCATTGATGGTATGTATGGAAGATGAGCACCTAACTCAACATCATATCCATCGACAGCCTCTTCGTCTTTACCATTTTTTCCTTTTTTATTAGAGCTTTGAGCAAAATACTGGTTGTAATTTAAATCTAGAATGGAAGATTTAATTTCAGCTCCTACACTAAATCTTTGGTGTTCATAATCGTATTCATAATCATAAAAAGCATTTAAACCAAATAATATGTTTTCATCATTAGATAAATATCTTTGTCCAAGTCCTATATTAAATGTTTCTCTATCACTATCATGTAAAAATAAAGATCCTTGAAAAAAGGATAAGTCCGAACTATCCTCTGAAAAAATCTTAAATGTTTGTATTCCTATTTCTGGTTTAATAGCTTCAATTTTTTTTATTGAAAAATCTGTATTTTCAAAATTCTCCTCCAAAAAGCTTTCCAAAGAAGAATAAAATCTATTCACTGCATCATCTATTTTTGCATAAGAAGCTGATATAAAAATTATTTGAAATATCAGAATTTTTACTAAAAATTTCATATTTTATTTATAGAGATATATAGAGTAATTAAAAGTTTAAAAAATGGTAGCGGGAAGTGGGATCGAACCACTGACCTCGGGCTTATGAGTCCCGCGCTCTAACCAACTGAGCTACCCCGCCTTAAATAATTGTTGGTTTATACTACTTTTATTTTTAGATGCAAACAAGATTTATGTAATTTCTGATCTGAGTGTGATCAGATTGTGATCACTTTTTTTATGATTATTTTTAGTTTCGTCCCGCGTCTATTCATTTAAATAATTGTGTTCTCAAATTAATCTCCATCTATGATGCTATTTTTTAATTAATAAGTGTTTAAGGATTGTTGCTAGATTAAGTGGTTGTTTTAATTTCAAAAGTTAAGGTTTACAAATTTCATCTTCCAAATATTCTTTAGATGCAATTTCAGTTACAACAACAATTGACCAACAATTTGAACCACCAACATTGAAACCATGGGAAATTTTCGTAGTACCTTCCATTGATGGAGTGCTGCCACCTCCATAGTTTCCTCCATCTAAAACAGCTGGTTCACAAGCTCCAGATGATGCTCTTTTTTGTCCATAAGGTGAACACCAAGTTGATCCACTGTATTGAAAATGAGTAACAAATGCTGCTCTTAGTTTTGATAAATTTCCCAAATATAATTTGCTACATTGATCTGATGTTTTTCCTGATGCTCCATTAAGTATCAACTCTAAACCTGCTTCACATCTCATAATTGAATTACGAATAAATTTTGAGATAGTTTTGTGATTTGCTTTTGTAGCATTTTTTTTAGCTGCACTCGTATATCCGCTATAAGCAACCACACCTACTGCAGCTAATATTCCAATGATCGCTACAACAACCAAAAGTTCTATTAATGTGAAGCCTTTTTGTTTCATAAATTAGTGTGATCAAAAATATTCTAACAAAATTAATTTATATCACTGTGATCAATATGTGATCAATATTTTATTAATTGAGAATAGTTGTTGTATTTAAAGGCTCTTGAACAGTAGACCTCGGGCTTATGAGTCCCGCGCTCTAACCAACTGAGCTACCCCGCCTTAAATAATTGTCGATTTATACTACTTTTATTTTTTGATGCAAACAAGATTTCACTTGTTCTTTTTCTTGTCTTTTTTTAATTTTCTTTTTTCCTTTAAAGAAAGTTTAGCTTTTTTCATTAAACTAGAATCTTTAAATGATTTTCCACTATATCTTTTTGACATTTATTTTATTTTTTCAAAGAACTTCTCTTTAAATTGATAAGTAAAAGGATACTCTTTGCCAATTGGTTGAAATTTAGTTTTAATCACTATAACATTTTGCTTATCTAGTTTGAATTTCCAAGTTAATTTAATGTCTCCAGAAAAAACTCTTAACTTTCCTAACTTTGTAAAACGCCAACCATCTTCCGAGATAACTTTACCATCTTTATATCTTTTATAGTTTTGTTTATTAAAAATGTATGTTACGAGGCCTTGATTTCTTTCATCTTCTAGAGTTATAGCATAATTGTTTAAAAATTCTGAAGTTTCAGATTTATTAAGACTTCTTTTTGTTATAGATTTTAAAAAGTCTGTGGTTTTATCAATTGTTTGATCAATTTTTTCTTTGGCCGTAGATAGTGATGTTAAAAAAAGGAAAATGCAAACAAAACTGGATATTTTTTTTATCATAGATATTTAACTTAATAAGTTAATTGTAAATAAAAAGGTAAATATTGAAGCAATTGTTGAAATAAAAATTGCTTTAATAATATTTTCTGGACTTACGTTATAAGCAGAACACATTACAATTGATGTTACTCCACATGGTCCAACGCTTACTAGCAATGCTCCAGTTATATCAATAGGACTTGATATACTGAAGAAAGTATAACCAAAGATTAATAAAATAATCGGAGAGACTATTAATTTTAATATTGAAATTGTAAAAGTAAGCCTATTGAAAACATTGTTTGAATAGAAAGATAAAATAATCCCAATTGCAAATAAACCAACAGGCATTACACATACTGCGAGACGTTGAAGTATATATTCAAATGGGGTCTCGTCAATGTCAATACTTAGAGTTTTTATGGTTAATCCAATTAAAATTCCTAGTATCAATGGATTAAAAAATAAGTTTCTACAAAAGTGGAAAATCTTAATTTTTTTTTTTATAGTAAATTCCAAAAAAAAGGTAATAACTGATATTAAAATAATACTGTCCATTAAAATTATACCTGAAATTTGAATAATCGTATGTTTGCCAAAAAAGATTTCTGCTATCGGTAAGACTAATATTACATGATTAGATAAAGCAACAGTAAGGGACCAAATTATAGATTCTTGAGTTGATTTTTTGAATGTATTTTTTGTTAAAAAGTATGCAAACAAAGCACTTGTTATCTGCATTAAAAAATAAGAATAAATTTGAGATAATTCAATTTCATTTATTTCACTTTGAGCAACTAATTTTATAATTAATGCGGGTGTTGCAGCATAAAATAAAAATAAATTTAAAATTTTAGCATTTTGTAAATCAAATATTTTTATTTTTCCCAATATATATCCAAAAAGAGTAATTCCTATGAAAGGTGTTAATCCTAGAAATACTTGAAACATTATTGGACTGTAATTCTATGCATAATTCTATTTCCTTTAAAAGCAGTTGCTTGGTGAAGCATAGATCTATTATCCCAAATAGCTAATTGGTTCTTTTCCCACTCTAAAGAATATTGAAAACTTTTTTTTACTTGGTGTTTGAATAAATAAGTTTTTAATTTTTTGTCAGTTTTACTGTTATTAAAACGAATAAAGTGTCCTGGACTACAATATAAAGTGTATTTATTGTTTATTTTTCTTATTAATTTATGCTTTGAAATAAGTTCTTTAGCTTTTTTACCCTTTTCTTTCTCTCTTTCCAATCTTGTTACAGAAATAGGTCCTTCTGATGAAAATATACATTTTTCATTTTTAAACTTTCTTTTAACGTTGGCTGGTAATTTTTCATAAGCTAAATATTGAGAACAGAAATCTGTATTTGCCTGACCTTTTTTTGGAACTAATTTAGAAAGCAACATGGTAAATCTAGGAGGCTTTTTAGTATAAATGGAATCTGTATGAAATTGTTCACCAAAACTAGGGCCTTTATCAGTAGATTTTCTTTGAACAACAGTTATTTGAGGATATTTTTTATTCAATCCTTTAAGTCTTGGATAGTTTGCAAGTTTTCCAAACCTTTTTGCAAATTTTACATAATGATCAGAATTTAATTTTTGGTTTCTAAAATAAATCATCCCATATTTTGATAGAGCAGATTTTATTTTTTTTAATGTAGAATTGTCAATTTTATTTAAATCACAGACTAATTCTGCACCTATATTTTTTTTATTAGGTATAATTTTAAGCATTTTTTAAAAAGAAACTTTTTAGTTGTTTAATAGTTTCTTTGGGATTTTGCTCTGGTATAAAATGTCCAGATTTAACAGCAGCTCCAACAACTTTTTTATTTGAATATTTTTGCCAAATTTTGATTGGTTTAAATTGTTTGCCTATAACTCCTTTTTTTCCCCATAAAACTTGAACAGGAATATCTAATTTTTTGTTTCGATCATATCTGTCATGATCAAGATCAATAGTAGCAGATGCTCTATAATCCTCACATGATCCGTGTATTCTTTTTGGTTGCTTAAAGCACTTTAGATAACCCTCTTCAACTTTTCCAAATTTATGATTGCCAGACCATTTATCTAAGCAATACTTCATCCATTTTCTTGGATCACTCATTATCATTCTTTCAGGTAACCATTTAGGCTGAATTAAAAAAAACCAATGGAAGTATGCTTTTGCAAAATCTCTAGTTGTTAGTTCATACATATCTAATGTTGGACAAATATCTAAAACGCTTAGAGCAAGCACGTTTTTTCTGTGGTCTCTTGCCAATCTATGGGCAACTCTTCCACCTCTATCATGACCTGCAACAAAAAATTTAGGATATCCCAATTTTACCATCATTTGTTTCATGTCGCTTGCCATTTCTCTTTTTGAATAATTAAAATGTTTATTATCAGATGGTGGAGCTAAACTGTCTCCATAACCTCTTAGGTCTGCTGCAACCACTGTAAAACTTTTAGATAACTCTGGAGCTGTTTTGTGCCACATTAAATGAGTTTGAGGATAACCATGGAGTAATAATAAAGGTGGTCCTTCTCCTTTAACTTTGCAAAAGACTTTCCCTTTTTTAACTTGCACGTATCTACTCTTAAAACCTTCAAACATTTATTTATTTTAATTTATATTTTTATAATTCAATCAATAATTTTAAAATTGTTAAAATACAACGTTAATAAGCTTAATTATTAAATTGAATTATCATTCATTGGATGTATACCTTCATTTTTGTGAGAATTGAAGAAGAGCTAAAACTAGATTATTCCGACGTACTTTTTAGACCCAAAAGAAGCACTCTTAAAAGTAGAAAAGATGTTAATTTAAAGAGAACCTATCGTTTTAAATACAGTAAAAACGAATGGTCTGGAATTCCTATAATGGCAGCTAACATGGACGGTGTAGGCGTGCTTGGTGTTGCTGAAAAATTATCTGATTATGGAATGATTACATGTTTAACAAAACAACATGATGTAAAGAAAATTAAACAATTTAAAAAAATTAAATCAATATATTCAAATGTAGCTTTGAGTATTGGAACAAAAAAAGAAGATTTTCAAAATTTAGATAAAGTTTTAAAAGAATTTAGTTTCATAAAATTCATCTGTATAGATGTTGCAAATGGTTACTCTGAACATTTTAGTAAATTTTTAAAATCTGTTAGAGATAAATATCCAACTAAAACAATTATTGCTGGTAATGTTGTTACTGCAGATATGACTCAGGAATTAATTTTATCAGGAGCAGATATTGTGAAAGTTGGAATTGGTCCAGGAAGTGTATGCACAACAAGAATACAAACTGGAGTTGGATATCCTCAACTAAGTGCAGTAATAGAATGTGCTGATGCAGCTCATGGATTAGGCGCACATATAATTGCAGACGGTGGGTGTACATGTCCAGGTGACGTTGCTAAAGCATTTGGTGGAGGAGCTGATTTTGTTATGCTTGGAGGAATGTTTGCAGGTCATGATGAAGGTAAAGGAAAATTAGTAAAATCTAATGGTTCTAAATATGTCGAATTTTACGGATCAAGTTCTGAAACCGCAAATAACAAACATTATGGTGGACTATCAGACTACAGAAGTAGCGAAGGCAGAACAGTAAGAGTTAAGTACCGTGGTAAAATTAATGATACCATTTTAAATATTTTAGGTGGTGTAAGAAGTAGTTGTACATATGTTGGGGCACCCTCTTTAAAACAATTAAGCAAGTGCACAACTTTTGTCAGAGTTACTAAGCAATTTAACGACACATTCGCTAAATAGATGAAAGAATATTCTATAGCTTCTATTGCTGGTGACGGCATTGGCAAAGAAGTTGTACCTGAAGCACAAAAAATATTAAAAGAGATTTCTCAACAACATCAATTCAAATTAAATATAGAGGATTATGATTTTGCATCATGTGATTATTATGAAAAACATGGAAAAATGATGCCTGATGATTGGCAAGATAAATTAATTAAACACGATGCAATTTTCTTTGGTGCAGTTGGTATGCCAGATAAATACCCTGACCACATAACCCTTTGGGGATCATTGTTAAAATTTAGAAGAGAATTTGACCAATTTATTAATTTAAGACCTGTAAAACTTTTTGAGGGTGTAAATGCTCCATTAGCTAATAAAAAACCTGGTGATATTGACATGATAATTGTTAGAGAAAATACTGAAGGAGAATATTCATCAGTTGGTGGGAGAATGTATGAAGGTACTGATAGAGAAGTTGTTATTCAAGAAACAGTAATGTCAAAATATGGAATAGATAGAGTTCAACAATTTGCTTTTGAATTGGCTAAAAAAAGAAAAAGAAAAAAATTAACAAGTGCAACAAAATCAAATGGAATATCAATTACAATGCCTTATTGGGATGAAAGATTTAATGAGAATAAAAAGAACTATTCTGATGTGGAAACTGATCAGTACCATATTGATATATTAGCTGCTAGATTTGTTCTAAGTCCTGAACGTTTTGATGTGATAGTCGCATCAAACCTTTTTGGAGATATTTTATCAGATCTAGGGCCAGCTTGCACTGGAACTATTGGAATTGCACCATCTGGAAACATTAATCCAACAAATAAATACCCATCATTATTTGAACCAGTTCATGGATCTGCACCAGATATAGCAGGTCAAGGAATTGCCAATCCAATAGGTCAAATTTGGTCAGCTGCAATGATGTTAGATTACTTAGGTGAAAAAGAAGCTTCTGATAGAATAGTAAAATCAATTGAATTAACTCTTAAAGATAAAGACAGTCGAACAAAAGATCTTCAAGGCTCTAGTAATACAGAACAATGTTCAAAAAAAATTTTAGATAATCTTAGTTCAGTCTAAAATTTAATCAAAATTATGAATTTTCTTAAAAATAAATCTATTACCAAAGTTATAATTTTATCTATATCTGGATTTTTTATTTTAGTTTGCCAAGATTCTACTGCAAAATATTTGGGAACATTAATGCCATTAAATCAAGTAATTTGGGGCAGATTTTTTTTTCACTTTTTGATTATTTTAATTTTAATCGCGATATTAAAACCTAAGTTAAACTTAAAAAGCAATTTTAAAATTAATATTATTAGATCTATATTAATGGTTTTTGCTACTTTTTTTTTCATTCATTCTTTACAAAAATTTGACCTTGTCGATATCTATGTAGTTTTCTTCTCAGCTCCATTAATAGTATCAATTTTAACAGCATTATTTTTAAAAGATATTCTTTCATCTAAAGGTATAATTTTAATGTTATTAAGCTTCGGGTGTATAATTTATTCAATGAGTCCTAGTATGAAAGTATTAAGTTTAGACTTAATTTTTCCTTTGGTACCACCAGTATGTTGGGCTTTATATCAATTTTTTACAAAATTTATTTCTGGCAATAATGATCCTTTAGTGGCATTATTTTATGCTGCTGTTGTTGGGGCCATTGTTTTCTCTATTTATGTAATGTTAGACTGGACTCCCATTGAGAATGATAGCTTGTGGGTTTGGTTGATATTTCTTGGTGTATTAGGTTTTACCAGCCATCTTTTAATTATATTTGCAATTCAGCTATCAAATTTATCTTTTGTAACTAATTTTCAATATTCACAATTAATTTGGTCAACATTAATCAATTTTTATATATTCGGAGTACCTTTTGATTTTAATAAAACTTTTGGAGTTATTGGAATAATAGTTTTTGGAGTTTTATTTGTTCAAGCCGAAAGTAGAAAAAAGAAAATTAGTTCTTAAAATCCTTATTGTTTAAAGGTTTTTCTAATACCTCAACTGGATATTTTTGTTTTTCAATTTCAATATATATATTTTTGTCTTTTAATGTTTCAACTGTATTACCAGAATTGACATATCCAAAAGAAAGATTTTTATCATAACAAAAAGAATAACTTCCTGAAGTTGTTCTCCCAATAATTTTATCATCCATATAAATAGGTTCTTCATGTAATAAAAGTGGCTCACCAGGTTTACTGTCTTTAAGAGTAAACATCATCATCCTTTTATCTAATTTTTGGTCTTTAATTTTTAATAGAGCATCTTTTCCGATAAAGTTTACATTTTTCTTATAACTAATTGCAAATTTTAAACCTGCTTGATACTGATTTTCCTCTGGTGAAATATCATGTCCCCAGTGAACAAATCCACTTTCCATTCTCATAATATCCATTGCATGCATTCCACAATGAGATAGTTCGAAGTTTTTCCCCTCTTCAATTAGAATTTCATATAAATCCTTAGCTAAACTTGAGTCAACATAAAGCTCAAATCCTAATTCACCAACATAAGAAAGTCGTTGAGCCCAAACTTTAACACCATTTATCATTATGAACTTTCCAGTTCCAAACTTAAATTTATCGTTATTAAAATCATCATTGCTTATTTTCGAGATCATCTCTCTGCTCTTTGGACCAAACAATCCTAAACAACAAATATCCTCTGTTACATCTTTAAAAGATACGTCTTCATCTAAATATTTTAAGATATGGTATTTATCATGTTCTCTTGTAGCTGCAGAGCTTACAACTCTAAAAAAGTTTTTATCCATACAAACAACTGTTAAATCTGTTTCTATTCCACCGTCCTCATTTAACATATGAGTGTATGTTGTTTTTCCAATCTCATTTTTAATATTAGCGGTACACAACTTTTGTAGTTCTTGGTGAGTTTTTTCACCTTTCAAATCAAATTTTGAAAATGTTGAAAAATCAAATAGACCAACATTTTTTCTTGCATTTAAAGTTTCGTGTTTTGCTGAAGGGTACCAATTTTGATAATTAAAACTATATTCATATTTAGGCTCTTTACCATTTAACGAATACCACATTGGTCTTTCAAATCCTCCTGCAACTCCAAAACAAGCTCCAGCATTTTTTAATTCTTCATGATAGGGCAAAAGTTTTTGATTTCTTGATGTATTTGGTTGTTTATAAGGCCAATGCATTCCATACAGATCACCAAGCGTTTCTGTTACTCTTTCCATAATAAAGTTTTTTGATGAATGGAATTTTTGAAACCTTTTAATATCCACTGAAAATAAATCTTCATTAATATGTCCATTCATCATCCATTCGGCAGTAACCCTACCCGCTCCTCCTGAGCTAGCAATTCCAATGCTATTAAAGCCACAACATGTATATAGATTTTTAACTTCAGGAGTTTCGCCTAATAAATATTGAGTATCTGGAGTAAAAGACTCTGGACCGGAGAAAAATTTTCTTATTCCTGCACTTTCTAACATTGGCAATCTATGAAATGATTTTTCTAAGTAAGGTTCAAAGTGATCAAAATCATCTGGCAGTTCACCAAATGAAAAATTATCTGGAACTCTTCCTGTGTCTTTAAATGCTGGTTTTGCCTTAGGTTCAAAAATACCTACCAGCATTTTTCCCGCATCTTCTTTTAAATATAAACAAGCATTATAATCTCTTAAAACAGGAAGATTTTGAGGCAAATTTTTTATTGGCTCAGTAATTATATAAAAATGTTCATTTGGGTATAAAGGAACACTAACATTAATTTCTTCACCTAATTGTCTTGACCACATTCCTGTAGCCATAACAACGTATTCACAATCGATGACACCTTTATCAGTTTCTACCCCACTAATTCTAGAATTTTTAATTAAAATTTTTTTTACAGGAGATTTTTCAAAAATCTTTGCGCCCTCCATTTTTGCAGCTTTTGCAAGCACGTTAGTTACTCCAACTGGATCTGCTTGAGCATCTTTTGGCATATAAACACCGCCCACAATATCTTCACTATGTAATACGGGATACAATTCCTTTAAACGTTTTTTATTAAGAACTTCTACTTCAACATCTGATAATTGAGCAGTTGTTGCTTGTCTTAGTAGTTCTTGCATTCTTTCTTTGGTAGATGCAACTGTGATTGCACCATTTTGTTTCATTCCGGTTGATAGACCTGTAGTCTTTTCTAAATCTTTATAAAGATCTAAAGAATATTTTCTTATTTTTGTAATTGTTGATGATGCACCTAATTGACCTAGGAGACCTGCAGCGTGCCAAGTAGTTCCTGATGTTAATTGATCTCTTTCAAGCAATATTACATCTTTCCAACCAAATTTTGCAAGATGATAAGCACATGATGTTCCGGCAACGCCTCCGCCTATAACAACTACTTTAGTGCTTTTAGGTAACTCTTTCATACATATTTGGATTTATATAATTAAATTCAAAAGCAAACAATATGATCAATATGAATGGGTCTTTTTATACCAAATTTTTCATCAACTTCATGTTGATGAATATGATGAGAATGCACAAAAACTGGTATTAATTTATTACTTAATGTTTTTAATGTATAAATAAAATTTGATCCTCTAAATTTTCTATCTACTACTTCAAGTTTGAGATTACTCGCATCATCATGCTGTAAGTCCTCTGGTTGTATTAATAATTTTACTTTAGATCCTATTGGAAAAGGTCTAGCGAAATTTCCAGTTATTGTACCTAAATCTTCATTTTCAAGACTTTTCGGACTAGTAACTTCTGCTGGTATTAATGTACCTCTATTTAAAAAATTAACTACTTCTACTGAATTTGGTAAATGATAAACGTTATATGGATCATCATATTGCTTTAATTCACCATCTAATATTATTCCACATTTACTGCCTAGATAAAAAGCTTCATAAGAGTCGTGTGTTACAATTATTGTAGTTATTTTAGAATTTGTTAAAATTTGTTTTAATTCAACTTGAATTTCCTCCTTAAAACTTTGATCTACATTAGATAATGGCTCATCAAGCATTAATAAATCAGGTTGAGAAACTAAAGATCTTGCTAGAGATGCTCTTTGGGCTTCGCCAGCACTTATCTCATGCGGAAATTTATTTAATATTTTGTTTAAGTTTAAAAAATTAATTACTTCTTTAGTTTGTATTTTTTTATCATCTTTCACTCTATCTGAGCCAAGATTAATATTTTTTTCTATATTGTAATGAGGAAATAAGCTGTTCTCTTGAAATGATAGAGCAATATTACGATTTTCTGGTTCGATATGAATATTTTTAGAAGAAATTGTTCTGCCTTTTAGATTAATTTTACCTTTATTAATTTTTTCTAAACCTGCAATAGTTCTTAATATTGTGGTTTTACCTATGCCAGATGGACCAAGTAAACATACAATTTCACCTTCATTTTCAATTTTTAAAGAAACATTATTAACTTTATTTTTCCCACCAGCTGCAAAAGATACATTTTCAATTTCAAAAAAATTATTAGCCATTAGTCTTTCAAAATAAATTTAGACGTAATCAAAATAAATGTACTTGCAATTAATATCAAGAATAATGATGGAACTGCTGCAGCTTCTAAGAGATCTTGAGATGCAAAAATATATGCTGTTGTAGCAAATGTTTCAAAGTTAAATGGTCTCAATATCAAAGTTATAGGTAATTCTTTTATTACTTCTATAGTAATCAATATCCCTATAAGAAAAACAGAATTTTTTAAATATGGCACATGAATTCCTAAGAAAGTTTTTATTTTTGAGTAACCAAGAAGATAAGAACTTTCATCAATTGATCTATTTATTCTTTCATAACCAGTTTTCAAACCGTTATAAGCTAATGAATAAAATCTGATAAAATAAACTATTACTAAACCAAAAATAGATCCTATAAATACTCTCTTTATAGAATTAAATTCAAAGGCTTTTATAAAAGTATTATCAAACCAAGCAATAAAAGTGATGAATGCTACAGCTAAAATTACACCAGGGATTGCATAACCAGTAATAGAAAATGTTGTAAGATAATTTAAGAATTTACTTTTAGTTACTCTGTTTCCATAATTTGAAATAAAAGAAAAAATTACTAGAACAACACTTGATAAAAATACCAGGTAAATTGTGTTTATAAATAATTGAAAAGTATTTAAATCAAATAAATTTTTTGGAAAAATTATTGTCCAATACAACATTTGTAAAACAGGGAATAAAAAACTGACTAAAAAAACTAAAAAACAAAATCCGAATGCTAAAAAACCTTTTGAAAAGTTTAATTTAATTTTCTTCTTTTCTTTGATTCCTCCCTTAACTGGAGAGTGATATTGAGCTTTTTTTCTTGAGATATTCTCAATAAAAAAAAGTCCTAGAATAAATAATAGTAAAAAAAATGAGAGTTGATTTGCAAAAGCTAAATCATCAAAAGATATCCATGAATCATATATCCCAGTAGTAAGAGTTGCTATTCCAAAAAATGATACTGCTCCAAAATCTGATAATGTTTCCATAGCAACTAATGCTAAACCCGCAACTATCGCTGGTCTTGCAGATGGTAAAATGATTTTAAAGAAAGATTTATATTTTGAAAAACCTAGATTTTGTCCTAATTCTATTAAATTTTGAGACTGATAATGAAAAGATGCTCTAGTTAAAACGTAAACATATCCAAATAGTGAAAAAGAAATAGATAAAATAGCACCAAGCATACCATCAAATTTTGGAATGGATTGATTATATTCACCAGGTCCAAATAAAGATTTCAATATTGAGTATAGTGTTCCAAAGTTTTCAAAAAAAGCAGTTAATGAATAAGCATAAATGTAAGCAGGTACTGCAAAAGATAATATTAAAGCCCATTTAAAAAATTTAACGCCTGGAAAATCATAAAATGAAACTACATATGCACTGCCAACACCTAAGAATAATGTAAGAACTAAAACTCCTAAAAGTAATATTAAGGAATTATAAATATATTCAATTAAAAATGTATTTTTTAAAATATCAAAGTAATTAGTTGTTTCTTGGAAGAAACTTGCAAACACAGTTAAAATTGGAATTGCAACAACAAATGAAACTAAAAATGAAGAAAGGTACCAGGAATTAAATTTCATATATTATAATCCGCCTTATAATCATGAAAATCAAAAGTGCCCATGGCTTAGGAGACCAAACCATAGGCACAAACTTTAGAAAATCAAAAATTAAATACTTTTAGGATATGCGGAACCTCCTTAGTTTTAATTTCAGACAATTTTCTATTATTTACACGTTTATTGATTTTTTCACACTCCGAAGCACATGCAGGACATGCTTTGGAAGATTTATTATAATCAACTTCCGTAGTAAATTTTTTTTTAACAGCTATCATTTACTTCCAACCTGCAGCCAACATTACTTCTAATGCATCTGCTTGTTTTGCACCGTATGACTTAACACTTGTTTTAGTATCCATTACAAAGTTCATCTCTTTGCCTGGAACTAAATCATTAGGTGTTACACCACTGATCATTGGATACTCAAAAGTATTATTTACAATGTGATTTTGAGCTTCTTCTGATAATAAAAACTCAACTAATTTTACAGCATTAGCTTTGTTTGGTGCATGTTTAAGCATACCAGCTCCACTAATATTAATGTGCGTTCCTCTATCTTGTTGATTAGGGAAAAAAGGCATTACTTTTTTTGCTGCTTCTTGTTGTTCAGCACCTTTTTTTCCAGATAACATCAATGCATGATAGTATGTATTTGCAACAGCAATATCAGCTTCTCCAGCCGCAACAGCCATGATTTGAGCACGGTCGTTACCTTTTGGAGCTCTAGCCATGTTTGCTACAACAGCTTTAGACCATTCTGCAGTTTTAGCTTTACCATTATTCTTAACTAGTGAAGCAACTAAAGACTGGTTATAAATGTTGTTAGATTTTCTTATTACTAATCTACCTTTCCATTTTGGATCAGCTAGACCTTCGTAAGTCATGCCATTTAGTTCATTTGCATTTACTCTTTCAGGTGAATAATAAATTATTCTTGCTCTCTTAGCTATTCCAGTCCATTTAGCAGATCTAAATTGTGCAGGTACAGCATCCTTAATAGCTTTTGACCAACCAGCGTTTTGCATCATGCCTTTAGCTGCAAATGCACCTAATCTTCCAGCATCAGCTGTGATGTATAAATCTCCAACACAGTCTGCTCCCTCTTCTGTAATTCTTTTTTGCAGGGCTTTATCTTTACCTGATACTACGTTTACTTTAATTCCTGTTGTTGCTGTGAACTTTTCATATAATTGAATGTCAGAATCATAGTGTCTTGCACTAAAAATATTGACCTCAGCTGCAATCGTAAAACTTGAAATTAAAGCAAAAAACAATGAAATTATTGTCAATTTTCTCATTCTACTCCTTAAATTTATATTTATATTAAACGTAATTAGTCCTGCAATGCGGATGATAACTATTCTCAATGAAAATGATTATCAATTGCAATATTGTCGCAATTGATAATCAATCGCAATTAGTACTGTTTTTTGGATAAATTATTTAAAATTCCCACTCAGAAATTTTACTGTAAAGGAAGTTTCTAAAAGCTTGAACTCTAGCAACATTTTTAAGTGATTGAGGATATACAAAGTGTGCCTCGGTAGTTGGACCTTGAACGCTTGGTAAAACTTTAACAATATTTGGTTGTTTCACAGTTAAGTAATCTGGAATTGCTGCTAGTCCTACACCGCTTTGAACAGCTAATAGTAAACCATAAACACTATTCACTCTCATTACAGTTTTTCTTTTTTTATTATCTTTCATTCCAAGTTTTAATGCCCAATCTGGATTATAAACTGGTGATGGAGCTCCTCTACCAAATGAAATAAAGTTGTGCTTATTTAGGTCATTAACTGTCTTGGGATATCCATGTTTTTCTAAGTATTTTGGTGATCCGTAGATGTGATAATTGATATCTATGAGCTTTTTTTGAATATAATTAAGTTGTTTCGGTCTTCTCATAAATATTCCAATATCTGCTTGTCTTGTGCTTAAATCTAACTCCCTATCATCAAATATGAGTTCAACTTCAATTTCTGGATTTAATTGCATAAATTCTTGTATTCTTGGCGTCAGCCAAGTTGTTCCAAAACTAACAACGGTTGTTACTGATAGTTTTCCGGATGGTTTATGTTTTTTATCTCCTAAAGTTGTTTCTACCTCTTTTAATTTGGAGATAACTTCATGAGCTGTTTTAAATACATATTCACCATTTTCAGTTAGTGTTAAACCTCTAGCATGACGTTCAAATAATTTAACTTTTAAATCTTCTTCTAAAGATTGAATTTGTCTACTAATTGCAGATTGACTTAGATTTAGAATTACTGTTGCACTAGTAAAGCTACCTGCCTCAGCAACTGCATGAAATATCTTTAATTTATCCCAATCCATTATTTATTTACATCCACTACTATTTTATTTTTTAAATTTCCTTTTAATATATCAGGATAGACATTTAATAATTCATCTAATCCAATAGTATTTACTGATTTTTCTAAAATATTAAAATCTAGCAAAGCAGGAAATTCTCCCCATACAAACTCTTTTCTTTTTTTACTAATATTAACCGAGTCTACTCCCCATAATTTGACTGCTCTTAAAATAAATGGAATTACTGAGGTATTTAATTTATTGCCACTAGCATTTCCACATATGGCAACAATTCCTTTTGGTTTAGTTTGAGCTATTGCATTAGATAAAATGTTACCACCCACAGTATCTACAACACCATCCCATGTTCCTTTATCTATTAATCTTGCTTCACCTTCAAATTCTTTACGATCTATAACGTTTTTAGCACCAAGTTCTTTTAGATAATCTGCTTTATCTGGTTTACCAGTTACAGCTGTTACATTAATTCCCATCTTTGCAAGAACCATTACTGCCACCATTCCAACTCCACCTGTAGAACCTGTTACCAACACATCATTTACTTTTGATTGCATCAATAGTTCCTCTCTTGCTTTAACTGCAAAGGCACATAACAAACCTGTAAGACCAGCAGTTCCTAAAATCATAGCTTGTTTATTTGTCATTCCCTCAGGTGTTTTTGTAATATGATCCTTTTTAACTTTTGCATATTGAGAATATCCACCATCAAAAAGTTCACCTGCTCTACAACCTGTTAATATAACTCTGTCTCCTTCTTTAAATTCTTCACCATCTCCTTGTGCAACAGTTCCAGAAAAATCAATACCAGGTATTCTTGGATACTCTTTAACTAATTTACCACCATCTTTTAGTATCATTGCATCTTTCCAATTAAGATCGGAATAATCTATCTTAACTAGCACCTCACCATCTTTAAAATGATCTAAACTTAGTTCTTTGACTTCTCTTGTAAAATTTTCGTTCTGATTGTTTATTACAACTGCTTTAAATGAGTCCGCCATGTTTATCAGTAAATATTATTTTGCAATAAATCGCAAATATCTATTTTGATAACTTAAATCGTCTTTAAACTGTCCAAGATAAAAATTTGTAACTGTGGTAGCTTGCTCTTTTTTTATACCTCTCATAGTCATACACTGATGAGTTGAATCTATTGTTACCGCAACTCCTTTTGCATCCAACGACTCCATTAAAGTATTAGCGATCTGAACAGTTAATCTTTCTTGTGTTTGTAATCTTTTAGAAAATACTTCTACTACTCTTGCTATTTTACTTAATCCTACAACTCTTTGATTTGGAATGTATGCTACATGAGCAATTCCTATAATTGGTGCCATGTGATGTTCGCAATGACTTTGAACTGAAATATTTTTCTGAACAACCATATCGCTATAGCCTTCAACATCACCAAATGTTTTATCTAAAACTGCTTTAGGATCTTCTTTGTATCCCTTGAAATATTCTTTAAATGCTTTTGTTACTCTTTTTGGAGTTTCCAATAAACCTTCTCTGGTAGGATCTTCACCTAACCACTTAAGAATTTTAACGAAAGCTTCTTCAGCTTCCTTGTCTGTTACTTCGTTAATTTTTTTTTCGTTTTCGTTTTTTACTAATTTCATGACGTGCTTTTATATATATAAAACCTTAATTTTAAAATATTTATTATATTTATTATTATGTTAGATAATTCCACATATATGTTTAAAAAAAGAGAAAATGTAGCAGAAATAGAAGAAGGCAAGCTTTTATCTCCTAAATTCGACAATGATGGATTGATTCCAGTCATTACAACATGCTCAAAAACAAAAGAAATATTAATGCATGGGTATATGAATGTCGAAGCCTTCAAGTTAACTATTGAAACCAAAGAAGCACATTACTGGAGCAGATCAAGGCAATCAATTTGGCATAAAGGAAAAACAAGTGGGTTTGTTCAAAAAGTAAAAGAGATTCGAATTGATGATGATCAAGATGCAGTGTGGATGACTGTAGATATTGGCGAAGGTTCTAGTTGCCACGTTGGGTACAGATCCTGTTTTTACAGATCTGTTCCTTTGGGTAAAATTGATAATGCAAGACAAATCGAAATGAAATTTGAAGAAGAAGAAAAAAAATTTGATCCAGAAGTTGTTTATAAAGGACAACCTAATCCAACAAAAATATAAAAAATTAATGAAAGTTTTAAGTCCGTTTGGACCAAAAATTGCTGTTGTTAAAATTCCATTAAATTTGGTAAAAAAAATTAATGATGAAGTTGAAAGTATTATCAAAGATAAAAAAAAATTGAAATCAAATGACTACTCAAAAAAGTTAGTAGGTCAAGTTGAGCAAGAAATTGAATTAAAAAATAAATTTATTAAAAAAAATTTAAAAAGTTTTATTTTTAAAAGTGTAAATCAATATTTAAAAAAAAATCTTAATAAGAAGTCAAAAAATATTAAAATTAAGAATTTATGGGTCGTAAGACAATTTAAAAATGATTATAACCCTGTACATTTTCATGATGGCAATGTTTCTGGAGTTGGTTATTTAAAAATTCCAAACAATTTAACAAAGGGACATAAAAAAATTAAAACTAACGGAACAATTGATTTTATTTATGGTTCTAAATCTTTTTTAAATAATTCTATATTTAATCATAAACCAAGAGTTGGTGATCTTATCTTATTCCCAAATAATTTAATGCATACTGCATATCCATTTAAATCTGATGGTGAAAGAAGATCATTTTCTTTTAACATAGATATTGATAAAAAATTAACAAGATTGTTTCATGGCTGATAAACAAAAAAACGTTTTAGACGAAAACTTAGAGTTATGTTCAAATGATCCTTTAACAGGATGGTATAGAGACGGATGTTGCAATACAGATGAAAATGATCATGGTGTGCACACTGTTTGTGCAAAAGTAAATACTGAATTTTTAGAATGGTGTAAAGAAGCAGGCAATGATTTAATTACACCTCATCCTGAGTTTGGTTTTCCAGGTTTAAAAGATGGAGATAGTTGGTGCGTGTGTGCAGGCTGGTATGCTCGAGCTTTAGAAGCTGGAAAAGGATGTCCAATTTATTTAAAAAAAACTCATAAAAACACTTTAAAGCTTATTCCAATTGAAACCTTAAAAAAGTTTGCAATCGATTTATCTTAATTACATATTTCCGTATTTAGGTCCACCTCCGCCTTCTGGTGTGACCCAAGTAATATTTTGAGATGGCTCTTTAATATCACAAGTTTTACAATGTATGCAATTTTGTGCATTTATTACAAATTTTTGAACAGAATTTACTTCTTGAACTTCATAAACTCCTGCTGGACAATATCTTTGTGCAGGCTCATCAAATTTTTCTAAAGTATATTTTATTGGCAAATCTGGATCTTTAAGTTTTAAGTGGACTGGCTGATTATCATCATGAATTGTACCTGTTAAATAAACCGAACTAGTTTTATCAAAAGTAATAACGTTATCAGGCTTAGGATAATCAATTTTTGGCATTTTATCTGCTGGTTTTAAAGCTTCATGATCAGCGTGTTTATGCTTTAATGTGAAAGGAAGCTTTCCTCTAAATAAAATCTGGTCAATTCCAGTAAATAATATACCTAGAATTAAACCCCAAGAGAAACTTGGTTTTACATTTCTCGCCTCATATAATTCTTTGTAAACCCAACTTTCTTTAAATTTTTGTTCATATGTAGATAAATTTATATTTTTTGTAAGATGCTCATAAATTGTTTCTGCAGCTATCATTCCACTTTTCATTGCAGTATGAGACCCTTTTATTTTAGGCATATTTAACGTTCCCGCGTCACATCCAACTAACAAAGCACCTGGCATAAACATCTGAGGTAAACTCTGTATACCTCCCTCAATTAAAGCTCTTGCACCATAAGTAATTCTTTTTCCACCTTCAATTATTTTTTTTATATCTGGATGAGTTTTAAATCTTTGGAATTCATCGAAAGGTGAGAGATGAGGATTTTGGTAATCTAATCCAATTACGTAACCAAGAAAAACTTGTTTATTTTCTGCATGATACATAAAACTTCCACCGTAGGTGTTATTGTCTAAAGGCCATCCAGCAGTATGCATTACTAAACCTTCTGTATGATTTTTTTCATCTATCTCCCAAATTTCTTTAAAACCAATTCCATATTGTTGAGGATTTTTACCTTTATCCAACTCAAACTTCTTAATTAATTCTTTTCCTAAGTGACCTCTGCATCCTTCTGCAAAGACTGTAACTTTTGCATGTAATTCCATTCCTGGTTCATAAGTATCTTTTTTATTTCCCTCTTTGTCGATACCCATATCTTGAGTTGCAATACCTTTAACTGATCCATCGTCATTATATAAAACTTCACTTGCTGGAAATCCTGGGAATATTTCAACTCCTAATCCCTCAGCCTGCTCTGCCAACCATCTGCAAAGATTTGCAAGACTTATAATATAATTGTTATGATTTTGTTGAACCTTGGGAAGTAACCATGTTGGCCAACTTAATGATTTTTGTTTTCCTAAAAATAAAAATTTTTCTTTTGTAACTTTTGTTTTAATTGGAGCATTTAATTCTTTCCAATTAGGTATTAGTTCATCTAAAGCACGTGTTTCAAACACATTCCCTGACAAAATATGCGCACCTATTTCAGATGCTTTTTCTAAAAGGCAGACATTAATATCTGGATTTAACTGCTTTAATTTAATTGCAGTTGAAAGTCCTGATGGTCCGCCACCTACGATGACAACATCGTATTCCATCACTTCTCTGGACATAATGATAATTTCTTACAGTATTTGCTATTTTTGTATAGTGTTTAATTTGTTCAATTCTGACAAAAACTGAGGAAGCGCCTCAAAAAGATCTGCTTCTAATCCATAATCTGCGACACTAAAAATTGGAGCTTCACCGTCTTTATTTATTGCTACAATAACTTTACTTTCTTTCATTCCTGCTAAGTGCTGTATTGCACCTGAAATTCCAACTGCAATATATAAATCTGGAACTACAACTTTACCCGTTTGTCCTACTTGATGATCATTCGTAATATAACCTGCATCAACTGCTGCTCTAGATGCACCAATTGCTGCATTAAGTTTATCCGCAATATCACTTATTAATTTGAAATTTTCGCCTTTTTGCATTCCTCTGCCACCAGAAATAACTATTCTAGCTGTTCCAAGCTCTGGTCTGTCTGACTTAACTTCTTCTTTCTTTAGAAATTTAGTTGATGAACTAGCTTCTGCTGGATCAGATTTTGTAATTTCAGCAGATCCACCACTCTTATCAGCAGGGTCAAACGACGTCGGTCTAATAGTAACACATTTTTTTTTGTCATTACTTTTAACCGTAGCAAAAGCATTTCCTGCATAAATTGGTCTTAAAAAAGTATCCTCAGAAATAACTTTAATTATATCGCTCACTTGCGAAGTATCTAGTAATGCTGCAATTCTTGGCATTAAATTTTTGCCAAATGTATTTGCTGAGCTTACAATATGTGAATAACTTTCTGCATGCTTAATTATTGCTGCTGTATAATTTTCAGCAATGTAGTTTTCATAAATTTTATTATCAACGTGAATAACTTTTTTTACATTTGGAACTTCAGATAAAGATTTTGCAACATCATCAGCTTGATGACCTAAAACCAAAACATGAAGATCCTCATTTATTTGAGAAGCTGCAGTTATAGCATTATAGGTAAATGGTCTAACCTCTTTATTATTATGTTCTGCAATTAATAATACTGACATTTAAATTACCTTAGCCTCATTTTTTAATTTTTGCACCAATTCTTCAACACTAGCGACTTTTATTCCAGCTTTTCTTTTTGGTGGCTCTTCAACTTTAATTTGTTCGATTCTAGGATTAATATCAACTCCTAAATCTGAAGCATTTAACTGTTCTATTGGTTTTTTCTTCGCTTTCATAATATTTGGAAGCGAAGCATATCTTGGTTCATTTAGTCTTAAATCACATGTAACAATAGCTGGAACATTTACTTCAATAGTTTCTAAACCTTCATCAATTTCACGAGTTACTTCTAATGCATTATCTTTAACTTCAATTTTCGATGCAAAAGTTGCTTGAGGCCAATTTAATAAAGCTGCAAGCATCTGACCAGTTTGATTACAATCATCGTCAATTGCTTGTTTTCCCATAAACACCAAATCAGGATTTTCTTTTTCTACAATTTTTTTCAAAATTTTTGAAACTGCTAATGGCTCAATCACATTATCAACTTTGACATGTATTCCCCTATCCGCTCCAACAGCTAATGCTTTTCTAACAGTTTCTTGAGCTTTTTCTTCACCGATTGTAATTGCAACTATTTCTTTAGCTTTGCCAGCCTCTTTAATTTTTACTGCTTCTTCTATTGCATTATCATCTGGTGGATTTGTTGACATTTTAACGTTGTCAGTAACAACACCAGAACCATCTTCTTTAACTCTTATTTGAACGTTGTAATCAATAACTCTTTTAACTGCGACTAATATTTTCATTAAGCTCTTAATAAATTGTTTTCTGGATCGTAAGGACTTTCATCTAAAATTGTAGCATCATATTTCTCACCTAATATTTCAATTTTAAGTTTTTGTCCAACATTTGCTAATTCTGGTTTAACCATACCTAATGCTAATGATTTTCCAATTCTAAAACCAAAATCTCCTCCTGTAGCTCTTCCTATAACACTTCCATTTTCATAAATGGGATTGTTGCCTAATACATCTGCATCTTTTGGATTATGAACCTCCAAGGTAACAAGTTTGTTATCAAAACCTTTTTCTCTCCACTTGTTTAATGCTTCAAGTCCAATAAAACTTCCTTTATTAGGATGTATAAATCTATCAAGACCACTTTCATAAGGTGAGTATTCTATTGATAGTTCTGTTCCAACCAATTTATACGATTTTTCTACTCTCAAACTATTCATTGCTCTAATACCATATGGCTTTAGTCCAAGATCTTGTCCTGCTTCCATAAGTTTATCAAAAATGTGATTTTGATATTCAATTGGATGATGAAGTTCCCATCCTAATTCACCAACAAAATTAACTCTCATAGCATTTACTGGTGCGTACCCTACATCAACCATTTTTGCACTTAGCCATTTAAAGTTTTCATTTGAAAAATCATCTTTTGAAACTCTTTGCATTAACTCTCTTGCTTTTGGACCTGAAACAACCAAAACTCCATTACTATTAGTTAAATTTTCAAACTGTACTGAACCATCAGAAGGCATCCATTTTAAAATCCAATCATGATCTAATCTTTGGAAAGCTCCTGCTGATACTAAATAAAAGCTATCATGTGACTCTCTCATAATAGTAAATTCAGAATGAACTCCGCCTTTAGTATTTAAAGCGTGGCATAAATTAATTCTTCCAACTTTTTTTGGTAATTTATTTGCAACTAAATTATCTAAAAATTCCTCAGCACCAGGTCCTTTAATTCTACATTTTGCAAATGCAGTCATATCCAAAAGACCAACATTTTCTTTTACGTTTTTGCATTCTTTTTCCATTGCATTGAACCATTTTGATCTTCTAAATGACCAATCATCTTTTTGCTCCATTCCATCAGTTGCAAAAAAGTTAGGTCGTTCCCATCCAAATTTTTGACCAAACACTGCTCCTAAATTTTTCATTCTGTCATAACATGGCGCTGTTCTTAAAGGTCTTGCTGCTGGTCTTTCTTCATCAGGAAAGTGAGTTATGAAAACGTGACTGTAGGCTTCTTCATTTTTAGCTTTTAAATATGATTTAGAGCAATAATCTCCATATCTTCTTGGTTCAACACCAAGCATATCAATTGTGGGTTCACCATCTACGATCCATTCTGCAAGTTGCCATCCTGCTCCACCGGCTGCGGTGATACCAAAGCTATGACCTTCATTTATCCAAAAATTTTTCAATCCCCAAGCAGGACCAACAATTGGGTTACCATCAGGTGTATAACAAATTGCACCGTTATAAACTTTCTTAACTCCCACTTCTCCGAACGCAGGGACTCTATGTATTGCACCTTCAATGTGTGGAGCCAATCTATCCAAATCTTCCTGAAATAATTCATATTCAGAATCTTTTGATGGTCCATCTACGTAACAAGCTGGTGCACCATCTTCATATGGTCCTAAAATTAATCCACCTGCTTCTTCTCTCATATACCATCTACTATCACTATCCCTTAAAACTCCCATCTCAGGTAATCCATCTTTTTTTCTTTTTTGAATTTCTGGATGGGGTTCAGTAACAATGTATTGATGTTCTACTGGAATAACTGGAATATCTAGTCCAACCATCTTTCCAGTTTGTCTTGCAAAATTTCCTGAACAAGAAATAATATGTTCACATTGTATGGACCCTTTATCTGTTTCAACAACCCAGCCATCTTTAGTTTGTTTCATTCCAACAACATTTGTATTTCTATAAATTTCTGCTCCTCTATTTCTTGCACCTGTTGCAAGTGCTTGGGTTAAATCTGCTGGTTGAATATATCCATCTTCAGGATGTTGTATTGCACCAACTAAATCTGATGTATTACATAATGGCCATATTTCCTTAACTTGATCTGGAGTTAAAAATTTTACATCAACACCTATTGTTTGAGCTACACCAGCGTATTGAAAGTATTCATCCATTCTATCTTTAGTGCTTGCTAATCTAATATTAGATACAACACTGAAACCTACATTCTTGCCAGTCTCTTCTTCTAAAGTTTTATACAAATTGACAGCATACTTATGAAGTTGTCCCACAGAATAACTCATATTAAATAGTGGTAATAAGCCAGCCGCATGCCAAGTTGAGCCTGATGTTAGTTCTTTTCTTTCAATCAAAACTACATCTGACCAACCTTTTTTTGCTAAATGATAAAGAGCACTTACCCCTACTACTCCACCACCAACTACAACAACTTTTGCTTTGGATTTCATTATCAGATTCCTACTAAATTTTAATTACTTACGAAACAAAATTCTATTATTCATCATCTGCGTCACGCCAGCCCATTCTGAACATTAAATAAGCGGCAACTACAACCGAAATTGTACCTACTACCATACCAATATTAATCCCAACTTCACTTCCCCAAAAATACCATCCAAGTTGAGTGGATGAAATTGTTGGAAAGCATAAAATAAACATTAGAATTGCGTACCTAATATACATTGGGGGCTTTTTCATTATATTGATGATCCCATAGGTATTGGTTGTGAAACTGCAGTTGTTAGCCAGCAATCAAAAAGGTTGCCCTCTTTATTATTCTTTTCAACTTTCCATTTAAATTTAAAATATTTTTTATCCTTATCCAAGACAACAACTTCATAAGTTGCCATTGTACTTGATTTGTAAATTTCGGTTACTGTGTTTTCTTTGTGATCAATCAGCATCGAGTATGAAGCCCCTTTTAACATTCTTTTAAATCTATCTAATGGACCTGTCATCCTTTGATTATTTGGATGTGCAAATTCCCATGTTTGCTCAATTCCTCTATCTTTATATGGACTGTCATTTTTCATTAACGCCTCTAATTGAATTAAAACTACTTGTTTCGGATCTATATTCACACTTGGTTTTAAAACATCGGCAAATGAAGAATTAAAATAAAAAAATGTAATTAAAAAAAATAAAATTTTGAATTTCATATTTTAAATTTATCTTAAATTTAAAATGAAATAAAAGGTCTTAATATCACACTTAATAATTTGATATTATATAGTTTTGAATAATCTATCGTATTCGTTTTTAATACATTTATTAGAGATATAATAAATTTTATTTTGAGAGACTAATTTAGCTGCATTTTCGTTGTGAATTCCTAATTGCAACCATAATACATTTGCACCAATTTCTATTGTTTGTTTTGCTATTTCCTCAGCCTCCTCACTAGGTCTAAAAACATTAACAATTCCAACATGATCTTTAATATCCGTTAGTTTTTTATAAACTGGTTCACCATGTATAATTTTATTATCTGTTACTGGATTAACAGGAAAAACTTTGTAACCTGTATTTCTTAAATATTTCATTATTATATTGGAAGTTTTTTTTGAGTCTGGGCTTGCTCCAACAATTGCTATTGTTCGATAACTTAAATAAAGTTCTTTTATCTTTTCATCTACAAGTGTTGTATCCATAATTTAATTTAAATTTTAAGATCAAGTCGAGGTTTCCAAAATGGTCTAAAAAGTTCAATTTTTGGACATCTATTCATAACTACTTTTAAACCTGCATCTTCAGCAATTTTTGCTGCATCATGATTAATTACACCGATTTGTCCCCATAAAACTTTTGCTCCAATTGATATTGCCTCTTCAGCAATTCCATAAAGATCCTCAGATTTTCTAAATACTTCAACCATATCAACAGGTCTATCGATAGCTGATAAATTTGGATAAACTTTTAAATTTCTAATTTCCTTTATACCTGGCTTAGGGTTTACAGGTATCATGTCATAACCAGTTTCATGCAAAACTCTTAGCACACCATAACTAAATTTAGTTTTATCTGGGCTAGCACCAACCATTGCAATTGTCTTAACGGAACTTAAAATATCTTTTAAATATTCAGCGCTATAAGGTTCGTTGTGGTTCATATTTATTTTTTTTCATCTTTTTTACTTGCTATATCTGCTTTTAATTCGTGAGGTTCTAAAGGATCTAGGAAAGGATTTCGATACAATTTATCATGACTTTCAACTCCTATCTCAATTGTGCAATCTGTTTTTGCTTTAGCAACACATAAAATAATATATCCATCATTTATTTGTCTATTATTTAAAGCAACTTGAGAACGTTGATCCACTTCTCCATTAATTAGTTTAGCTGCACATGTAATACATCCTCCGTACTGACATCCGTAAGGAAGATCGACACCTTGATCTCTTAATTCATTTAATAAAGGTTTTTTTCCACTGACTTCAAATACACTGTTATTTCTGTTTGAGATTGTAATCTTTGTCATAGCCAGATATCACTTGTGCAATCTCCACCAGGATATCTACTTTCATGGCACCTACTTGGTCCATTTGGCTCTTTACCAAAATCAACAATAAAATCTTTATTAATTTTCATCCCACCATTTTCAACATCACAATCAATCATAATCATTGCTCCACCCTGTTTTCTTATTTCAGGATAAAATTGATTATCCCAAGTAGAAAATAATGATGTTGTTACATACATCCTTTTACCATCTAAAGATAATTGATACATTTGAGGTCCGCCAGCTATTTTAACACCATTTACTTCTGGAGCCTTTCCTAACAATCCACCCATCCAAACTTGACCTGTCAATTTTGGTTTGTGTGGATCTGAAATATCGTATTGTCTCATATCTCCATGAAGCCAATTATTTATATAGAGATATTTATCATCCATAGAAACCAATATCGCTGACATAACTCCAGGTACAGGTATTGGCCAATCAGGATGTGGTTCATTTTCAACATCAATTATTTTTTCCCATTCCCATTTACCTTCTTTTGATTTCCAGAAATGAATTACATTTGCACTTAGTGCTGCGCCACAAAATCCATGACTACTGTCGGGATTATGCATAAATTTAACTTCTAATGGTATTAAACCATCTTCACCTAAATACATTGTTTGAACTGGCTCTTTTTTTTTAAAATCCCAAACATGAAGCCGTCTACCATATTTCAAATGACCAACTTCCTCTAAATCAAATCCAGGCATGAAAGTATTTGGTGCAGCCCATTCAGAACTAACCATCACATTATGTCTTGGTTGGTACCAGAAGTCATAGCTAAAAGGTATGTCTCCCATTGAATTTTCCCATCTACCCACAATTTCAAAATCTTTATTTAAATGTAAATATCCACCTGGAGCTTCTCCTCGTGCATCTCCTAAAAAAGAAATAATAATTTCAGAACCTAAGCAATGAACTGTATGTGGTCCTGATAAATTAGTTTTTTTCTTTATTTCAGATCCATCTACTACTTTATGTATTTTTGGAGCTCTAGGATCGGATGCAGTATCAACAACATAAATATTATTTGATCTAACACCTGGAACTAATAAATATTTTCTGCTCATGTTTGAGTCACCATGGCAAGAAGAACATGCATTCCATCCCATGTGATGCAATTCATCACCAATACCTGGCATTTCAAGTCTATGAATTACTTTAGAATATGTGGGGCTTTGAGGATCAACATCGACAGTTGCTAAATAGTCTGGTTTTTGTATTCCCGTCCCTGTGTAGATAGCTATTGTATATAAAAGCTTTTCTTTAGGCGCTTTTATTGCTTCTACAGGACTAGCATATCCAGGACCACAGCATCCATCCATGATTGATTTTCTCCTTTGATTACAACTTAAACTTTTTTTTAAGTGACTTCAACTTAATGGTTATTTGTTTTTCCAACTTGGATTTCTTTTTTCAATAAAAGCACTAATACCCTCTTTGGCATCATAAGATGACATATTAAGTGTCATCATCTTACTTGTGTAATCATAAGCTTTACCTAATGGCATTTCTAATTGTTTATAAAAACCTTTTTTACCTATTTTGATGGTTAAATTTGATTTTGAAGATATTTTTTTTGCAATATCTAAAACTTTTTTATTCAAAGTTTTTGGACTGTAATGATCATTAATTAATCCAATTTCCTTTGCATATTTTGCACTAATTGGATCACCGGTAAGTAGCATTTCCATCATTCTTTTTCTACTGATTTTTCGACTGACAGCGACCATTGGAGTACTGCAAAATAATCCAATTTTTACTCCAGGTGTAGCAAATGTTGCTGAGTTTGTACTATATGCAAGATCACAACTTGCTGCTAATTGACATCCAGCTGCGTAAGCTGCTCCATGTACTTTAGCTATCACTGGTTTGTTTCCTTCAACAATTTGCATCATAAGTTTTGAACAAAGTTTAAACAGTTTTAGATGATTAGATCTATTTTTTATACCTCTTACCTCTTTTAAATTGTGACCTGCACTAAATCCTTTGCCAGCCCCTTCTAAAATAATAACTCTAGTTTCTTTATCGTTATCTAATTTTTTGAATGCTTTTAATAAAGACGAAAGAGTATTGTATGATAAGGAATTATAAGTTTTTGGATCATTAATTAAAACTCTTTTAACACCCGGTGATACTTTATTTATTTTTACAGTCACTTATTTTAATTTACCTTCTTCTCTCATCTTGGCTCTAATTTTAGTTGCTGAAATTTTTTGGATTTCTTCAGACAAAACTATTTCTTCAATTTTATATCCAACACCTCTTCCATAACAAATATTTGTAATATTAGGGACAAGCATAATTTTGAACCTGCCCTCAAACTCTGGATTAAGTTTTTCTTCAATATTTTTCTTAACTGTTTCAAAATCAAATGGATTATCATCAACACCTTGTACATCTCTAATTTGAATACATACTTGTCCTGTTTTTTTTATAATTTCCTTAAATAGAGTATAGTGACCATCATGAAACGGTTGCCATCTTCCTAACATTTGAGCAGTTGGTTTTTTATTGTCCCATTGATACGTCATTTTTTTATCTCCTTTAAAATCTTTGGTGCCCAAGACTTAGCATCTTGCGATGTAACATGAAAATCATATTTTTCTGGTTTAACAAACATTTTATTAGTGTCATCAAACCTACCTTCTTTTATAGTATCTACCCAAACTACATAATCTGCAGGAAATAAACTTCTTGCCTTTGGAGTTGGGCAAATAAAATCCGCAATCACATAATTTCCTTTATCTTTTAATTTTAATGCAAAGTCAGCCATTCTTTTTGCTTGTCTTGTTCTTCCCTCTTCTGAAAAATCCCAATCGTTTGCAGCTTTTCTTACTTCATCTGCATTTAATCTTTTTGCATTCAATAAGGGAGCAAGTTCATCAGCTAATGTAGTTTTCCCTGCGCCTGGAAGTCCCATAATTAATATAATTTTCATTTTTAGGTTTTAACTTTAAATTAAATTACCAGCAACCCACTTATGAAAATGATGTGTAGGATTGTCCATCTTTGGAGAAAAATTACCACCATTATAAGCTGGAGAGTTTCTACCTATTTGCATACTTTGAATTATATCTACATCTTCTTTTTGAATATCTTCCCATTGTTTGTGATTTTTTTGTCTTAGGGATTTATATTTTGTTGAATTTGCTGCTTCATCTCCTACATAATAAATTTCCATATGTTCTATTGTAAACTCATGATTGATTGGCTCTAACCAATAAGCATAATAATGATCTTTGTGAATTCCTAACATTACGTTAGGAAAAAGTGCTACGTACTCAGCTATATTTTCTTTATCTTTCGGCCAGTTAGGGAAACAAGGAAACTTTTCATTTCCTTCAAATCTTGGATTGTAAACAACTGTTCCTTGTCCAGCGAAACGATTTGGCAGTCCTTGAATATGATAGTGATCCTCTAATTTTGAATAAGAATTTAAACCTGGATGTACCCAAGGCAAATGATAGCTCTCACAATAATTTTCAATTGCAAATTTCCAATTACATTTTGCATTTAATTTAAAATAACCATAATCATTTGCATGATAAATTAATTCTCTATCTTTCAAAGGCCAAAATTTTTCCCATCTTTCACTTAAAGGACTAATGTAATCCTCAAATGAAATTTCATTGTTGTTAATATTTATCATAATTAGATCTAACCAAATATATGATCTTATCTCTTTTAAATTACTTTTTGATTTATCAAATTCAGGTGTTTGATGAATATTCATGCCTCCTATGTGAGGTGTAGCAATTAATTTTCCCTCTAAGTCATATGACCATGAATGATATGAGCACCTCATAACATTTCTAATTTTGCCAGCTTCTTTAACTAATTTAACTCCTCTATGACTACAAATATTATGAAAAACTTTTATTTCTTTATTTTTTGTTCTAACAATAAGCAAAGGTATTCCAAGTAAATCAATTGGTTTTACATCCCCTGCATCTGGAATTGAACTTCCTACTCCTATTACTATCCACTTATCTTCAAATAATTTTTTTCTTTCAATTAAAGTATATTCTTTACTGATGTAACATTCATTTGGTAAACCATGAGCTTCACTAATTGGTTTCGATACAATATCTAACTTTTGTTTATCTATAATATTGTAAATTTCTGACATGGCTTACTTTATCACTTGATATAACCCTAACCAAGCATTTACATCTTTACTTGCAATGTAATCTGACTTAAAAAATTTTATTTCTTTCCATTTATTTTGCTGTTTAAGTTGTTCAATTTTTTTATCAAAACCATATTCTTCATGTATTCCCTCATTTATAGTAAAACAGATAAATCCATCATTCTTTGTAATCCTGATAAATTCCTCCAAAGCTGGTGGCTTGACATGTCCAAAAGTAAATGTACCAACGCACATAACAGAGTCATATTCGTCATCTTTTTTATTAATGGGTTTATTCAAGTCTACTTGTTCAAGCTCTTCATAAAGATCATTCGGTACCAATTCTAATAACTTTTTCGAAAGATCTGCCCCATGAAAATTTTTAAAACCATGTTTTTTTAATTCAACACCGACCAATCCAGTACCACAACCAGCATCATAAATTTTTGCATCTTTATTTTTCTGAAATTCTGAAAATACTTTTGTTGTTTCTTTTGGTCCTGTGTAATTCCAATCGACCATATCCTTGTCATATTTATTACCATCACCCCACTCATCGTAATATTTCATTACTTGATCGGTGTCTTTTAACTTATAAATGGGAATTTTATTACCTACGTCTTTTTGCGCCATGATAAAACTTACTTCACTTTTAATAAAAAAACTCCAAAATAATTTTTTTTATCAGTAAAATATTTTAAGACTTTAAAGCCAGATTTATTAACTAATTTAACAAAGTTATTTTTTGAATATTTATGAGAATTTTCAGTATGAATGGTTTCATCTTTAGTAAATTTAATATTCTTTTTATTAATTTTTAACGTGAAATTTTTTTTCGATATAAGATGCATTTCAATTCTATTTTTTTTTAAATTGTAGAATGCTTTATGTTCAAAATCTTTAGTTTGAAATTTTGAATTACAAATTTTGTTTACTACATTTAATATATTTTTATTAAATTTTGCTGTAACTCCCGATTTATCGTTGTAAGCATTTTCAAGAGTTTTATTATTTTTGATTAAATCAACCCCGATTACTAAATAAGAATTTTTGCCTATAATTTTTGAAAAATTTTTTAATATTTTTTTTGCATTTTTGGGTAAATAATTTCCTATTGTCGATCCTGGAAAAAAACTGACTATTTTTTTTTTATTTTTTAAAATTTTATTTAATCTATTGGTCTGACTAAAGTCGGCACATATTGCTGTTACCTTTAAATCTGAGAATTTTTTTGCAATTATCGATGCATTTTCAAACAAATATTCCTTACTAATATCTATAGGAATATATTCTTTGGGTTCACTTAATGAATTTATAAATTTATTAATTTTTTTATTTGAGCCACTACCAAATTCTACAATTGTTGAATTGATTGGTAATTTCTTTCTTATCTCTTTTTGTGAACTACCTAGTATTTCTAACTCTTTGTTTGTTGGGTAATATTCTTTAAGGTTTGTAATTTTATTAAATAACTTTGAACCTTTCTCATCATAAAAATATTTAGGTAGTAAATATTTTTGTTTTTTATTTAATAATCCTTGTAAGATTAATTTTTTATCATCTTGAATTTGATTGTTTATGTTTATTAATTTTAAATTAGTCACTAGATGTCATCAGCTAGTCTGACACCACAAAACTGCCAAGTATCACTTGGGTAAAAGAAATTTCTATAAGATGCTCTGACATGATTAATAGACGTAGAATGTGAGCCACCTTTTAAGACAAACTGATTACACATGAACTTATTATTATATTCTCCTAGATTTCCTTCATAAGGTTTATATTTTTTGTAAGGTGTGTAATTACTACTTGTCCAAGCCCATAAATTTCCATAAACATCGTCTGCTTTTTCTTCCACTTCATGGAAAATTTTATTTTCTAAAAAATTACCTTTTTTCTCAGATTGTTTTAAAAAATACTCTAGTTCAAATTCAGTTGGTAATCTTTTGTTTTTATATCTTGCAAATGCATCTGCTTCATAGAAACTTATATGAGAAACTGGCTTTTCATTATCAATTTTTTTTACACCGTTTAATGTAAAATAATTATTATTATCTATCCAATACATTGGTTTTTGTAATTTGTTATTATTTACAAAATCCCATCCATCAGATAACCAATACTCATGGTTTTTATATCCTCCATCATTAATAAATTCTTTCCACTCTCCATTAGTAACAAATGAATATATTTTAAAAGGATCTAATTGTGTTTCTGATACTGGTAATTCGTTATCGTAACAAAAAATATCCTCGTTATTTCCATATTTAAATTTTTTACTAGTTTCTAATGTCAATTCATTTTCTTCTTTAGCAGTTGGTTTATCATCGTTAGAATTATAAGTCGGCATCAATGGATTGTTGTAAAAAATATTTTTAATATCCATTAACATTAATTCTTGATGCTGTTGTTCGTGATTTGAACCTAGTTCAACTAAAAATGATGTCCTGTTATTTTTTGTCCTTTTTAAAAAATCAATAATATTTTCAGTTACATAGTGTCTATATTTTACAACATCTTTTAAGATGGGTCTATTTAGTGAACCTCTCTTATTTCGAGGATTGTACTCACCCACAGAATTATAATATGAATTAAATATGTAATTGTAATCTTTGTTAAAAGGTTTGTAACTATCATCTAATTCTGACAAGATGAATTTTTCGAAGAACCATGTGGTGTGACCAAGATGCCACTTAAGTGGGCTAACATTTTTGCTGGGCTGTATGACCATATCCTCAGCCTCTAAGTTCTCGCACAGAGATAGCGTTTGCTGTCTTGTTTTGGAGAATAATTCTGTAATTTGAGATAATTTATTTTCCATGACTAAATTTAATTAAATTTTCGGATCATGACAATGGGTTACAATGTGTTCAGCTGTTTAATATTTTTATAGACACGGAATATAAAATAATTAAGAATTTAGTTATGAATTTTTCTTTAGAAATAGGTCCTAAAACTGATTTAAGTACGTTGCCTAAGGTAAAAGATGTTTATGTTACAATGCTACCTGGAGGTGATTATAAAGAGACTGCTCAACAATCTGGAGAGTTAGTTAAAGAGGGATTTAATCCAGTTCCTCACTTCCCAGCAAGGTCAATAAATGATGAAAATCAGCTAAAAGATTATGTTTCTAGATGTAAAGATTTGGGTGTTAAGCAGGTCTTGGTGATAGGTGGAAGTCGTGACCCGATCGGAAAATTTGATAGCTCATATCAAATGTTAGAGACAGGGTTTTTTGATGGCATCAAGATTGGAATTGCTGGACATCCCGAGGGGAGTCCTGATATATCCGACTCTGATTTAGAAAAAGCTATGATAGATAAAAAGCCTTATGCTGATTATATAGTTACACAATGGCTAATGGATACTCAGCCTATTATAGATTTTATCTCAAAACAAACAATACCAGTTCATGTTGGAATAACTGGGCCAATGAAAATTTCTAGCTTAATTAAATTTGCTAATATTGTAGGGGCAAAAAATTCCATTAACTTTCTTAAATCTAATTTTAGTAAGGCGTTAGATTTATTGAAACCTAAAGACCCTAATGATTTAATTGGGAAAGTTAAATCGCATACTGATTATTTCCACATTTATACATTCGGCGGCTTGAAGGAAACTAACAAGTGGTTGAAGGAGAATAACTATGTCTAATGAATTTGACTATAGTAAACTAAGACATACAACATCAGTAGATCAGTCTGATAGAAAAGTACCATACAATTTAAGGCAAAGCGGACCTACTAAAGTTGAGATGCTAATATCAACAAGAGTAAGGAAATCTCCATACTGGCATTTATCTATGAAAGCAGGATGTTGGAGAGCAACTGTTTATAACAGAATTTATCATCCAAGAGGTTATGTTAAACCTGAAGATGGTGGTGCAATGGTTGAGTACGAAGCAATTAAAAACCATGTAACAATGTGGAATGTTGCAGTTGAAAGACAAATACAAGTTAAAGGACCAGATGCAGAAAAATTTGTTGATTATGTAATTACAAGAGATGCTACAAAAATTTCTCCAATGAGAGGAAGATATGTAATTTTGTGTAATTCTTATGGAGGAGTATTAAATGATCCTATTCTTTTAAGAATTTCTAAAGATGAATTTTGGTTTAGTTTATCAGATAGTGATATAGGATTATATCTGCAAGGAGTAAATGCAGATGAAAGGTTTAATGTTCAAATTAATGAAATAGATGCTTGTCCTGTACAAATTCAAGGTCCTAAAGCAAAAGCTTTGATGAAAGATCTTTGTGGAAGTGAAGTTGATATTGATAACATGCCTTTTTATGGATTGGCTTCTGCAAAAGTTGGTGGAAGAAGTTGTATAATTTCTCAAACAGGTTTTTCAGGCGAGTCTGGATTTGAAATATATTTAAGAGAAGCAACTTTATATGCCGAAGATATGTGGAATGCTGTTCTTGAAGCAGGTAAAAAACATAACTTAATGGTAATTGCTCCTGCACACCATAGAAGGATACAAGCTGGAATTCTTTCATGGGGACAAGATATGGATCATGAGCATAATCCATTTCAATGTAATCTTGGATATCAAGTTTCTTTATCTGGTAAAGGTGAATGGAACAAAAAAGCAGATTACATTGGTAAAAAAGCTCTCGAGAAAATGAAAGCTGATTTAAAAGCAGGTCATAAACCTTACAAACTTCAATTAGTTGGACTTGAATTAGGAGGAAAACCTATTGAAGAATATGCTCCAGATTTTTGGTTAATTTCAGAAAACGGCAGTGAGCCCGTAGGATTTATAACTTCTCCTTGGTATCACCCAGAAAAAGGGAAAAATATTGCTATGGGATACGTTCCATTTGATGGCACGCTAAATGCAAATGGTTTTCCAAAGGGTAAGGTTGGATCGAAATTTAAAGTCCACCTACCAGAAAAATATTCTGATAAACCTGGAGAACCGGTCGATGCAGTTGTAGTTGATGTTCCATTTACAGAATCTTACAACGCAAATACAAGAGAAGTAGTCAGTAAGTGATAAAAATTTTTTTAGGGGGAATTTAATTCCCCCTAAATATGACGAAAACCTTTTTCATAGTTGTTTGCATTATAATCGCTATTGCACTAATAATATTCCCATTAATCGTTTCATATAAAGCGCAAAAAAAAAATAAAGATAATTAATGTTTGCTCAGTTTTTAGATATTGTTTTTAAATCGTTAAAGCTTGATAAAACTCTTTACAGAACTCCAAGATATTATGGAGAAGCTGGAATTTATTTTGCAATTCTAATTATGATTTTAGATGGGGTTGCTGGAGCAGTTGCAGCTAATACGATTATAAAAACATCAGTTGGTATATCTGGTTTAACGGCTTTATTAACATGGCTGGTTTGGTCAATTTTTATATTTGTAATTGGCGTTAAAATTTTTCCTGATAAAGATAGAAAAATTCCATTTAAAAGGGTTCTTATAGCTGTTGGGTACGCACACGCTCCAGGCCTGATAAGATTTTTTGCAGTTACACCAGAACTTGTTCTTTTAATTATTTTTCTTACTCAATTTTGGATTTTTGCTTCATTAATCATTGCAACACGACATATTTTAAATTTAAAATCAAATTTAAAAGCATTTGGAATTGTATTTTTATCTTTTTTGATTATTTCTTTTTTGACAATTTCATTTGTAATGACAAAAATTAATTCATTGCCTATTAGTACGAATATCTAAAGCGGAAATAAAGTTTTTGATGTTCTGCAGGAGTTGCAAAGTTTATATCCTGTGAGTATTAAATTTTGAGTTACTGTCTCATCTTCTTTTTTACATTCATCACAAATATCATTTAATTCATTATTATCTGAATTGTCTGATTTATATTCAAAGTTATCAGTCATTATCTGTTAATCCTGCTCCTGCAGTTTTTTGTTTTAACTCATCTGTTTCTTCTACAAATGTGTTTTCAGATAATTTTGTTAATTCTTTCCAATCTTCTTCGGAAAAATTATTCTTGTTTTCTAAGAATTGGATTTTAATTACATCAGCTTTTTCTACAACCTCACTACTTAAATAATTTGAATAAATTGATTGATTGAAATTTAATAAAAATTCTTTTTGATCTATCTTTAAAAAAATTCTCTTTCCCGTTATTTCCGAAGATCTGCTGACAAACGGCAAAAATATCAATGGGTAAGCCATTTTTTCAATTTCTATATCATTTAGTTCTTGGATAGAGATAGATTGATCAAAAAAACTTAATCCAAGTTTAATTGGACAATAAAAGTTTTGAGGTCTGTTGCTTTTGTTAAAAGATTGGCAATTTTCAAACTTCTCATTATTAAAAATCTTAAAATATTGATTTATATGTTTTATTCCTGGTAAACCAAATAACTCAAGTTGTTTAATGTTTTTTCCTATTTCTTCGGCAACACCCCAAGAGAAACCTTTTGCTTTAGTTGAACGTTTAACAATTGTATCGATTTCACTATAACTTCTCATTAATTACTTTAGTTATATATCCAATATTGATTAAATGAATTAAGTTCATTTGGTAATGGTGCTCCTTGAAACATACAAATCCTTAACCATTTATCAGATCTTGGATCAAACTTTACTGCACCAAAAAAAGATAGTTTAAGTCTTAACATATCAATAGGAACTAATTTTGAGCCGATGGTGTTATCTTGAATTTCAGAATATGGATATTTCTCTGTTATAAACACTCTTCTTACAATATGTCTTAAATCATTGTTCCGTACTAGAAATTTACCAATTTTTAAACTGTTTTTTAATGTAAAAATAGTTTCATAAAGTTTTTTTATATCTCTAGCAATAGCTGTAGGCTGCTCAAGTTCTGAACCATTATCTTCAAACCGATCCCCAATTCTAGGCTCTTCTTTATTTTTTGAAATGAACCAAAATTTTTTATTATTTTCATTTTTTGAAAAATCAATTTTTAAAATATCTGAATAATTTTTCTCAATTATTTCTCTTAGATCATTTATAGTTCTATCTATAGGTATATTAAAACTAATATCCTCGTCTGAACTCATTTGAGAAATTAAAGGATCAGTTATTTCATTATATGGCTCCATCATTATAGAAACCAAATACTCAATTCCTTCTTCAGATAAATTTTCCTCTGCCCAGTTATATAATTTATCAAATATATAAAAATTTGATTTATCAATATTATCTTTCAAATAATTAATTAAATTTTGTAAATCATTAATTAAATTGTTTATTTTTTTCTTTTGGTATTCGCTGTCAGTATTCCATGAAGTTACATTTTTTAAAGATTTTGTTAAACATTTGTAAAAAATTTTAAACTCTTCTTCTGATACTTTTTCTATTTCTCTTATTTTTTTTAAAGCTGTTTCTTTAGCTAGAATCCAATTATTTAACAATGAAGGGTGGTTAACAATAAATGGTGCCATTCCTAATCCAGTTGAATTTCCAATTCCTAAATTTCTACAAATATCCAAGTCTAATTCTACTGCGTCTTTAGGATTTTTATGTTTAGCTATATGATTGACTTGATCGAAAGTGAATTGTCTTACAAGGTAAACTAACATCATTTCCAATCTAAAAGGACCATTTATTTCATCTCTATTTTTAATTCTAAACCTGTCTGCTAATCCAAATTTTCCTGAGCCATATACTGCTGTTGTTCTGTACAAATATCCAACTTTTGAAAGCTCATTAGTATTTGGCTGAATACCTTTTGATAAACAATCAACCACATAATTAAATGCTCTAACTGATCTATTTGCTCTTGAAAGAGTTAGTTCTTTATAAGAAAGTCTACCAACTTCTTGTTTAGGGACATTTTGTGAAAGTCTATCAATATCAATTTTTGAAGGAATGCCATCATACAAAGCAAATGCAGCATCCCATTTGGTTGCAATTACTCTATCAGATCTTTCCTCATCTTTAAGCTCATTAGCAAAACAAACTAAAGAATATGTTTTTTTATCTTTTGAAAATGAATAAATAGCAACTCCATATCCCCTATCATTCAAGTCAAACAAATCTCTGTTATATTTCCAATCTTTAAACTCATTTAAAAATGATCTTAGAAAAGATAATTTAGATTGATGAAACGATCCAAGCCTAGAAAGTTTCATTACAATTTTAGGATCTCTTAGTGGAACTTGCATTAGTTAATTCCTTTATAAAAATTAAACCAGTTATTGCCAAGTATCTTATTTATCTCTTCTTCCTGAAAACCTTTATTTTTTAGTTCTGTATTTAAATTATTAAATCCTCTTGCATCCAAAAACCAATCTGGTTGTTTTGGAAAACCAGGTTTATCTTTACTACCTTCACCAAAATTTTTTGATTTTGACCAAGTTCCATTTCTCATCCACTCAACTACACTGTCTGGTTGGTTCAAACATAAGTCTGATCCTATACCAACATTATTAATACCCATAATTTCAACTGTTCTAGCAACCATTTCACAAAAACTTTCTATTTTACAATTCGTTCCATCTTTTAAATGGTGAGCATACAATGACAATCCTAACATTCCTCCACTATCAGATAAAACTTTTAATAATTCTGTAGATTTATTTCTTTTTGCTTCAAACCAAAAAGTTGGATTTGCATGAGTGATCGCAATTGGTTTTTGACTAATTTCAATTGCATCAAGTGTACTTTTCTCTGCTGAATGAGACATGTCAACAACGATACCTACTTTATTCATTTCTTTAATAGCCTCTTTTCCAAAATTAGTAACTCCGCTATCGTTTTTTTCATAACATCCAGTGGCTAATAATGATTGGTTGTTATAAGTTAATTGCATAAA
>CACLYQ010000006.1 GCA_902611175.1 uncultured Pelagibacteraceae bacterium
AAAAAAATTATAACAACATCTGTTGATAAGTCTAAACTTGACAACTTGTTTAATAAAAATCTTGATGAAACAAAGACAGAATTAAAGAAAATTAGTTCTTAAACTAAGATAGTTTATCAAATTTCATAAAAATAATGTAAATTAAGGAATATGAATTCAATTGTAATTGGATCAGGCTTTGGCGGTATAGCAGCGGCTCTTAGACTTCGGGCAAAAGGTCATAAAGTTACTTTAATTGAAAAACAAAAAGATTTAGGTGGGAGAGCGAGAGTATTTAAAAGTAATGGGTTTACTTATGATGGTGGACCAACTGTAATAACTGCTCCTTATTTAATTTATGAAATTTTTAAACTTTTTAATAAAAATCCAGATGATTATATAAAAATAAAAGATTTAGATACTTGGTACAGATTTGTTTTCGAAGATGGAAGCCATTTTGATTACTCAGCTGATGAAAAGAAAATGGAAGAACAGATTGCAATAATTAATCATAAAGATGTTGTGGGTTACAGAAATTTACTTAAATTTACAAAAAAAATATTTGATAAGGGTTATTCAGAATTATCAGATGTGCCATTTGATAAACCTTCATTTATGTTTAAGCAAATTCCTGCATTGCTAAGTTTAAAAAGTTATAAATCTGTTTATTCTTTGGTTAGTGGTTTTATTGAAAATGAAAAACTAAGAAGGCTATTTAGTATGCACCCATTATTGGTAGGTGGGAACCCTTTTACTACAACCTCTATATATGGATTAATTTTGTATTTAGAAAAAAAATGGGGAATTCATTATTCTATGGGTGGAACAGGACAAATCATAAAAGGTTTTGAGAAATTGATGTTAGAAGAAGATGTTACAATTATTAAAGGTAAAGAAGTTAAAAACTTGCTTACAGAAAATAAAAGAGTTGTCGGGGTTGTGACAAGTGAAGATGAGGAAATTAAAGCAGATAACGTAGTTTGTAATGCAGATCCTCCCGGTGTTTATTCAAAAATGCTAAATAATCAAAAATATAACACCTTATTTAACTGGAAGATAAATAGAATGGAATATTCAATGGGTTTGTTTGTTTATTATTTTGGAACAAAGAAAAAATACGAAAATGTTGAACATCATACTATAAAGTTTGGCGATAAGTACAAAGAACACTTGGATGATATATTTGTAAACAAAAAATTAAATAACGATATAAGCTATTACCTACATAGACCTACCGCAACAGATTCAAGTATGGCACCAAAAGACCATGATTGCTTTTATGTATTAGTGCCTGTACCTAATAATAAATCAGGAATAAACTGGTCAATCGAAGGAGAGAATCTAAAAAAACTTGTGATAGAAAAAATGGAAAAAAGTTTATTACCTAACTTAAGAGGAAATATTGTAGATGATTTTTATTTAACTCCTGATTATTTTGAGAATGAATTAAACACAAAATATGGCTCTGGTTTTTCAATTCAGCCAAAATTTTCTCAATCAGCATACTTTAGATTTCATAATAAATCTGAGGTTTATGACGGTTTATATTTTGTTGGAGCGGGCACTCATCCTGGAGCTGGTGTTCCAGGAGTCCTATCATCCGCAAAGGTCTTAGATAAAATTTTGTAATGAATGAACAAAATTATTTGTCGATATACGCTAAATCTTTTAATTGGGCAGGTTTCTTTTTACCAAAACAAGTCTACTCCGATTGCTCTAATTTGTACGATTTTTGTAGATACATAGACAATATAGCAGATGAAAAAGGTGATCTTGATACGAAATTAAAAAATTTCAATACTTTCAAAGAAGATTTCAAATTAAAAAATGAAAATAACCAAATAATTAAAAATATGTGGGCTTTAATAAACAAATTTGGAATATCACAAAAAATAATTGATGATTTATTTGATGGCGTAGAGGCTGATATAAAATCAAAAGTAGAAATCAACACTGACAAAGATCTATATGTTTATTCATATAGAGTGGCTGGAACAGTTGGATTAATGATGGCAAAAATTTTAAATGTCAAAGAAAGATCAGCACTTTTAGGGGCGATTGACTTAGGTATTGCAATGCAATTAACTAATATTTCAAGAGATGTTATTGAAGATGAAAGCAATAATAGGTTTTATATAAAAAAGAATTTTGATGAAATTAAAAGAATTCTAAAAATCGCTGACAAATTTTATAGTAATTCTTTTATATCAATTAAAAAAATTCCATTCTTTTTAAGATTTTCGATTTTGGTTGCAAGACGAGTATATAGACAAATTGGAAATGAAATCTTAAAAAAACGAAACTTAGAAAATTATAATAAATCGGGAAAAATTTATGTAAACAATTTGGGAAAAGTCTTGCATACAGTGTTATCTATTGGTGATTTAATTAAATTATATTTTGTAAAAGAAGATAAAAAACTTACAATAAAAGAGCATGAGATAATAATGCAAGATATTGAGTATAATGAAAGATTTTGATTACATAATTATTGGAGGTGGCTGTGCAGGTTTAACATTGGCTTATGAGTTAGAGTATCACGATAAACTTAAAAATAAGGCTTTAGCAATTATTGAAAAAAGAGATGAATATAAAAGAGATAAAACTTGGTCATATTGGAAAACTGTACCTCACAAGTTTGATGACTGTGTAAAAAAAAGATGGAAAGATTATACAATCAATTTTAAAGGGAATGTTGAATATAAAGATTGTAAAGAAACCCCTTACGAAAGTATTGATAGTGGACTATTCTACAAAAAAATTTTAAATAAAATCAATAAAAATCCAAATATTCAATTCTTTAAAGATATTAGTGAAGTAAATACAGAAAACGCAATTTTATTTAACAGTTTGCCAAATCTTGAGAATAAAGATTCTAATTTATGGCAACACTTTCAAGGTGTTGAGATTGAAACCGAAAAAGATTTTTTTGACGATCAAATAATGAATTTAATGGACTTTGATTGTGATCAAAAAAAAAGTGTTCATTTTTTCTATACACTACCCTATTCAAAAAAATCAGCTTTAATCGAAACTACGTGGCTTTCAAAAATGGAAGATGATAGTGAAAAAGATTATGATAAACAAATTACTGATTACATCGAAAACACTTTAAAATTAAAAAAATATAAAATTAATTATAAAGAAGTTGGGGCCATACCATTATTTTATCCAAAATTTAACAACGACAAAAATACGATTAATATTGGAACTGCTGGAGGTATGACGCGTTTAAGTACTGGCTATACTTTCCTAAATATTCAAGAACAAGCAGAATATATTACTCAAAATATTGATAAAATAACTCAAACTAGAGCTTTCAATATAAAAAGTAAGTATAAGTTTTTAGATAATGTTTTTTTGAAAGTCCTAGCTGAAAAGCCAGAGATCATGCCAAATATTTTCTTCAAAATGTTTAAAAGCAAGTCAAAAACAGTAATAAATTTTCTTTCCAATAAAAGTAATATTTTCGAGGACTTATCCATTATATTAAAGATGCCAAAATGGATTTTTATTAAAGCTGTATTTAAATAATGATCAACAAAATAAATTTTTTTCATTCTATTATTTTTTTTAATATCTGTATTTTTTTTTCAGCCTTTGAGGTATTGAGAGATAATTCGTTTATACTTTTTAGTTTTTTTTTAATTCTAACAATTGGTATCTCTCACGGTGCGCTGGATTATGAAAAGGGTAAAAAACTTTTAAAAATTTATAAAATTAAAAATACAGAAGTGTTCTATATAACTTATATAGGTATTGCTATTTTTGTTATTTTAATTTGGATTTTAAGTCCAATATTGCTGCTTTCGCTTTTTTTAATAGTTGCAGCATATCATTTTGGCAAAGAGGATAGTGACTTTATCGAAACAAAAAATGCTAATTTTTTAGAAATTTTTTATTTCATTAAAGGATCATTAGTTATTTCAGCACCCTTACTGTTTCATAAAGCTGAGACAATCGAAATTTTTAAAATATTAAACTTTTCAATAGACGAAAATATTGTGGCTGATAATTTTTTAATTCCTTTAGTTATATTATCAGTGCTAAGTAATTTTGTTATATATAGAGGCAATAATAATGATTTAAGATCTATTCTTTTTTTAGATAGTTTTTCAATAATTATTTTAAACTATTTTTTTAACCCTATATTGGCTTTCACAATTTATTTCTGCTTTCTTCATTCTATAAGACACTCACTAAGTTTAATTAGTGAAATAAATAAAAATTTGACGAAAGGATTTCCTATTTTTTTACGAAAAATTATTCCACTTACAGTAATTACAGCAATAATGTATTTAATAGTTTTTTATTTTATTTCAGAAAAATTTGGTATAGATGAAAGTATTATTAAAATAATGTTTGTTGGATTGGCTTCATTGACCTTTCCCCATATTTTACTTGAATTCATGGTAGAAAAAAAATGAAAAATAAAACTATAAATCTAATTGGATGGATATTGTTCATTATATCTTCAATTGGTTTCATCATCTCAAGTATAGGAAGTTTTTGGGCTATGTTCGGAAGCCTGTTTTTTTTTATTGCTTGTATAGTATTTTTAATTCCATTTTTTAAAAAGGATGGAAATGAGTAACAAAAATTTAAAAATTTATTTAGCTGCACCAAGAGGATTTTGTGCGGGAGTTGATAGAGCAATTGAGATTGTAAAAAAGAGTATAGATAAATTTGGTGCCCCTGTTTATGTGAGACACGAAATTGTTCATAACAAACATGTTGTAGAAGGGTTAAAGAAGATAGGTGCAATATTTGTTGAAGAATTAGATGAAATCAAAGATAAGTCTAGACCAGTTATTTTTTCGGCGCATGGGGTTCCAAAATCTGTCCCAGAGGAAGCTTCTAATTTAAATATGCTGTTTGTAGATGCAACGTGTCCTCTAGTATCTAAAGTTCATAGAGAAGCGGAAAACTTAAATAAACAAGGTCATCATATATTATTAATAGGACACAAAAATCATCCAGAAGTTGTAGGAACTATGGGTCAATTACCAAAAGGTTCAATAGATTTGATTGAAAATATTGAGGATGCAAATAAGTATGAAAATATTTCAAATAAACAGCTATCTTTCATAACTCAAACAACACTATCTGTAGATGATACCAAAGATATAATTGCAGCTCTAAAATCTAAATTCCCAGATATTAAAGAGCCCAAAAAAGACGACATATGTTATGCAACAACAAATAGGCAATCAGCAGTTAAAGAAATAGCAGATAAATGTGATATGTTTTTTGTAATAGGAAGTAGAAATTCATCTAACTCTGTGAGATTAGTTGAGGTTGCTAAAAACTCTGGTTGTAGTTCTGCTGAATTAATACACTCAGAAAGCCCAGTGCCAATAGATAAAATTAAAGGATGTAATACAATTGGAATTTCCTCTGGTGCCTCAGCACCAGAAATACTTGTTGAAAAATTTATTGCAGAGTTAAAAGATCAATTTACAGTCAATATTGAAGAAGTTGAAATCGTAAAAGAAAATATTACTTTTAAAATTCCCGGAAAATTAAATTAATGGCTGTTTATACTAAAATTAATAATAAGCAGATAAAATTTATCGAGAGGAAATATAATATTGGAAAAATAGAAAATTATTCAGGTATAAAAAAGGGTATTGAAAATACCAACTTCCTTTTAAAGACAAAAAAAAATAAATATATTTTAACTATTTACGAAAAAAGAGTTCAGAAAAAAGATCTCCCATTTTTTGTTAATCTTATGTCTGGTCTATCTAGATTAAAAGTAAAATGTCCAGTACCTATAAAAGATAAAAAGGGTAAATATTTATTTAACTTAAAAAATAAAAAAGCTTGTATTGTCAGCTTCTTAGAAGGAAGAGATAAAGATCAACTAAATAGTAAAGATTGTTTTATAGTTGGAAAAAATGCAGCACTACTTCATGAGGCTTCAAAAAAATTAAAATTATATAGAAAAAATTCTCTATCAATTAATTCATGGGGATCAATTCTGAATAAAATAGACAATAAAATTAATAAATTGTCAAAAAACCTAAAAGATTTAATGAAAGATGATTTGAAAGATCTCAAAAAAAAATGGCCTAAAAAAATGCCAAATGGGATAATTCATAGCGATCTATTTATTGATAATATTTTTTTCAATAAAGGTAAATTTCATGGATTTATAGATTTTTATTTTTCAGCTAATGATTTTCTATCTTATGAATTAGCAACCTGCATTAACGCTTTATGTTTTAAAAAGAAAAATAGAAAATTTGTATTAGATAAAAATAGATCCTCAAATTTATTAAAGGGCTACCAATCCGTTAGAAAATTAACTGAAATTGAAAAAAGAAATTTAAATACATTATGTAGAGGGTCGGCTTTGAGATATCTTTTGACTAGATCCTATGATTATTTAAATACTCCTAAAAATGCTGTCATTAAAATCAAAGATCCAAAGGAGTATATAGATAAGTTAAATTTTCATAGAAATCTGAGCTTATTTAAGGATTATTCTTGATGATTAAAATTTACACAGATGGTTCATGCATTGGGAATCCAGGAAATGGTGGTTGGGCTGCAATTATTATTGAAAATGGAAAGAAAACTCAAATTAAAGGAAGCAAAAAAGAAACAACAAATAATCAAATGGAATTACTTGCCCCCATTAAAGCTTTAAAAAAAATTCCAAAAGGAAGCAAGGTTCAAATATTTACAGACTCTAAATATGTTAAATCTGGAATAACTGAATGGATACATAATTGGAAAAAAAATGGCTGGAAAACAGCAAATAAAAAAGAAGTTAAGAATAAAGAACTTTGGACTGAATTAGATAATCTATCAAATACTTTTGAAATTAAATGGAGCTGGGTAAAGGCACATTCAACAGACAAACTTAATAATGAAGTGGATTTATTGGCAAGGTCCTCTGCCACAATATAGGTGCACCTAGCAACAGAGCGCCATTAAATAATTTATTGTCTTTCTATTTCAACGATAATTATTTTTAAAAAAGACTATGTACCTACTATGTACTGACTATGTACCATACCTTCAAAACTCAAAATTTACTTTTTCTTAAAATATTCTTTTATGTCTTTTTGAAACAATAGGTAAATACAAGAAATCTGTAATAAAGTATTTAAAATTAAAATAGATCTTACTGCCAATTCATTAAATCCTATTTCTGGTATAGGTCCATAAGGAGCAGCAAAACTTACATTTATTGCCCCGATTAAATCTAACAAACCAATAACATTCCAAGACAGCAAAAGACCCCATAGTATAGTGCTTGGTTTTTTTATAATGTGGTAAACTAAAAATAAAGCAGTTATCCCAATAAAAAAGTCGCCCACAAAAGGAACTATCCATTCGGATGGTGCCGAACGCTCATTTTCAGTAAAGATCCAAAACAAAAACAAACCTGACCCAACTGCTCTGAATGACATCCATCCAGTTACAAAAATAATCCAATTTAATTTCACTTTAGGATTACTTATCAGAAAAAAACCTCAATTACAAAGTCGTCGCAAAGAAATCATAGTTTAACTATGTACCCTGCTATGTACCTATTCAAAAAGTGTTTTATTCTGTTACAAGTTGATTTGGGACGGACAACGGAACTGCCGCACTAATTATAATAAATCTAAAACACCCTCTGCTGAAGATAAACCGCATTGTTTAGTCTCTTTCTCAACTTGAATATTAACTACTTCTAAGTTTTGAATAACCATCGCATAACGATTTGAACGAATACCCATTCCTTTTGAATTTCTATCTACTTCAGCGCCAATTGCTTTTGTAAATAACAGATACGGATCTGATAACATTGTAATTTTGCCTCCAGCATTATTCGCTTCTCCCCAGGCATTCATAACAAATGGATCATTCACAGATAAACAAAATATTTTTTCTATTCCTTTTGATTTAATTTTATCTGCATTACCTACATATCCAGGAAGATGGAGTTTTGAACAAGTTGAAGTAAATGCGCCAGGTAATCCAAATAAAATAACTTTACCATTTCCTAAAATATCTCTAATTTTGCTAGTTTGTGGTTCACCATCTATTAGATGGAAAATTTCTATATCAGGGATTTGATCTTTTATTTTTAATTTCATATGGAATTAATTACATAATCTTTAACTTTATTTATATCATTTGATATAACTTCAAATTTTTCTTCTCTATCATAAACATATTTAAGACTATCTGGTAATTCTTCAGTTTTTGAGATGGCATCTTCTATTGCTTTTGGAAACTTACATGGGTGTGCTGTAGATAAAACAACACAATTTTGTTCTAGTCCAAGTTTTTTTGCAGCACCAATTCCAACTGCAGTATGTGGATCAACTACAACTTTATATTGTTTATTTATATCTTTTATCATTTGGATAGTTTCATTTTCATCTAACATTTCAGACGTAAAATTCTTTTTTATTTCATCTAAGTCACTATTATCAATTTGATAAGTATTATTTTTTATCTTACTCATTACATCTTTTGTAACTTCTGAGTTACAGTCTTTAACATCGTATAAAAGTCTCTCAAAATTACTTGCTATCTGGATATCCATGCTGGGGGTATTTGTTTCCTCAACTTTCTTTTGAGAATAATCACCACCAGAAATTGCTCTATGAAGAATGTCATTTTTGTTTGTAGCTACAATAAGTTTATCAATTGGAAGTCCAAGTTTCTTTGCTAAATAACCAGCATAAATATCTCCAAAATTTCCAGTTGGGACAGAAAAAGACAGAGGCTGTCCACTTCCTATTTTAAAATAAGCATAAAAATAATAAACAGCTTGAGCAACAATTCTTGCCCAATTAATTGAATTAACACCTGACATATTAATAGAGCTTGAGAATTTTTCATCATTAAACATTGCTTTAACTAAATTTTGACAGTCATCAAAGTTCCCCTCAATAGCAATATTGAATACATTTTTTTCTTCATGGATTGTCATCAGTCTTCTTTGCACTGGTGAAATTCTGTTATTTGGATGTAATACAAAAACATTTAAATTTTTTTTTCCTTTTAAAGCATCAATAGCAGCTGCACCTGTATCTCCTGATGTTGCTACAATAATATTAATTTTTTTTTGCTCATTTCCTAAGTGATATTGATAGAAATTTCCTATTAATTGCATTGCAATATCTTTAAAAGCAAGAGTTGGGCCATGATAGAGTTCTAAGACTTTTAAATTTCCTAAATCAGAGATTTTTACAACATCTTCTGCTCTAAAATTTGAGTAAGATTTTGATACTGTGGAAATTAACTCTTCCTTAGTCATAAAATCACCGATAAATGGGAAAATTATTTCGGCTGCTAATTCATAGTAATTAAGACTACTTAGTTTATTTAGTTCATCCTTACTAAGTGGTTTAATTGACTTTGGCACAAAAAGGCCTCCATCATCAGCTAAGCCTTTCAGAAATACGTTTTTAAATGAAAAATGATCTGAATTATTTCTAGTGCTTATATATTCCATCAGTAATTTTTTTTTCTAAAATATAAATATATTAAAAAAATGGAAACAGCTAATGAAAACCATGTAAGAGCATACTTTAAGTGGTTGTTTGAAATATTGGCTCCTATTTGTATTGACTTAGGATAAATTCCTTCCTGCTTGCTAATATTGTTTATAATGAATGGAGAAAATTCTTTTCCCGTATAGGTCAATAAATCTTCATCTTTAAGGGTGAACCAGTAATTCTTATTTACGTCATTATCTGGCTTGAAATAATTAAATTTACTTTTTAATTTTAAAACTCCCTCGAATTTACTTTCATTTGAAACATACTTTTTAGATTTAAGGTCTCTTGGAACCCAACCCCGATTTATTAAATAGCTTTTATTGTTAATACTTACTGGATTTATAATATCAAATCCTGGCTCTCCCTTTTCATTTAAGGAATATAGATAAATTATTTTTGAATTATCTATTATTCCTTCAAATTTGATTTTTTTAAAGTTAATTGGATTACTTCCATTAAATTCTACTGGATCACTTTTTAAAGATTGGTCGATTGAATTTATTAAATCAAGCTTCCAATTTAGTCTAACAATTTGCCAAGTGCCTAATGCCAAAAAAACTAAAATAAAAAAGTATACAAAAATTGAAAAAGATAACTTATTTTTCAAGAACTATTAACTTCCCCAAATGTAAATAGCTGCAAATAAGAACAACCAGACAACGTCAACAAAGTGCCAGTACCAAGCAGCAGCTTCGAAACCAAAGTGATGCTCTTTAGTGAAGTGTCCTAATTTACCTCTCCATAAACAAACCGCTAAAAAGATAGTCCCAACTAATACATGGAAACCATGAAACCCTGTGGCCATATAGAATGTAGCACCATAAATGTGACCTGAAAAACTAAATGTAGCGTGTTGGTATTCGTATATTTGCAATAACGTAAAAAATGCTCCTAAAATTACTGTACAGATTAGACCATTTATAAATCCTTTTCTATCATCCTCTAATAAAGAATGGTGTGCCCAAGTTACTGTTGTACCAGATAAAAGTAGGACAAGAGTATTTATAAGTGGGATGTCCCATGGATCAAAAGTTTCAATATCTTTTGGTGGCCATACATTTCCCATGAATTCATTTGGAAACAAACTTGCATCAAAGTATGCCCAAAACCATGCAACAAAAAACATTACTTCAGAAGCAATAAATAATGTCATTCCATATCTATGATGAATTTGAACAACAGGTGTATGATGACCTTTGTGCTCAGCTTCGATTACAACATCTCTGAACCACATAAAGGCACAATAAATTATAAGTAAAAAACCTAAAACCATTGCCCACATAACTTTACTGTGAAAATAATAAACAGATCCAACAGCTGTAACTAGTGTTGCTATAGATGTAGCTAGAGGCCAAGGACTAGGGTCAACTAAATGATAATCATGTTTTTGACCAGATGCAGACATTTATTTTAACTCTCTTTTTTTTCGTTTTTATAATATTCAGATGAGAAAAAAGTATATGACATAGTAACATCTTCAACTCTAGATGTTTTTGGATCATTTACTAATTCTGGATCTAAGTAGAATACTAGGGTGTAACTTGCCTTTTCCCCTGGATCTAGTGTTTGTTTTTCAAAGCAAAAACAGCCTAATTTATTAAAATATGCTCCAAATGATGATGGAGAAACATTATATGTAGCTACAGCAGATGAAATTTCATCTCCCGTGTTTTCCACTTCAAATTTAATTCTGTATACCTTGCCTGGCTGAACATCCATTGTTTTTTGATCAACATCAAAATTCCAATCAAGAGCACTGTTAACGTTGGTATCTAACCTTACATTTATTTTTTTATCTAAAACTATATTAGGAGCCTCTTTGGATATTTGTGTTGTTCCACCAAAGCCAGTTACTCTGCAAAATAAATCATACAAAGGCACAGCTGCAAAAGATAATCCCAACATAAAGACAAAAATTCCTGCTAGAATTAGTGGAGTTAAAGTATTTTTTTTAATCATAGAGGTCTTTCAAATACTCCAATATTAAATAGTGTGAAAATGAATAAGAAAACTATGAATGCAACCAAACCAACTGCTGTCCATAAATTTTTCTTTTTTAATTTTTGATCTTTGACTATCATAAAACTTTATCCACTAAGAAAAAAACAAATATTAAAAATAAGTAAATAATTGAATAGCTGAAAATATGTCTAGCTTTCTTTATATTAAATTTTCCAACTTTATAGTTGTAAAGCTGGAAACAAATTAAATTATAATAAAATGTAAGTAGTAAGCTAAGTGTTAAGAATACTTCACCAACAAATCCAATGTAATATGGGAAAACAATTGTAGGTATCATTAGCAAAGAATAAATTAGGATATTCTTTTTAGTATCCTGAATTCCATTAGTTACTGGAAGCATTGGAATACCTGCTTTTTTATAATCATCAGCTTTGTATAAGCTTAATGCCCAAAAGTGTGACGGTGTCCAAAAGAAAATTATTAAGAAAAAAGCAATAGACTCCAATGAAATAGAATTTGTTGCTATTGCCCATCCAATTACTGGTGGTAAAGCTCCTGACGCTCCACCTATAACAATATTTTGTGGAGTTTTTCTTTTTAACCAGATTGTATAAACAAATACATAAAATAATATTGTAAACAATAATAGAGATGCTGATAAAGCATTTGTAACAAAGTATAAGCTCACAACTGAAACAACTGCCATAGATGTTCCAAAATATAATGCTTGGTTTCTATTCAGCTTTCCTCTTGGAATTGGACGCAGGCAAGTTCTAGACATTAATTTATCTAAGTCAGCTTCATACCACATGTTAAGTGCTCCCGCTGCTCCAGCGCCAAAGGCTACAATTAATATTCCAATAACTGATTGTTGAAATGAACCTGAAGTAGGAGCTGTTAATAGACCAACTGCACATGTGAAAATAACAAGAGACATTACTCTTGGTTTCATTAACTTTAATAATTCAGTAATAATACCTAGTTCGTAATATGATTTTTTTACTTTAGAATACGTCATAGCCATTTTAATTTTTATATCTTAAGACGTTACTAACTACTAGATTTTTCAGTACCTTCATAATCTTCAAACTTCGGTAATTCATCAAAAGTGTGAAAATTCGGTGGTGATGGAACTGTCCACTCTAATGTTGTGGCCCCTTCTCCCCATGGGTTTTGTGCTGCTTTTTTCTTTTTGGCAAAAGCGTAGATTAAATTAGCGAAAAATACCACTAAGCCAACTACAGAAATATATGAACCGATTGAAGAAATATAATTCCAATCAGCGAATGCATCTGGATAATCAGCGTATCTTCTTGGCATTCCAGCTAATCCTAAGAAGTGTTGTGGGAAGAAAACTAAATTTACACCTATGAAAGTTAACCAAAAATGAAGTTGGCCCATCCACTCAGAATATTCATACCCTGACATTTTACCAAACCAATAATAGAAGCCTGCAAATATCGCAAAAACAGCTCCCAAAGATAATACATAGTGGAAGTGAGCTACAACATAATAAGTATCATGCAATGCAGTATCTACTCCAGCGTTTGCTAGAACTACACCAGTTACTCCTCCAACTGTAAATAAAAATATAAATCCTAAAGCCCAAACCATTGGGGTTTTGAATGATATAGATCCTCCCCACATTGTAGCAATCCATGAAAATATTTTAATTCCTGTTGGGACAGCGATAATCATTGTTGCTGCTAAGAAATACGCTTTAGTATCAGTATCTAAACCAACTGTGTACATGTGGTGAGCCCAAACAACGAATCCTACTATTCCAATTGCTACCATCGCGTAAGCCATTCCTAAATATCCAAAAACCGGCTTCTTTGAAAACGTAGATACGATATGACTTATCATTCCAAATCCTGGTAAGATTAGAATATAAACTTCTGGATGACCAAAAAACCAGAATAAATGTTGGAATAATGTTGGGTCTCCACCTGTTTGTGCATCAAAAAATGCAGTACCAAAATTTCGATCTGTTAGAAGCATAGTAATTGCTCCTGCTAATACTGGTAACGAAAGTAATAATAAAAAAGCTGTAACTAATATTGACCATGCAAATAATGGCATCTTATGCAAAGTCATTCCAGGCGTTCTCATATTCAATATAGTTGTAATAAAATTAACTGCTCCTAAAATTGAAGAAGCTCCTGCAACGTGTAAACTTAAAATTGCTAAATCCATTGCTGGACCTGGTTGGCCTGCAGTAGAAGATAAAGGTGGATAAATCGTCCAGCCACCACCGACACCTTGTGCACCTGGAGGTCCATCTACAAAAATTGATGAAAGTAATAAAATAAATGCAACAGGCAATAACCAAAAAGAAATATTATTCATTCTTGGAAATGCCATATCTGGTGCTCCAATCATTATCGGCACGAACCAGTTTCCAAAACCACCAATCATCGCTGGCATGACCATAAAGAATATCATTATTAATCCATGGCCTGTAACCAAAACGTTATAAAGATGGTAGTTACCACCTAAAACATCATCACCAGGATGCATTAATTCCATTCTCATCAAAACTGAAAATGCTGTTCCTATAACTCCTGCAATGATTGCAAAAATTAAATACATTGTTCCAATATCTTTATGATTTGTCGAATATGCCCATCTCTTCCAACCTGTTGGAGTATGATGATCGTGAATATGTGCTGCTTCTGAACTCATTTTTATTTGCTCGCTACTAGTTTTTTATTAATTAAATTTTCATCTTTTGCAAATTTTATCTTCGCCTCTGAAAGCCAAATTTGGTAATCTTCTTCTGAAACTACTTTAACTTCAATTGGCATAAAAGCATGTTTAATTCCACATAACTCAGAACATTGTCCGTAATAAGTCCCAACTTTTTCAGCTTTGAACCAAGTTTCATTTACCCTTCCTGGCATCGCATCCCTTTTAACTCCAAATGCTGGTAATGCCCATGCATGAAGAACATCATTTGCTGTAATTAAAACTTTAACTACTTTATTTACCGGAACAACAACTACATTATCTGTTGCTAACAATCTTGGCTGACCTTCTTTTAAATCCTTCTCTTCGATCATATAAGCATCAAAAATTATATTTTCATCTGGGTATTCGTATCCCCAATACCATTGATATCCAATTGCTTTTATAGTTACATCAGCTTTAGGAATTGCATCTTGTGAATATAAAACTTTAAATGACGGAACTGCCATTACGATCAATATTAAACAAGGAACTAATGTCCAAACAATTTCAACTAAAACATTATGTGTTCTTTTAGATGGATTAGGATTTCTCGATGCTCTAAATCTTACCATCACATAAAGCATTAAAAATAAAACAAACGCACTTATAGCAACTATGATTGGTACTAACATATAGTCATGAAACCAAACTATATCTCTCATAGTTTGCGATGCAGGCTCTTGGAAACCTAATTGCCAATTTTTTGGTTGGTTTGCAAAAGCCTCAACTGAGTAAATTAATGCTATAAAAACAAAAAATAGTTTTTTCATTTGTTTTCTATATAGATTGAAAATATTATAAAAAATACTAGAGAATTCGCGACAATTTATCAATTTTGCAAATAATTAATCACAGATAACGCGGATATAACCGCAGTTTCAGACCTTAAAATGTGATCACTTAGTTTTATCGATTGAGACCCTTTAAAGTTTAGAATCTTTTTAATTTCACCGGCTGAATAATCCCCTTCAGGACCAATTAAAAGACAATTTGGTTTTGAATTAGAAATTTTAATTTTTTTATTATTCGTATTTAAATCTCCAAAAATTAAATTCATATCTAAATTGTTAGACAGGAATTTATCTAATGATTGAGGTTTTTCAATTGAAGGAATATTTATTCTATTACTTTGCTCACACGACTCTATAATTATTTTATTTAATCTCTCATTATTTACTTTTCTAACAATTGTCCTTTCAGAAATAATTGGTAAAAATTTTGTTGCTCCAAGCTCAGTTGCTTTTTGTATCATGAAGTTAAAATAATTTGATTTAATGGGTGAGAAGGCTAACCAGATTTCTTGCTCTTTATCTTTTTGTCTTAATTGTTCAACAACCTTGAAATTTAAGCTGCTTTTTGAAATTTCAGTTACAATTGACTTCCATTCCCCAGATTTATTAAAAACTGAAAAGGTCTCTCCTTGTTTAATCCTCATTACTTTCAATAAATAATGTGACTGAGACTTACTTAAATTAGTTTCTAAATTAATTGATAATTTTTCTGGATAAAATATTCTAATATTGCTCATTATATTTAAATTAATTTATGAAAAAAATTAAAGCAATCATATTTGATGCATACGGCACCCTATTTGATGTTAATTCTGCAGCTGAAAAATGTAAGGAAAAATTAGGAGATAAATGGGAAGGATTTGCTAATTATTGGAGAACTACACAGCTTGAATATACTTGGCTTAGAAGTTTAATGAGAAGACACAAAGATTTTTGGCAAATCACTGAAGATAGTTTGGATAAATCTATGGATTTTTACAATATTGATAATTCAATGAGATCAGAACTATTAAATTTATATAAAGTGCTTTCACCATTTACAGAAGTCGTGGATGCTTTAAAAAAATTAAAACAATCAAATTATAAATTAGCAATTCTATCAAATGGTACACCTGACCTTTTAAATGAACTTGTAATTAGCAATCAATTAAAAGATATTTTTGATGATATTTTTTCTGCAGAAGAAGCTGGTATTTTTAAACCAGATTCAAAAGTATACGATCTTCCAATAAATAAATATAATATTGAAAAGAATGAAGTTTTATTCTTAAGTGCTAATACATGGGATGTTTCTGGTGCAGGGAATTATGGATACAGCACAGTTTGGGTGAATAGAAATAATAATATTTTTGATAAATTAGATTTTGAACCTAACCAACAAATAAGTAATTTATCAGAATTGCTTGATTTAATTTAGATATATCCTATATGAACAACATGATAAATATTGAAGTAGAAAAAATTATAGATCCAACACCAGCATCAGATGGTGCAGGAGTTAAATTAAAAAGAAGTATTGGCGTTGAACCAAATTATTATGATCCTTTTTTAATGTTAGATGAATTTGGATCAGAAAATAAAGATGATTATATTGCAGGCTTTCCTCCTCATCCACACAGAGGAATTGAAACAGTTACATACATGTTAGCTGGGAGTTTCGAACATAAAGATAGTACAGGAGGTCAAGGAAAAATGACTGCTGGAGATGTCCAGTGGATGAAAACTGGTAGTGGAATAATTCATTCTGAAATGCCAGCTATGAACGATGGAAAACTTCATGGTTTTCAATTATGGATTAATATGCCTGCTAGCGAAAAGATGAGCAAACCAGAATACAATTATATAGACTCTGATAAAATGAGCACACATAAAGATGAAGATAAATTTGTAAAAGTAATAGCTGGAAAGTTTGAAAATTCCGAAGGTCCAATAAAAAAACACAATGTAGATCCAATTTATTTTGATGTAGAATTAAATGAAAGTAAAACTTTTAATCATCAAGTTCCACCCACACACAATTCATTCATATATTTAATTGAAGGTGAGATAGAAATTGGAAACAATAAACATGAAAGTGTTAAAGACTCTACTTTAATTTTATTATCTAGAGGTGAAAACTTGAAAGTAACCGCTTTAACAAACGCTAAATTTTTACTAATATCTGGAAAACCGATAGGAGAACAGATTGCAAGAGGTGGCCCATTCGTCATGAATACCAAACAAGAAATACTTCAAGCAATTGATGATTACCATAATGGTAATTTCGTAAAGTAAATATGAAAGCTATAAGATTTGAAAAGTTTGGAGGTCCAGAAGTCTTAGAATACAAGGATATTGAAATTGGTAAACCTGGTCCAAAGGAAGTTCTAGTTAAAAATTTGTCAGTTGGACTTAATTATATTGATGTTTACCATCGAACAGGTTTGTATCCGATTGAATTACCTAGTGGACTTGGATTAGAAGCATCTGGAGTAGTAGAAGAAATTGGCTCAGAAGTAAGTCTTTTTAAAGTTGGAGATCGAGTAAGTCATGCATCTGCTCCAATAAGTGGATACTCAGAAAAACAAATAATGCCAGAAGAAAAATTAGTCATGGTGCCAGAAGGTATTTCGGATGAAATAGCTTCCTGCATTTTATTGAAAGGAATAACATCAGAATATTTATTACATAGGTCATATGCTGTAAAAAAAGGAGATAAAGTTTTATTTCATGCTGCAGCTGGTGGTGTTGGTCAAATATTATGTCAGTGGGCTAATGCTTTAGGATGTGAAGTCATTGGAACAGTAGGATCTAAAGAAAAAGTTGAAATAGCAAAAAAAAACGGGTGTCATCATGTCATCAATTATACAGATCATAATTTTGTGGAAGAAGTTGAAAAAATAGTAGGTAAAAACGGAATAGATGTTGTCTATGATGGTGTTGGAGCAAAAACTTTTGAGGGATCAATAGAATGTTTAAAAATTAGAGGGATGATGGTGGCATTTGGAAATGCATCTGGATATGTTCACACTATAGATGTCAAAAAACATATAAATACAAAAGGTCTTTTTTTTACTAGACCGTCAATAATGCATTATACAATTACAAGAGATGAATTAGAAAAATCTGCTAGATTGGTTTTTGATGCAGTTCTCTCGGGAAAAATAAAAATTGAAGTTTCTAAAAGATATAAATTAAGTGAAGCTAAACAAGCTCACATAGATTTAGAGAATAGGGTTTTAACAGGACCAGCAGTTATTATTCCTTAAATTGATCATCCATATCTGAAAGATGAAGTCTTAACGCTCTAGTAGAGATTTGTATTTCTCTTATAAAAAATATTATTGATATCATCATCGATAAACAACAAGAACCAAAAATTATTCTAGCCAAAAAATATGTCTCTAAATAAAGAGCAAAAACAGTAAGCATATTAAATAAAAAACCAAATGCTGCAAAAAGTATAGTAATCCTTAAATTTTTTACTCTATCATTTAAGTTAATTAACTGCTGCTTCCACTCTGGTGGAGTATGCTTTTCAAAAACATATTCGTCGTGTATTTTTCTTATCAAACCACTTAATGTATGAAATCTGTTACTATAAACAGCCATAATAAGAGGAATGGCCGGAAACATTAATGCGGTAACAGTGTAATCAATATTCATGCGAATCAGTTTGATTATGAATCTACGCTTTGTTATTTACAAGTAAATTATGTCTGAAAAGGTTAAAATTTTTATTGAATTAACAAGACTTAATAAACCAATTGGTTTCATGCTTCTATTTTGGCCATGCGTTTGGGGTTTAACAATTTCATATGATTTTTCTCTTTCTTTAAATACTTATTTTATTTATGCTTTTTTATTTTTTTCTGGATCTGTTCTCATGAGATCGGCAGGATGTATTGTTAACGATATAAGTGATAAAAAAATTGATAAGTTGGTCGAAAGAACAAAAAATAGACCAATCGCGTCAGAAAAAATTTCAGTATTCAATGCTGCAATATATGCTGCAATTTTATGTTTAATTGCGTTTTTAGTTTTGATAAATTTTAATAAATTTACTATTTATATGGCTCTTCTTTCAATGCCATTAGCTTTTACATATCCATTGATGAAAAGATTTACTTACTGGCCTCAACTTTTTTTAGGTATTACTTTTAATTACGGTCTGGTTTTGGCATGGATATCCATTCAAAATGAAGTTTCTATTATACCAATTATATTTTATTTAGGAGCCACATTTTGGACATTAGGTTACGACACAATATATGGATATCAAGATATTAATGATGATGAAATAATTGGAGTTAAATCAACATCGATTAAATTTAAAAATAACCCAAAAAAATTTATATCGTTTTGTTACATTATATTTTTAATATCATTGTTTCTTGTTGGTTATAAAATGAATTTTAATTATTTATATTACATTGCTTTAATAGTGCCTTTAACTCATTTATTAATTTTTCAATCTCTTAAATTGAAAACTGAAAGTGGGAATGACTGCTTAGCAAAATTTAAAAGCAACAATCTTTTGGGTCTTATTATTCTAATAATTTTGTTAGTAGGAAAATTAACTTAATGAAAAATATCGATATTATAAAAAGATTGTATAATGATTATACAACAAAACATCTTAACAAAATAATACTTGCTATAGTGTTTTCTATTTTGGTTGCTGGCGCCACATCAGCAACGGCATGGTTGCTTGACCCTGCGATAGAAAAGATTTTTATAAATAAAGATCAAAGTTTAATTTTCATAATTCCACTTTTAATTATAATTGCTTTTGCTACTAAAGGTGTATCTCTATACTTAGCAAAAGTTTTAATGATAAAAACTGCAGAAGAAGTTAAAAAAAATATCCAAATAGATATGTTATCTTCCTTTATAAAAGCTGACACTGAAAAAATTGAAGATAAACATTCGGGTAAATATATCTCAAATCTCAACTTTGATGTAAATCAAATAACTGGGATGCTAAGTAATGCGGTTTTAAATTTATTTAAAGATGGCTTAACACTTATTGGTTTATTATTTGTGATGTTCTTTCAAAATTGGAGGCTTTCTCTTATAGCTTTAATTATGCTTCCTATAGCTACGATAACTGCAAAAAAATTAGGAAAACGTATTATTAAAGTTGTCACAGAAGCGCAAGAAAAGTCGGGCGACTTAAATAAATATTTAATTGATCTTTTTAAAAATCATAAAATTATAAAAATTTTTCAAAGAGAAAGTTATGAAAATGAAAGATCAGAAAAATTTGTAAATGATCTTAAAGAAAAAAATATCAAAATTCATAGTGTCTTTATAAGATCTACTCCAATAATGGAAGTTGTAACTGGAATAATGATTGCAATATTAATTTTTTACTCTGGAAAGTTAATTATGAATGATGAGCTTAGTATAAACAATTTTTTCTCATTTTTAGCTGCAATGATGCTTGCTTATCAACCTGTAAAATCTTTAGCAACAGTTAATGTTGCTTTTGGTCAAGGAATTTCTGCTGGAAAAAGAATATTACCTATTATTGATCAGCGAAATAAAATTTCAACAAATGAAAATGGAAAAATATTAGATATAAGTAATGCATCAATAAAATTTCAAAATATTAATTTTAGTTACAAATCAAATCTTAAAAACATAGTCCTTAAAAATATTAATATTGATATAGCTGGCAGAAAAATGACAGCCTTAGTGGGCCATAGTGGATCGGGCAAATCTACAATATTAAATTTAATACCAAGAATTTATGATGCGGACTTTGGAGAAATTCTAATTGATAATCAAAAAGTAAATAACCTAAATCTTAAATCGTTAAGAAAAGAAATATCTATTGTTGATCAAAATACAACACTTTTTGATGATACTATTTTTAATAATATTAAATATGCTAAGCCAGAGGCGGGTGACGAAGAGATTTTTAAAGCTGCAAAAATATCAATGTGTACAGATTTTATAGAAAAATTAGAGAATAAATTTCAAACTGTTATAGGAGAAAATGGAGTAAAATTATCAGGTGGTGAAAAGCAAAGACTTTCGATAGCCAGAGCTTTGTTAAAAGATAGCAAAATAATTCTTTTAGACGAAGCAACTTCATCTCTTGATTCTGAAACAGAAGAAAAAATACAAAAAGCTATCGAAGAGTTAACAAAAAATAAAACAACAGTTGTTATTGCCCATAGACTATCAACTATTCTTAATTCAGAAAAAATTTATGTCGTTGATAAGGGTTCTATAGAATCTTCAGGGAAACATGATGATCTAATCAAAAATTCATTGCTTTATAAAAACTTCTACGAGAGACAAATAAAAAATAACTAATGTATTTTTTGTATAATATATTAGGAATTATTTTTTTTTTAATCTCGCCATTTATATTATTTTTTAGAATAATTAATGGAAAGGAAGACTGGAGAAGAATCTTAGAAAAATACGCTTTTTATAAAAAAAAAAAGATTAATACAACTGTATGGTTTCATGGTGCAAGTGTTGGGGAAATCATGAGCATTCTCCCTTTGATAAATAAGTTTGAAAAAGATAAATCTATAAAAAAAATTTTACTTACTTCATCTACTTTAAGCTCTGCATCAATAATCGCAAAGAAGCCATTAAAGAAAACAACTCACATTTACTATCCATTTGATGTTGGATTTATTTGTAATAACTTTTTAAATTATTGGAAACCAAAAATTGCAATATTTGTAGATTCTGAAATCTGGCCCAATATGTATGAAAAAATAAATACAAAAAAAATCCCTCTTGTTTTAATTAATGCTAGAATTACGAGTAAAAGTTTTAGAAAATGGCAAACTTTTTCGTCTTTTACAAAAAATGTTTTCAGTAAAATAACTATTGCTTTACCTCAAAATCAAGAAACTAAAAATTATTTGAAAAGATTGGGTGTTAAAAAAATTAAATTTATAGGAAATTTAAAGTATTTTAAAAATGACAAACAAAGTTTGAAGAAAAATGTTAAAAAATATTTTAAAAATAAAAAAGTATTCTGTGCAGCTAGCACTCATTATAATGAAGAGAAAATTATTGGAAAATTACATTTAAAATTGAAGAAAAAGTTTAAGAATTTAATTACAATATTAGTTCCACGCCACATAAATAGATCTGAGGAAATAAAGCAGGAACTTAGAAAATTAAAACTGATAGTTGCCGAAAGATCAAGTGGACATAAACCTTCTGATGATTGTGACGTATATATTGTTAATACATACGGAGAAATGTCAAAATTTTTAAAACTTTCAAATGTAACATTTATTGGTGGATCTATAGTAAACCATGGAGGACAAAACCCACTAGAAGCTGTAAGAATGGGTAATTATGTGATGCATGGTAAGAAAGTAAATAATTTTAAAGAAATATATAAGGAATTAAGAAGTTTAAAAATATCTTCAGAAGTTAAAAATATTGATCAAATGGAAAGGGTATTTATAAAAAAACATAATCACAAAATATCAAATAGTAAACTTAATAAAATTAATTATTTAGGTGCTAAAATTTTTAAAAATAACGTTAAAGAAATTAAAAATTATTTATAATGAAAGTAAAAAGACCCTTTTTTTGGGATAGTTTCAATTTCATATCATTATTACTCTTACCATTAAGTTTGATAACAATTATTTTTAATTTTTTTAAATCTTTAAGTCTTAAAAGATATTTCAAAATAAAAACAATCTGTGTTGGAAATATTTACTTAGGTGGAACCGGAAAAACACCTTTAGTTTTAAAAATAAATAATATGCTAAAATATAAGTTTAAAACTGTATTTATAAAAAAAAAATATACTGATCAAATTGATGAACAGAGAATATTATCAAAATATGGAAGTCTAATTTGTTTAAATTTTAGAGATATTGCCCTAAGAATTGCTGAGAGAAAAAACTATCAGTTAGCAATTTTAGATGATGGCTTGCAAGATAAAAGTTTAAACTATGATATTTCTATTGTTTGCTTTAATAGTTCAGAAATCGTTGGAAATGGATTAGTTTTGCCTGCTGGGCCATTAAGGGAAAGAATTACAAATATTTTAAATTATGATATTGCATTTCTTAATGGTGAAAAAAATAATAAAATTTTTGAAAAAACTCTAAAGAGATTAAATCCAAATTTAAAAATATTTAGAGCAAAATACTCTCCAAAAAATCTTAGATCTTTTCAATTTAGAAATAACTTTCTAGTTTTTTCAGGCATAGGTAATCCTTTGGAATTTCAACAAACATTAAAAAAATATAATTTTAAGGTAAAAAAAATAATGACTTTTCCAGACCATTATAAATATAAAAGCTCAGATATAAGTAATATAAAAAATATAGCTAAGAGTAATAAATTAAAAATTATAACTACAGAGAAAGACTACAATCGACTGTCAAATTTACAAAAAAAAAATATTCAATTTTTAAAAATAGGATTAAAAATCGATAAAGAAAAAGAATTTAGAAATTTTTTACTAAAGAAATTATGAGGAATTTTTTTTATTTAATAGAATTTATTTTAATAAAAATATTTTTTTTTATACTAATTATAATTGGTTATAAAAATGGATCTAATTTGGGGGATTTTATTGGACGCTTGTTTGGTCCAGTATTTAGATCAAAAAAGTTAATTGAAAATAATTTGGAACAATCAGGTATTGTGGACAAAAAAGATTACAATAAAATCACCAGCAAAATCTATGGAAATTATGGAAGAATACTTGCCGAATATCCTTTTCTTAAAGCATTTAGAAATAACAAGTTAAATAAATTTATTGAAATAGATGGGCTTGATAACTTGTACAAAATTAAGAGAGAAAAAAGACGAGCTGTATTTATATCTGGTCATTTCAATAATTTTGAATTGATGGCGCTCCAAATAGAAAAAGCTGGTATAAATTTGTGCGCTATTTATAGACCGCTAAATAACATATTTCTTAACAAAACTATGGAAAAAATAAGAGAAAATTTTATATGCAAAAATCAAATTAAAAAAGGACGATCGGGCACACGACAGATTGTTGAAAATATAAAAAAAGGTAACTCAGTCGCTCTAATGATAGATCAAAGAGTAAGAGAAGGTATAAAAATTAATTTTTTTGGTAAACCAGCTAGTACTACGACAATACCCGCTCAGTTAATTAAAAAATATAAATGTGATTTAGTGCCAATTTATATAGAGAGAAGAAAGAATAATTACTTTAAAATGTTCATTTCAGAACCAGTTCAAATTGGGAGTAATAAATCAATCAAAGAGATCACTGAACATCTAAATAAGATACTCGAAAAAATGATTTTAAAAAATATAGACCAGTGGATTTGGACACATGATAGGTGGAAAAAATAATCAGTCTTTATTCATTAAATCTCTTTTCATTGAAGCTTCAACATATGAAAAGTAAGCCTCTTGTTCTTCAACATTCCAATAAGTTAAGTTTTCAAGTGGTATTTTTTTTTGTGAGATGGCACAAACCACATGATCGCCGTCTTCAATGACTTCAAAATTGTTTGCTAAGTATTTTAATTTAGCTAACTTATTTAACATATTTAAGATATATATTTACTAAATGAAAATTGCAATTATCGGTAGTGGAGGACGAGAACATGCTCTAGTTCATCAACTAAGTAAGTCAAAAAAATTAACAAAAATATATTCGATACCCGGCAATGCTGGTACTGAAGAAATATCGATAAATATTGATTTAAATTTAGATAATTTTCAAGATTTATATAATTTTATTAAGAAAGAACAAATTGAATTAGTAATTGTTGGTCCTGAAAAACCATTAGTTGATGGTTTAGTAGATTTTCTAGACTCAAAAAATATTAAAGTTTTTGGCCCTAGAAAAAAAATTGCTAAATTAGAAGGTTCAAAAATATTTACTAAAAAAATTTGTAAGAAATTTAATATACCAACTGCTAGATTTAAAATTTGTGAGTCACGAGAAGATTCATTTACATTTCTATCATCTTTTAATTTTCCTTTGGTTGTAAAAGCAGATGTGCTTGCCGCTGGCAAAGGAGTTTATATTTGCCAAGATATTGGTGAGGCTAAAACTGCTGTTAATGAAATATTCGATGGTAAATTTGGAAAAGCAGATCAATTATTAATTGAGGAATTTCTAGAAGGTGATGAGATGAGTTTTTTTATCATTTCAGATGGAAATAGTTATAAAACTTTTAATACTGCTCAAGACCATAAAAGAGTTGGTGAAGGTGATACAGGCAAGAATACAGGAGGCATGGGAGCTTATTCACCTTCAAGCTTAATTAATAATGACTTAGAAAGTAAAATTTTAAATAAAATAATTGAGCCAACTTTAAAAGCTATCGGAGAAATGAATGAGAAGTACGTTGGTTTTTTATATGCAGGCTTAATGATAAAAAATGATGAACCATTCCTAATTGAATATAATGTGAGGATGGGTGATCCTGAATGCCAAACTATATTACCTTTAGTTGACAGTGATTTATTAGAGATAATAGATGCGTGCTGTAATTCTAAATTAGATACACATGAAATAAAATGGAAAAATAAAAAAAGTATGTGCATAGTTTTATGCTCAAAAGGATATCCTGAGAAATACAACATGAATGTTGAAATCAAAAATTTAAGAAAGTTTAAATCTGACAAAGATAATTTTATTTTTCATGCTGGAACTAAAAGTTCAGATGAAAAAGTCTTGGCAATTGGTGGTAGAGTAATAAATTTTGTAAATACTTCAGAAAGTTTTTCATACAGTAGAAAAGAAATAATTAAACAGATTAGAAAATTAAATTGGGAAGATGGATTTTATAGATCAGATATAGGTTACAAAGTAATAAATGAATGAGAGTGATAGGCGGAAAACTTAGAGGAAAATTTATTCATAATCCTACAGATAAAACAACAAGACCATTGAAAGATATGGTGAGAGAATCAATATTTAATATTTTAGAACACTCTAAAAATGAAAAAATTAAATTCAAAGATGATATTGTTTTAGATTTATTTTCAGGTTCAGGATCATTCGGAATTGAATGTTTATCTAGAGGTGTAAAAAAAGTTTATTTTTTTGAAACATATAAACCTTCTTTAAAAGTATTAGAAAAAAATATTAACTATTTAGAACTTAATAAAAATTCAATAGTTAGGCAAATAGACGCCTACGAAATCTCAAGAGAAAATATAGATAATGAAAAAATTGATTTAATTTATTTAGATCCACCATTTAAAGATACAAATATAAATAAATTATTGAGAAAAATTACAGAGCTAAAAATTGCTCAGAAAAGTACACTCATAGTAATCCATAGAAATAAGAAATTTAAAGAAAATTTTACAAAAAATTTTAAAATAATTAGAGAAAAAACTTACGGATTATCAAAAATAGTATTTGGTAAAATATTAGTTTAATATTTTTTTTGTCTCAACTTTTATCAGTTCAACAGAAGGCTGATTTAGTGGATTAACTTTTAAAAAATTTGCTAATAATAAAGTTTCTAAAATAAAAAAGGCAAATAACTCACCGAGAGTCTCCTCATCTCTGTTTAATACCTCAAAACTTCTGAAGTTAATTTTTTTTCTTTTAAAAACTAATTGTGTCGCTTTTTTTTGTGCATTAATAATAGAATTAAGTTTGCTATTAACATTTTTTTTTTCATTAACAGAAAAAAAAGTAAAAAAATTATTTTTTGGTCCATCTAAATAAAGTTGTAATAGGCTATGATTATCTTTTGGCATTGTTGAAACTATAGGAAATAATCCATTGCCGTTTTTACCAAGGCTTTCGGCTGTCAGTTGCTGATACCATTTGAATAAACTATCTGACTTTTCATCATAATTAAGTATTACTAAGTTTTTTTTACCTTCAATAATATATTTATTTATAGCAAATACATTTTGCACAAGTGAGGACATAAAATTTTTATTTTTTAATAAATAATTGAGCCTTTTAAATTTATTTATATTTAATCCCATTAATTGAGCTGGTAACATTCCCACTTCTGATAGAACCGAATATCTACCGCCAATATAATTTTTATGTTCTATCAAATCTGCTTTAAGTTTTTTTGCTAAATCATATAATTTATTTTTTTTAAATTCAGTTATAAACAAATTTTTATTTTTTGTTTGTTTATTCAAAATATTTTTATAATTTGCAATTGTTTCTAATGTATTTCCAGACTTTGAAATTATAATGTTTACTCTTTTGATTTTACTTTTAAAATTTTGATTACTTTGTAAATTGTTAAAAAAAAAAAAATTTCTTTTTATTTTATGCTTTAAAAAATAATATATACTTTCAGAGCCTAAAGTTGAACCTCCCATTCCAATTAGGTTATATTCTTTATATTTATTAAATTTTTTAAGATTTTTTTTATTAAAACTATGATCGTAATTAAATTTCAAAGATTTTAAAAAAGGGTATTTTGAAATTAGTTTTTTTTCACTAAATTCAGATAGTATATTTTTTATCTTTTTTTTGTTATTATTTTTATTGTATGAAAAATTTATAAAATTTAAATTTTTTGTAAGTTTAATCATTCAATTTTTTTTTTAATATCATCTAATAAATTAGAACTTTCACTATTCTCTGACGCATTTTCTTTAGCATTTTTTATCTTTAATATTTCTTTAAGACCTTCTTGCTTTTCTTTATTTTTGAGATCATCTCCTGGAGAAGGCAATTTATCTACATTTGGAGGCATTGATAACGGGTTTTTCTTTTTAACTAAAAATTCATCACTTTCACTAGATCTTTTTTTTCCTTCCAAAGCGTCTCTAGCTCCCTCACAAGATATTAGTGTAAATAGAAAGATAAAACAAAAAATTAGCTTTATGTTATTATTTCTCATTGTTAGTTTTATAAATCAATAATTCATAAAAAATAAGACTTATTATTCCAAGTGTAATAAAAATATCTGCAACATTAAAAATAAACCAATGATATCCTAAATAATTGAAATCTATAAAATCAGGTACTGCTTTATAATAAAGCCTATCAAATAGGTTGCCTAAAGATCCTCCCAAAATTATCATTAAAAAAAATGATTTAATTTTGGTTTCTATGAATGCAAGATATAATAATATCAAATTTATAATGACAATAATCAAAGTAAATAAGTTATAATAAATATTATCTTCTAAAGAAAATAAACCAAATCCTATACCTGTATTCCATACCAAATAAATATTCAAATATTGATTTATATAAAAATCAACTTGACCTTCATTATTTAATATATTTAGAACATAAATTTTTGATAGTCTATCTAAAGCAAAGCAAATAACTAGAAATATAAAACCAATAAGAAGTTTATTTATTTTTTCATTGCCCATTTAAATTAAGATGTCCATGCCTTTCACAACTTGACTCAAAAATTTTCCAACAAACTGGGCATTTTGTTCCCCGAGCTTTTTTTGCAACTACATCAATATTATTTTTTAAATTTTCTTCTTTAATTACAGAAGCAGATGAAGTTATACAAATTTCAGCAAAATTTATACTTTTTGCTTTATCATAAAATTCTTTATTTAACTTTATCTCAATCATTGCCTCTAAACTTGAGCCAATTGATTTTTCAGCTCTCATGTTCTCAATTGAAATATTTGCTATATCTCTAATTTTTTTAACATATTCCCAATCTGAACTTATTTCTTCATTGTTCCAAGAATTTGGTACTGAAACAAAATTTTGTAAATGTATGCTTTGGCTGTCTTCTTCTTTTTTAACCAATTGATAAATTTCTTCTGTTGTAAATGATAATATTGGTGCAAACCATTTAAGGAGACACTGTAAAATAATATTTAAAAGAGTTATGCAGTTCTTTCTTTTATTGGAATTTAAAGCCTCACAATACAAAGTATCTTTCCTGATATCGAAATAAAAAGCAGAAAGCTCAACTGTACAAAAATTTAGTAACTCTTTGTACAAATTATGAAAATTATAAACTTTAAAATTGTTTTTAAAATTTTCATTTATTACATAAATTCTGTGTAGCATAAATTTTTCTAGCGAGTCAAAATTTTCAAATTTAACATTTTCAAAATCAAGATTTTCATGTTGATCTTGGATATTCCCCAAAAGATATCTAAACGTATTTCTAATTTTTCTATATGACTCTGCATGTTGATCTAGAATTGAATAATCAATTCTAAGATCCTCAGCATAATTTGAGGAAGCAACCCAAATCCTAAGTATATCAGCTCCGTATTTTTTAAGTATATCTTGTGGAGCAATTACGTTACCTGTTGATTTTGACATTTTTAGACCTTTTCCGTCTACGACAAAACCATGAGAAAGAATACTTTCAAATGGAGCAACACCTCTTGTTCCGCATGACTCTAATAATGAAGAATGAAACCATCCTCTATGTTGATCTGAACCCTCTAAATACATAGATGCTGGCCATTTTAGGTCATCTCTTTTTTCTAAGACAAAAGAATGAGTGGACCCACTATCAAACCAAACTTCAACTATATCCGATAGTTTTTCATAATCTTGCGCTTTATATTTATCTCCAAGAAAAACCTGATAATCTTCATTAAACCAACAATCAGAACCTTCTTTTTCGTAAATTTTTGCAATATTTTCAAAAACTTCATCATCAACTAAAACATCTCCTGTTTTTTTTGAAATAAAAATCGGTAGCGGCACACCCCAAACTCTCTGTCTTGATACACACCAATCAGGTCTAGTTTCAATCATTGATTTTATTCTTTCTTTTCCTTTTGAAGGATAAAAATCTGTATTATCGATGGCTTTTAATGCTTTATCTCTTAATCCATGGCTTTCCATAGAAATAAACCATTGTGGTGTTGCTCTATGAACCAATGGAGCTTTTGATCTCCAAGAATGGGGGTAAGAGTGAGTAAGTTTTCCATTTGTAACCAAATTTTTTTGTTCATTTAATTTTTCAATAATTAAACTATTGGCCTTAAAAATATGTAAACCTTCAAAATGTTTTATTTCATTTGTATATTTTCCATCACCATCAACTGTTTCAATTGCTTTAATATTATTATTTAAACATAGATTGAAATCATCTGGTCCATGACTAGGGGCGCAGTGCACGATACCAGTACCTTGTTCAGTAGTAACAAAATTAGCCTCGAGCATTGGTATATCATAATCATATTCCATTTTAGAAAATGGATGACTACAAACTGTTCCTTTGAATTCTTTTCCCAAAAATTCATTTAAAACTTTGATATTTTCTATAGAGGTATCTTTTTTAAAAGATTCTAATAAATCTTTTGCAATTACAATTTTTCTATTAACAAAATTTTTGTTGTCGTTTATTTCAATCAAAATATATTTTAGTCCAGCATTGTAAGCTAAAGCTTTGTTTGCAGGAATAGTCCATGGAGTTGTCGTCCAAATTATTACATCAGCTCCTTTAATTATATCTAAATTTGAATTTTTCACATTGAATGCTGCATAAATTGTATCTGAAATATGATCCATATATTCAACTTCAGCATCCGCTAAAGCTGTTTTTTCAACAGTTGACCAAAGAACTGGCTTGTAACCTCTATAAAGGCTTCCTTCTTTAAGAAATTTTCCAAGCTCTCTAACTATTTGAGCTTCAGCATCAAATGACATTGTTGAATAGTAATTTTCCCAATCACCGATTACCCCAAGTCTTGTAAATTCTCCCTTATGGACGTTTATCCATTTATTTGCAAATTCTCTACATTCTTTTCTGAATTCAATAATTGGAACATCATTTTTATTTTTTTTATTCTTTTTGTACTGTTCTTCAATTTTCCACTCAATAGGCAAACCATGGCAATCCCATCCAGGAACATAAACTGAGTCTTTACCATCCATTTGATGAAATTTTGTAATTATGTCTTTTAAGATTTTATTTAAGGCAGTACCCATATGAATATTTCCATTTGCATATGGAGGCCCATCATGAAGTACAAATTTTTCTTGCCCTTTACTTTTTTGTCTTAACAAATTGTAAAGGTCAATTTTCTTCCAAAATTCTATGTAATTTGGCTCCTTGTTTGGCAAATTTGCCTTCATTGAGAATTTTGTTTTAGGTAAATTTATATGTTCCTTGCTCATGAAATTTTATCTTTTGGCAACTTTGATATCTTTTTTTATTTGTTTTTTCAAAGCATCAATATTTTTAAATTTTGTTTCTCCTCTAATAAATTTTGTAAAATTAATAGTTAGATTTTTATTATAAAGATTTCCAGAAAATTTAAATAAATTTACCTCTAATAATAATTTTTTTTGATTAAAAGTAGGTCTATACCCAATATTTGCTATTCCTTTGATCTTTCTTCTATTTTTTTCGATATAAACATCAACTGCATAAACTCCTACTTTTGGTATTACGTAATTTTTTATATTTATGTTGCATGTAGGAAAGCCAATTTTTCTTCCCATCATTCTACCCTTTTCTACAACACCTTCTATTGACCAATTTCTTGATAAAAGTTGATTTGCAATTTTTAAATTGCCATTTTCAATTAATTTTCTAATTAATGTTGAGGAAATAATTTTATTTTTTTTATATAACGGTTTTGGATTAATTAATTTGTAATTATATTTTTTTTGAAATCTTTTTAATAAATTTACGTCCCCCTCTCTTCTATTTCCAAATCTAAAATTATTACTAACAAAAATGTAACTTGCACTTAACTTTTTGCATAAAATATTTTTAATAAAATTATGGCAAGATATTTTGGAGAATTTTTTATCAAATTTTTTATTTATTAGAAAATCTACGTTATAATCACTAAAATATCTGCTCTTTTGATTAAGATTTGAAAGTCGATAATTCGTAATACTTTTATCAAAATACATTTTTGGTATTGGATCAAAAGTCACTACTCCAATTTTTGAATCATATTTTTTTTTATATTTTTTTGCCTCTTTAAATAATCTTTGGTGGCCTAAGTGTAAGCCATCAAAATTACCAATTAATATCATGGCATTTTGATGTTTTCTTAAAATCTTGAAATTTTTGTAAATTTTAATTTTGTTCACCATTTTAATTTTGTTTGAGTGTAATTTACGCTCACTCCATATTTTTTTTCTAATTTATCAATTTTATGAATACTTAATTCTTTTTTATGTATACCACTCGTTATTAACAAATTATCAAAATTTTGAATATTAGCTCCTTTTATATCTGTGTTCATATTATCTCCGATACATAAAACATTTTTACCATTTATGTTAGCAGATAAATTATAAACAGGGGGATAAGGTTTTCCAAAGTAAATTACTTTTCCACCAATTTCCTCAAATATTTTTGCAACTGACCCAGCACAAAACTCCCTAACATCTCCCCTATCAACAATTAAATCTGGATTAGTACACACAAATTTTTTATTTGAAAATTTTTCAAGTAAATCTTTATAATAATCAAGTTTTGTATCATGATCTTCAAATAAACCTGTGCAAATAAAATATTCAGCTTGATTAATATTGTTAATTTTATTTTGTTCAAATCTTTTAAATAAATCAAAATCTCTTTGTGGTCCTATGTGATAAAATTTTGAATTTAGAAAATTGTCCATTAAATATTTTAATGAAGCCTCTCCAGAGGTGTATACATCTTCATAAAATTTTTTAAGACCCATTTTTTTTAAAAAATCAATAACTGTAGAATTTGGACGTGGTGCATTGGTAAGTAATACAAATTCTTTGTTATTTTTTTTTAAATTTTCCAATACTTCAATAGAGTCCTCAAAAATTTGTAATCCGTTGTGGATTACTCCCCATATGTCGATAAAAAATAATTCGTAACTGTTTAATTTAGATCTTAATCCATCTTTGTCTAAGTTTTGGGGCATACTTGAGGTATAGCTTAAAAATAAGCTTAATTCTTGAGTTTTTTAGACCATAATTTTTATACAAGATCTTGAAAATTATTAAATATGTCTCTATATGACTGCTTATTTAAAGGAGAATTCGTATGAAGTTTAAACCGTTACATGACCGTGTTTTAATAGAAGTTTTAGATAGCAGCGAAAAAACTGCTGGTGGCATTATTATTCCAGATACAGCTCAAGAAAAACCCCAAGAAGGTAAAGTTGTTGCTGTAGGAGGAGGTGCAAAAACTGAAGATGGAAAACTAATACCTATGGATGTTAAAGTAGGAGATAAAGTTTTATTCGGCAAATGGTCAGGAACAGAAGTTAAAATTGATGGTAAAGAGTACAGCATAATGAAGGAATCTGACATTATGGGTATTGCAACCGGTAAATAAATAATAAGGAGAGTATAGAATGGCTAAAATAGTAAAATTTGATTCAGATGCTAGAGCATCAATGTTAAAGGGAGTAGATATACTTGCCAACACTGTAAAAGTTACTCTTGGACCAAAAGGAAGAAATGTTGTTATCGACAAATCTTATGGTGCCCCAAGAACAACTAAAGATGGTGTTTCAGTTGCAAAAGAAATTGATCTTGATGATAAGTTTGAGAACATGGGTGCACAAATGGTTAAAGAAGTTGCTAGCAAAACTAACGATGAAGCTGGCGATGGAACAACAACTGCAACAATTTTAGCTCAAGCAATTGTTAAAGAAGGTTGCAAGTATGTAACTGCTGGAATGAATCCAATGGATGTTAAAAGAGGGATTGATGCTGCTGTAGATCATGTAAAAAATAAATTAATTTCATCGGCTAAAAAAGTAAAAGATAGTGATGAGATTGCACAGGTGGGAACAATTTCAGCAAATGGTGATAAAGAAATTGGTGCGATGATTTCAAAAGCTATGCAGAAGGTTGGTAATGAAGGAGTAATTACTGTAGAAGAAGCAAAAGGAATTGAAACTGAACTTGATGTTGTTGAAGGTATGCAGTTTGATAGAGGATATCTCTCGCCTTATTTTATTACAAATGGTGACAAAATGACTACAGAGTTAGAAAATCCATTAATTCTTCTTCACGAGAAAAAATTAACAAATCTTCAACCGATGGTTCCATTGTTAGAAGCTGTAGTGCAAGCGGGCAGACCATTAATGATAATTTCAGAAGATGTCGAAGGAGAAGCGCTTGCAACACTTGTTGTTAACAAACTTAGAGGTGGTTTAAAAGTTGTTGCTGTTAAAGCACCTGGTTTTGGAGATAGAAGAAAAGCTATGTTAGAAGATATAGCAATTCTTACAGGTGGACAGGTTATCTCTGAAGATTTAGGAATTAAACTTGAAAATGTTAAACTTAATGATCTTGGATCTGCAAAACGTGTAAAAGTTGATAAAGAAAATAGTACAATTGTGAGTGGAGCAGGTAAAAAATCTGATATTGAAGCAAGATGTGCTCAAATCAAAGCTCAAGTTGAAGAAACAACATCAGACTATGATAGAGAAAAACTACAAGAGAGACTTGCTAAACTAGCAGGTGGTGTAGCTGTAATCAAAGTTGGCGGTGCTACAGAAGTTGAAGTTAAAGAAAGAAAAGATAGAGTTGAGGATGCATTAAACGCTACAAGAGCAGCAGTTGAAGAAGGTATTGTTGTAGGTGGTGGATGTGCATTGCTTTATGCTTCAAAAGAACTTGATAGTCTAAAAGTTAAAGGTGATGATCAAAAAGCTGGTGTAGAAATTGTCAAAAGTGCTTTACAAGCGCCTATTAGACAAATCACAACAAATGCTGGTGTAGATGGATCAGTAGTTGTTGGTAAATTATTAGAAACCAACAAGCCTAGCAATGGCTATGATGCACAATCAGAGCAATATGTTGATATGTTTAAAGAAGGTATTATAGATCCAGTTAAAGTAGTAAGAACGGCTCTTCAAGACGCCGCTTCTATATCTGGATTGTTAGTAACAACTGAAGCGATGGTAGCAGATAAACCAGATGAAAAAGATGCTGGTGGAGCTGGTATGCCTCCTGGAGGAATGGGTGGTATGGGCGGTATGGGTGGAATGGGAATGTAATCCCTTCACTTCAAATCATCTAGTTTTCTAGAAAAATTTAAAACCCCCGTTTTTAGGGGGTTTTTTTTTAGTGAATTATCTAAAAATAATAATAAATTAAAAAAATGAAACTATTAATAAAATCAATAATTTTATTGTTCTTATTTTCTATTCCAATCTTAGCTAATGAATTTTCATTTAATTTTGAATGGGGAAACTTAAAAAGCTGTACATCTGGTAAACCAAATAAAGTTTCTAATCCAATCTTTGAACTTAAAAATGTACCAGATGGAACAAAAGAACTAAGATTTAAAATGAAGGATAAAGACGTTCCAGGATATAACCATGGTGGTGGCAAAATTAAGGATTATAATGGAGATCAAACTATTCAACCTGGTGCCTTTAAATATAAGAGCCCATGTCCTCCCGATGGTTCTCATACATATGAGTGGACTATAACTGCTATTGGAGACAAGAAAAAAAAGCTTGGTAAAGCAAAAGCAACCAAAAAATATCCTTAGTACTTCGATTCCCTCAAGAATTTTGATTAATTAGTAAGATATATATTTGTATAATTTCTATATTTGTTGAAAAATATAAATATTTAACTGTTTTCAAATCAAAAAATTAATATATAAGAACGCGCAAATGACAACATCTATACGTAACATCACTATAATTGCCCACGTTGATCATGGTAAAACAACTTTGATCGACAACTTGATGAAACAGAGTGGTTCTTTTAGAGAAAATGAAGTTGTTGATGAAAGATTGATGGATTCTGGTGAGCTTGAAAAGGAAAGAGGTATTACAATTCTTGCCAAACCAGCTTCGATAAATTGGAAAGATTCTAGAATTAATATTATTGATACACCTGGACACAGAGATTTTGCTGCAGAAGTTGAAAGAGTTCTTAGCATGGCTGATGGTGCATTATTGTTAATAGATTCAGCCGAAGGGGTAATGCCTCAGACCAAATTTGTATTAGCTAAAGCACTTAAACAAGGCCTTAAACCAATAGTAGTTATTAATAAATTAGACAAAGCTGACCAAAGGGCTGATGAAGTTTTAAATGAGACCTTTGACTTATTTGTCAGCTTAGATGCCAACGAGGAGCAATTAGACTTTCCAGTTATTTACGCAAGCGGAAGATCTGGCTGGGCATCTAAAGAAATAGATGGTCCAAGAGATAATCTAAATCCGTTATTAGATCTAGTAATAGATCATGTTAAGCCAGCAGAATTTGACAAGTCCAAGCCTTTTGCAATGCTTTCGACTCTTTTATATGCGGACAGTTTTTTGGGTAGAAGTTTAGTTGGTAGAATTTCTCAAGGTACCGCAAAAGCAAATCAAAAAATCAAGGCAATTAATCTTGATGGAGAAAAAGTTGATGAGGGACGATTGACAAAAATATTTAGATATGAAGGGACTAAAAAAGTACCAATAGAAGTTGGCGAAGCTGGAGATATTGTAGTTATCGCTGGATTGGAAAAAGCAAATGTTGCTGATACCATATGTGATACTGAGGTAGATACACCGATCCAGGCAACTCCAATTGACCCTCCAACAATGTCTATTAAGATTACAGTGAATAGTTCCCCATTAGCAGGAACTGAAGGTAAAAAACTTACAAGCACTCAAATAAGAGAGAGGTTGATACAGGAAGCTCAAAATAATGTAGGAATTTCTTTTTCAGAAAATGATAACAAAGACTCCTTTGAAATAAGTGGAAGAGGTGAATTGATGTTAGAAATATTGTTAACACAAATGAGACGTGAAGGATTTGAAATGACAGTAAGCCCTCCTAGAGTTTTATTTCAAAAAAATGAAAATGGTGAAAAATTAGAACCTATTGAAGAAATTACTATGGATCTTGACGAAGAGTTCTCTTCTAAAGTTATAGACTCCATGAATAAAAGGAAAGGAAAATTAAGAGATCTTAAAGACACTGGAAAAAATAAAAAACGATTAATTTTTCATGCACCAACTAGAGGTTTAATGGGATACACCAGTAGATTTCTTACTCTAACTAAAGGAACAGGGGTAATAAACAGAATATTCCATTCTTATGGAAAATTTGAGGGAGATATGGAAGGAAGAAGAAATGGTGCATTAATTTCTATGGAACAAGGAAAAGCAGTAGCATTTGCAATTTATAATCTGCAGGCAAGGGGAGAAATGTTTGTTACTCATAACGATCCAGTTTATTCGGGTATGATTGTAGGATTGTCACCTAAACCTGGTGATATGATTATAAATGTCATGAAAGGTAAAAAACTTACAAATATGAGGACACAAGGAACAGATGAAAATGTTGTTTTAACTCCCGTAAGAAAGATGTCTATTGCTGAACAATTGAGCATGTTAAATTCTGATGAAGCACTAGAAATTACGCCAAATTCATGCAGATTAAGGAAAGCTGTGCTTGATCCTAACGAGAGAAAAAAGCTCTCTAAATTATCAGAAGCTTCTTAAAAAATTATTATTCAGATTTATTTTTAGTAAAAGGCAGCCACTTTTCAAATGCTGATTTACTAGGTCCGTCATATGGAATTGAGTAAGAGTTTGTTCTTGTCAATACTTCAATACCTTTAGAGAAAACAAAAATAAAAACTATAACAAAAACAATTGTCATGATTTTAAATGGATCAAAATTTTTTGTCTTAAAAACACTAACAGTTTTTGCTTCAGCTCTATGAAATTGTTTAAACGTATAATAAACAGCAAATATTAGACCTATATGAGCAACATATGTCCCTGCCCAACCAAATGCAAAAGTGGCATATGAAAATACATATAAACTAAATACTGTTGTCCATATAAAACTTAAAACTAATAATATTTGTAGTCTCACAGTTTTGGGAAGTGCTCTTAAATCATTTTTACTATCGTCAAATAGTATATTCGCTGACTCTTTCATCCAATTTTTTATAGACATATTTTATATTTACAGTTTTTATTCAATATTAACAATCGACTAATTGTCCACAAATAACAATTACTTCGTAACTTTATCCACAATATATATTCCTAAAGCTACAGCAGGGCCTATCCCAAATGCAAATATTATAGTACCCAAACCAACAGTTCCTCCTAAATACCAACCAGATAAAACAGCTGAAATTTCCAAAGTAGCTCGAATTAAAGCAATAGGAAGTTGAGTTTTTTTTGTTAGACCTGTCATCAATCCATCTCTAGGACCAGGACCTAAATTTGCAATTAAGTATATGCCACTTCCTAGACCGACAAGCAGAACAGAAAATACAGCAAGAATATATTTTGAAAAAGTAGTCAAAGGTGGATCAAAGAGAAAAAGTGTCAAATCGATTATAGCTGCTATAATTAAAATATTTAAAATAGTACCAATTCCTGGTTTTTGTTTTAGTGGAAACCAGATACCTAAAACAACAATGCTTATTATGAGTGTAGATAAACCAATCGAAATATTTAATATGTTTGATAAACCTTCTGCAAGAACAGACCATGGAGAATTACCAGTAGTGGAAACTAACAAAAGACCCTCTCCTAATCCAAACAAAGATAATCCAACACATAAGAGTATGAAAGTTGTAAATTTAGGTTTTAAATTTAAGGGTTTTTCTGAACTCCAAGATTTTGAGGGAATATTTTTAATGGTTAAAAACATAATTCTTAAGACTATTTATCTTTTAAACATAAAAATTCTATATAAAGTTCTAACAAGTTAATTAAAATAATATGAAATAATGAGAAAATTCTTACTAATTTTATTGGTTTTATCTTCTCTCTTTTTGCAGGCACATACTGATCATTATAAAAATTATTCAAACATAGAAATGGAAATTTTTAAAGATGATAAAAAAATTGGAGAAAGCATTTTTATATTTAAAAAAGAAGAAAATAAATTTATTGTAAAAAATACAACTAATTTTGAAGTGAAATTATTGGGTGTTACAGTATTCTCTATAAATAGTAGAGGAACTGAAGAATATATTGGAGATCAATTAATTTCATTTAATTCAAAAACATTACAAAATAATAAGAAAAAATATGTAAATTTAATTTTTGACGAAAAAAAAGAGAAGTTTGTAATTGATGGATCGTCATATAAGGGTGAGGCGGATAAAGAAAATATAATCGGTAATTGGTGGAATCATAGAATTTTGCAAACCGAGACACAAATAAGTCCATTATCTGGAAGTGTAAAAAAACAAAACATAGAATTTTTAGGAAAGGAAAAAATTGAACTTTATAATAAAGAATATAATGTTGAACATTTTAGACTATTTTCTACTGACCCAAATCTACCTGATGATAAAAAATTAAATTTTGAAATATGGTACGATAAGAAAAAAGCATTGATTATAAAAGTAGCTTATAAGAGAATGGGTCTATGGGAATATAGACTAAAAAAAATTCAATAATTATTTTCCCGCCACTGTCATTTGATTAATCAACAAAGTAGGAGCATTTGTTGAATACTTCATCTCTAGATCATTTGCCAAAGTTATATTCTTAAACATTTCCTTAAAATTTCCAGCTATAGTTATTTCACTTACTGGGTAAGTTAATTCTCCATTCTCAACCATAAATCCTGAAGCTCCAACTGAGTAATCACCAGTAATGATATTGCCTCCATGGCCTATAGTCTCTGTTATATATAAAAATTTTTTTTCTGAATTTAATAAATCCTTAAAACTTAAGGTACCGTTTTCAAAGTATAAGTTTGTTGTTCCTCCAGATCTACCATTAGATTTTAAATTTAACTTTTTACCATAATAAGTATCAATTAAATAATTTTTTAAAATACCATTCTCAACTAGTTTCAAAGAATTAGTTTCGACGCCTTCGCTATCAAAGTTTTGGGAGCCTAATGCTTTTTCAATTTTTGGATCATCGATAATATTAATTGATTTTGGAAAAACTTCAGAATTGATTTGATCTTTTAAAAAAGAAGTTCCTCTTGCAATAGCACTCGCACTAATTGCACTTGCTAGTGTACTTAATATACTTTTGGAAATTCTTTTATCGAATATAACGCCAATTTTTTCACTCTTAATTTTTTTTGGACCTAACTTTTTTATTGCTTTATCGGCAGCTATTTTTCCAATTTCTTCTGGTTTCATCATATCTTGCAAGAATCTTGTGCTACTGAACTCGTAATCTCTTTCCATTGCACCATTAATTGTTGATACAGCTACACATGAAGATGAAAAATTTGAGGTTTTGTAACCACCTAAAAAACCATTACTGTTTGCGAGTATAAAATTATTTTTATTTTCGGTAAAACCAGCTTCGGTATTAACTATTTTTTCGTCCGTTGACGCTGTCACTTCAACTTTTTTTAAAAATTCAATCTTTTTATCATTTGGATAATGTGTTTCATCATAGAGATTAAGGTCTCTTATCTCTTTAGACATTAAATCTTTATCTGGTAACGAATTATTTTCATCTGATGGAGTGATTTTTGTAGCGTCAATGCAACGTTCTATTAGTTTTTCTAAGTTTGATTTAGATAAATCTGATGAATTAATGCTTGATTTTTTTTTCTCTATATAAGTAGTTAAATTGACAGCAAAACTATCTGCTCTATTTGACTCGTCTAATTTTTTGTTTCTAAAGCTAACATTTTCTGAGACAGAGTGAATTACTTTTACACCCACATCTGTGGCTCCTAGTTTTTTTGAGTTTTCAATACAATAAGAAGCTATATCTTTTAAAAATTCCTGTTCCCTTATCATTTAGATTAAAGTTTTGTTCCACCAACAGTCATCTTATTTATTAGAATTGATGGCTGAGCTACTCCTACAGGAACACCTTGTCCAGCTTTCCCACATGTTCCAATACCTGGATCTAATTTCATATCATTACCCACTAATGAAACTTCTTTTAAAATTGATGGCCCATCTCCAATTAATGTAGCACCTTTGATTGGTGATCCAATTTTACCGTTATTGATTTCGTATGCTTCTGTGCAGTTAAATACAAATTTTCCTGAAGTTATGTCTACTTGTCCTCCTCCAAAACTTACAGCGAAAATACCTTTATCAACTGAACTTATCATTTCATCTTGCGAATATTTACCTGACAACATCATTGTATTTCTCATTCTTGGTAAAACCACATGTTTATAACTTTCTCTTCTTCCGCTACCTGTTGACTTAGTTCCCATCAAACGAGCGTTTAAACGGTCTTGCATATAATTTTTTAAAATTCCATTTTCTATCAAAACTGTATTTTCAGTAGGCGTTCCTTCATCGTCTATCGTCAAACTTCCTCTTCTTTGATGTAAGGTGCCGTCATCTACAATTGTAACTCCTTCGCTAGCTACTTGCTGCCCCATTAAATTATGAAAAGCTGATGTTTTTTTTCTATTAAAATCTCCCTCAAGACCATGTCCGATTGCTTCGTGAATTAAAATTGCCGGCCATCCTGGACCTAAAACAACTTTCATTTCTCCTGCTGGCGCTGGTTTGCTCTCTAAATTGACATTGGCAATTCTAAAAGCTTCATCACAAACATCTTTCCAGCTTCCATCTTTTAGATAATCATCATAACTTTGTCTTCCTCCAACTCCATAAACACCTGTTTCTTTTTTTCCATCTTTCTCTAATACTACGGAAACGTTGAATCTGACTAATGGTCTATCATCTTTCAAAACTTGATTATCAGATCTAATAATTTCTATCGATTTATGTTCACCTAAAAAATTTGCAGTTACTTGATTTACAATTGAGCCTTTTGATCTTAAATAGTTATTAACACTGTTCAGCAAATCTATCTTTGAGTCGAAGGTCTTGCTTTCAATAGGATTAATGTTTTCGTAATATTTGCTATTAGTTTTAGGAATTTCATGATTATAGGTTCCTTTTTTTGACTTTAACGTATCTTTTAAATTCTCACTTGATTTTCTTAATGACTCCTTTGAAATATCGTTAGAATGAGAGTAGGCAACAACTTCTCCTGTTACAGCTCTGAAACCATATCCTTGATCAGAGTTATAAGTTGAGCTCTTTATTTTATTATCATCTAAAACAATAGACTCTGATTTATGATTTTCTAAATATAATTCTCCGTCGTCACAATTTTTTAAGGTTTTGGTAACAATTGCTTCAGCTTGTGATGTATCTATATCTGTATTTTTGAAGAAATTCGACATTTGAAGAATGTAGTAGTGATTATTAATATATCAACTGCTTATTTGGCACATTTGTAAAAATAAAATATTCAAATATAGTTTGATAATGAAGGTTTTTTTTAACAATTCATGCAAAATCTGCAGAGCAGAAATTAATATTTATAAAAAAGAAAACATAGAAAATTTGAATTGGATAGACATTACTAAAAATAAAAATGCTGAATTAGAAACAAAAAAAACTGATAAAGAGCTTCTAAGAAGACTTCATGTAGAACAAGATGGAAAAATCTATGTTGGTATTGATGCTTTTTTACTTGTTTGGAAAAGTATTCCAAAATACAAGTTTCTTTATAAATTTTTTAAACTCCCAGTTATTTACCAATTATTTTATGTCGGATATGAAATTGTAGCGTTCTTTTTGTATTTAAAAAATAGACACCAACTAAACTAATGTTGAATAGCGTATAAAATCTGGGTTAGAAAAGATAAAAATATAAAAAAAGAGAAAAATAAAATAAAATACATAACTGTAACTGCTCTATTTCTCTTTCTTCTTAAAATAACAAATTTTTTATCATCGAGAAAAGAAATATCTCTATCACCTTGTACTGGATAATCATAACTCCATCTCCATAAAGATGAACCAAATCTTTTATCTAGTTTATTGTAATAATTTACCCAAGCCAATGACCACATGAACATTAAAAACAAAAATGTTAATGCTAAAAAAGTTGAGAACATAAATATATTAAATTATATTAAATTTTTTTTATATGTCTATCTGGGGAAGTTTAATTGGTGGGATGATCGGTTTTTCTTTGGGAGGGCCGTTTGGAATGCTATTAGGTTCCTTAATTGGTGGAAAAGTATCAAGATCAAGATCATCATTTAAATCTTTTGCACAACCTCAACAAGTTTTTGCATTAGCTCTTATAGTTTTATCAGCTAAACTGAGTAAAGCAGATGGTCAGGTTAGTAGAGAGGAGTTAATAGCGGTAAAAGATAAACTCAAAATTCCAGAACATGAATTAGATCAAGTTGGAAAAATTTTTAATAAAGCTAAAGAAGAAAGCACTGGTTACGAACCATATGCTAAACAAATAGCTCAGATCTATCAAGGAAATATAAATGTGTTGGAAGAAGTCATTAATATATTATTTTATATTGCAGAAGCTGATGGAAATATAAGTGATCAAGAATTTAGAATGATACAACATGTTTCCCAATTATTTGGTCTTAGTGATGCCCAGTTCAATGGAATAGTTGAGGGTAGGAAATCATCAGATAAACTCAATCCATATGTGGTATTAGAGAGTAAACCCGATGACAATCTTACAGATATTAGAAAAAGATATTTAAAATTAAGTAAAGAACATCATCCAGATTTACTACTAAGTAAAGGAGTTCCTCGGGAAGTTATTGAGGAAAGTAAAAAGAAAATGAGAGCTATTAATTCAGCCTGGGATCAAATTCAAAAGCTAAAGAGTAATTAAAATTGCTCAGATTCTGTTGAGCCTTCCATTGCTGTTGTGGAGCTCTTTCCAGAGCTTATTGTATTGGAAACTGCATCAAAATAAGAAGTACCAACTTCTCGTTGGTGTTTAACACTGGTATATCCATCTTTTTCTCTAGCAAATTCATTTTGTTGTATTCTAGAGTAAGCAGTCATCCCTTCCTTTTTATATTTTTCTGCTAGCTCAAAAATAGCAATATTTTGCGTATGGAAACCTGCTAAAGTTATAAATTGAAATTTATACCCCATCATTCCAATTTTAGTTTGAAATGTTGCAATCTCATCATCAGATAAATGTTTCTTCCAATTAAATGACGGAGAACAATTATAAGCTAACATCTTGCCAGGAAATTTTGCATGTATTGCATCAGCAAACTTTTTTGCTTCTTCTAAATTAGGTGTTGCAGTTTCACACCATATTAAATCCGCGTAAGGTGCATAAGCTAACCCTCTTGAGATTGCTTGATCAATACCATCTTTTACATAATAGAAGCCTTCAGGTGATCTTTCTCCTGTTAAAAACGGTTTGTCATTTTCATCAAAATCGTTTGTTATTAGTTTCGCAGCGTTGGCATCTGTTCTTGCAAGAATAATGAGAGGAACGTCGGCAATATCAGCTGCCAATCTTGCTGCTTTTAGATTTCGGACCATGGTTCCAGTAGGAACAAGTACCTTACCACCCATATGTCCACATTTTTTTTCACTAGCTAGTTGGTCTTCAAAATGAACTCCGGCTGCGCCAGCTTTTATAAATTTTTTCGTTAGCTCAAATACATTTAACGGCCCACCAAATCCTGCTTCGCCATCTGCAATAATTGGCAACATGTAATCAGTTCTTTCGCTGCTTTTCATATCTCCATCTGCTATTTCCATATGCTGAATTTGATCAGCTCTAATTAAAGAATTATTCATAGACTCAACTAATTTAGGTGCGCTGTCGTAAGGATATAAAGATTGATCAGGATACATTTCACCAGCACTGTTTGCGTCTGCTGCAACTTGCCAACCACTTAAATAGATCGCTTTTAAACCTGCTTTTGCATGTTGAACGGCTTGATTTCCCGACAAAGACCCAAGTGTGTTTACATATGGCTCTGTATTTAACAATCTCCAGAGCTTTTGAGATTGCTGTTTACACATTGAATACTCAATTTTAATAGATCCTCTTAACCTTTCTACTTCTTCTGGCTTATAATCCCTTTGTATTCCTGCAAATCTTTTCAACTCGTACGAGATTTTCTCGGCTGACATTACTCCTCCTTAAAAACTAATTCCTTTTACTTTTCGTTATATTCTTCTGTAAACTCATTCATTCCACTTGATCCCCAATCGCAGTGGTCATCTCTTAAATAAACCCCTCTGCTTCTATGCTCTTGGTGCTCTTGGTGATTTGTAGTTTGAGAACTAGTTTCAATGTTTTTTATAGTTTTTTTGTCCATGTAAACTTTATAATTTACAATATTTACAAAATCCACAAAAAATGTTAAAAGTCTAGTAAATACAATAAATTTTTTGTAAATAATAATTTACAAAGTTTACAAATAGTAAATGAGTCAAGTAGAATTAAACATTGGTCCAAAAATAAAAGCTTTTAGAAGACAGTTAGGTATGCAGGCAAACAAACTAGCCTCGCAACTTAACATTTCACCAAGTTATTTAGCTTTAATCGAGGGAGGTAAAAGAAAAATTGATGGTGAATTACTTTTAAAAATTTGTGAGGAGTTAAGCATCAACATTAGCGATCTAACAAATAAATCAGATATCAATATGGTTAACACAATTTCAGAATTGCTCGATGATCAACTTTTTGAAGATTTGGATATAGTTGGTCCAGAAGTTAAAGATCTTGCAAATAGTAATCCAAAAATTGGTAAAGCTCTAATAAGATTAGGAGACATTTTGAAAAAAAAAGATCATGAATTGGTTAACAAAATTGAAAAGCTTTCAGGAAAAATTGTAGATAATAGAAAAAACTCATTTCCTGGAGAAGTAATTTCAGATTTTTTGCAAGAAAATAGAAATTTTTTTCCAAAACTAGAGGAATTTGCAAATCAAATCTTTGAGCAAATAAAACAAAATAATAGAACAAGATATATTGCTTTATGTGATTATTTAAAATCAGAGTATAAAATTGAAGTACAAGATATAATTCCTGAGGAAGGAAAACCCTTTTCAAAAATTTATGATAAAAAAAATAAAAAGTTGCTATTGTCTGATTATTTGTCTTTGGAAACAAAGAAATTACATGCTGCAGCTCAAATTGCACAAGAGGGGGCTAGTGACATAATAAATTCTTATCTTGATACTTTTAATTATCCAAATGAAGAATCGAAAAAATTAACGATAGTTGCTTTATTAAATTATTGTGGTGCGGCAATTTTAATGCCCTACAAATTATTTCATTCTGAATGTAAAAAACTTAAATATGATTTAGAGTTATTGCAAAATACTTTTGCAACTTCGTTCGAACAAGTCACACATAGAGTAACATGTTTGAATGATCCAAAATTACCTGGGGTTCCATTTCATTTTTTGAGAGTTGATGTAGCTGGTAATATTTCAAAAAGATTTTCATTGTCAGGTATAGAAATACCACGTTATGGTGGTGCTTGTCCTCGATGGAATGTATATTCGGCTTTTTCTAGACCTGGTGTTATACAGGCTGCAGTAAGTAAAATGACTAATGGCGAAAAGTATGTATGTATAGCAAGAACTGTTGAAAAAGGTATAGGAAGATATGGACAAAAAAAAAGTATGTTATCTATTGGACTTGGATGTGAAGCCAAATATGCAAGAGATTTTATTTATACGGAAAACTTAGATTTGAATGATAAAAAATCAGAGATACCTGTAGGGGTTTCATGTAGAACTTGTGATAGACTAGATTGTTCTCAAAGAGCTTTTCCACCATTGCATAAAAAATTTGATGTAGACATTAATTCTAGAGGAGTATCTGTATATGTCAGTGATTAAAAAACATATATGTTTTATAATTATATTTTTATTTGTAAGTACAAATAATGTGTATTCAGACAATTTAAATATATTGTTTAAAGAATTGCTTAACGCAAATAATTTACAACAAGCAGAAAAGCTAGAGGATCAAATTTGGAATAAATGGACAAGACACCCAAACAATGATTATCTAACGAACAAATTAGAGAACGGAACTTATTCCATGTATCATCAGCAGTATAGAATGGCATTAAAACTATTTACAGACGTGATTAATGAGGACCCAAAATGGGCGGAGGGTTGGAATAAGAGAGCAACATTACTATTTATATTAGGGGATTATGAGAAATCGTTAGATGATATTGAAAAAGTTTTAGATCTAGAGCCAAGACATTTTGGAGCATTATCAGGACGAGCGCAAATATACTTAAGCTTAAAGGAATATGAAAAAGCAGTTGATGACTTGAGAAAAGCGAAATCTATTTATCCATTAATCAAAAGTGGAGAAAATATAAAGTTAATAGAAAAAATTATCAAAGACCAACAAATTTAATTGTTCTTAGATCTTTTTTTTGCAATCAGCTGGGTTAATGAATCTACCATTAAATCTGAGGCTTTAAAAATTTCACTTGGTTTAAATTCATGTGAAATATTTTTTTCTTCATTTGTTTTATCTTCAATTACTATACCTTCATCTGGAGAATTATTTTTAATATAAATTAGTATTAACCACTCATCATCAATTGTCTCATCCCATTTTATAAATATCTCTCCAGTTTCGAATCTTCTGTCTATGCATCTCAAGATAGACATATGTTTAGTTATATATCTTTTGTTAAGTTGAAAAACTAAACTATTCGCACTTCTATAGAAGCTTTCAAGTGCAAACTCAATTTTTTGCCTAGCTAAAGTATACTCCCTTTCTCTTTGAAGTAATTTTGCTCTATCGTCTCCTTCTTGTGTTTCTACACCAAGCGCCTCGACTCGTTCTCTTATTTTCTGATCTCTTATTTGTTGATATTTTAATTTTAGTTTTTCGATACGCTCTTGTAATCCTGAATAATCCTCTCTCTTTTCTCTTAAAGCTAATTTTTCAAGTTGTTCTAGTTCTTTTACCTCTCTTATTCTAAACTTTTCTATTTGCTTTTCTAATTTTAATTCTTGTAAAAATTTCTTTTGTCTCTCCGCCTGCTCTTTTCTTAATATAGCCTGTTCTTTTCTTAAGAATAATTTTATATCTTTTGCTCTTTCTCTTTCTAATTTTTGTTCTTGTTTTAATTGAATTTCTTTTTCTTTTAGAAAGGCAGCTTCATCTGCTTTCTTCTGTTTTTCAATTTCAATTTTTTCTTTTTCTGCTTGCTCAATTTTCTCTAGTTTAATTTGTCTTTTTTCCTCAGCTCTTATTTCTTTAAAACGAATTAATCTAAATTCTATAGTTTGAAAAAATTTTTGTATTAATTTATCAATTGCTAATAAATTAAAACTAAATTTGAAAGAAAA
>CACLYQ010000007.1 GCA_902611175.1 uncultured Pelagibacteraceae bacterium
ATAAATAAATTTTCATTTATCTTAAAATCATTATTTATTAACAGATAATATAACAACCCTATTAGATCATAACTTAAAAAAGAAATTTGATTTGGTGAATTTTTAAAGTTTTGAATATATTCTTTTTGGAATATTTCAAAATTATTTTTATTTATTGATGGGAAATATATTGGATGCAATGAAGTTTCTTTCAATAGACTTTCATCAAACCATTGATTCAATGTAATGTATTTTATTCTTTCTGAAGATACATCGGTATATAATAATGATGTGGCAACACTTTTCAGACTTTCACTAAAATCAGCAATGATTACTGAATCAAAATTAATGAAACCTAAAGTGTCTTTTCTATTTAATTCATCTATTTTCTTCTTTTTATTAAAAGCGTTTGAATTTTCTATTCTTTTTATTTCGTTTTCTAAATTTTGTTTTCTTTGTTGATATCTTGTTAAATCTTCTATTTGTTTTGTTAGTAATGTTGGGTCTTTGCTATAAGTAAATTTTTCTTTTAATATTAAATTAGATTTCTCAATAGCTTCTTCAATTTCCCTTTTATACTCAGTTTCAGGAACCAAAAATATTGTATTTTTCAAATTATTTTCAATTAAATATTTTTTAATTGTATTTATTTGTGATATTGCATTTACTCCTGCAGAAATTACATTTTCTGGATTATTTCTAATTTTGTTAGTAAAAGATAAGAATGTTACTTCGTTTAATTCATCTAAATATTTATTACTTTCATTGAATACTGGTCCAATAATTATTTTTATACCACTATTGTAAAGCTCTTTTGATGCTCTTAGTGCATCAATTGGGTTTGCTTTGGTATCTTTAGGTATTACTGTTATTCTGTCATCATTTATTTTATTTAACGCCATTCTTGTAGATTTTATAATTGAATTGCCAATATATGAATACTCGCCTGATAAAGGTACAATTAAACCTATTTTAATTTTATCATCTGAAATTGCTTTAAGATGTGAGAAAACGATAATAAGAAAAACTTTTAAAATTATGATATATAATTTTTTCATCGTCATTAAATGTATAATATTGAATTAAATGATAGTTTAAAACCTGGGCTATATTGTGTTTCTACACCAATAGGAAATTTAGGTGATATCACTTTTAGGGCTATATACATACTTAATAAATCAGACTTGATTTTGTCAGAAGACACAAGGGTTTCAACTAAACTATTATCAAGATTCAATATTAATACAAAATTGTTATCAAATCATAAATTTAATGAGAAAAAAAATATCAAAAAAATATTAAATTTATTAAAAGAAAATAAAATAATTTCTATAATTTCAGATGCGGGTACTCCGACGATTTCAGATCCAGGTGGAATTTTGATAAATGAATGCATCAAGAATAAAATCGATATATTTCCAGTTCCAGGATCGTCTGCTGCTACAGCGGCTGTTTCTATAAGTGGTTTTTCGAATGATTTTTATTTTTGTGGTTTTTTACCAGATAAAAAGTTGCAAATTGATCAACTTTTTCAAAAAGTATCTAATTTGAATTGCTCACTTGTTTTTTTTATTTCACCAAAAAAAATAAAAAAAATAACATCTCAGATCCAAAAATATTTTAATGATAGAGATATTTTAATTACTAGGGAAATGACAAAATTTCATGAAGAATATATTAGAGATAAGGTTAAAAACTTAGATAATATTAACATATCAGAAAAAGGTGAGATTACAGTAGTCATATCAGAAAATTTAAATTTAGAAAATAGGTTAACAGTAATTGAAGAATCAGTTAAAAAAAAAATAGTTGAACTATTAAAAAAAATGTCGATTAAGGATATTACAACAAAAATTTGCAAGGAAAATAATATATCAAAAAAAATTGTTTATGATTTTTGTTTGAAAAAAAAAAATGAAATTTAAAAAAGTTATATTGATATCAACTTTCATATTTATTTCAGGATGTGTTGGATATTCATCCACTGGAGTTTTAGGCACAGGAGTTTCAGTTGCAATGGATCCAAGAACTATTGGAACACAAATAGATGACTCAATAATGCAAAAAAATTTAAGGGCAAAGCTAATTTTAATTAATCGTAGTTATTTATTAAAAGTAAAGACCAAAGTTTTAGATGGAAGAATATTTATTACAGGAAAAGTGGATACAGTAGAGGAAAAGTTTAAAATAACCAAGTTGGGATGGGAGATTAAGGGTGCAAGATCAGTTAAAAATGATTTGAAAATTAAAGAAGAATTTAACTTTAAGCAAACTGCTAAGGACGTGTTAATCACTTCTCAGCTAAGAACTTCCCTAATAACGAACAAAAAAATTAAATCTGCAAATTATGATATCGATACTTACAAGAAAATTATTTACATTTATGGAATTTCCCAAAATGAAGAAGAAAGAGCTGAAGTTTTAAATGAAGCCAAGCAAGTCTTAGATGTCGAAGATGTTGTTACGAGTATTTTTTTAGTAGAGGACCTTAGAGTAGTAAAAAACTAATTTATTTTTTCATAATTAATAACACCCGCTGAATATGCAGCAACAGACGCTAAATTTAATATGTCAGATGTCGATGATCTTAAAGGTGCAATTTCAATCGCCTGGCCTAAACCAATTAATAGTGGTCCTATAACTTTAGCTCCACCCAATGTTTTCATTATTTTATAAGTTATAGCTGCGCTGTGTTGTCCAGGCATAATTAATATATTTGCATTACCAACAATCTCAGAGAATGGATAAAGGTCCTTATATTCATCACTTAAGGCTACATCAGGCTGCATGTCACCATCAAACTTAAAGTTAACCTTTTTATTTTTTAAAATTTCTACTGCATCTCTTATGTGTTTAGTTCTAGCTGTAATTGGTTGGCCGAATGTTGAGTGTGAAAGAAAAGCAACTTTTGGCTCAAAACCAAATAATTTTGCAACTCTAGATGCAGAAATTGCTATTTCAGAAAGCTGTTCAGATGTTGGATATTCATGAACACTTGTATCTGCGATAAATACCGTTTTGCCTTTATTAACAATCATGTTTAATCCAAACATAATTTCCCCAGGTCTGGCATCTATAACTTTTTTTACTTTATCAAGTGATTGGCCATATCTTCTTGAGTTTCCTGTGACCATTGCATCAGCATCTCCACAAGCTACCATACATGACCCCCAAATTACTCTATCATTTCTTACCATTTTATCACAATCTCTTTCTAGAAGACCTTCTTTTCTCTGAAGCTTTTTAAATAAGTAATTTACATATTTTTTTCTTTTGTCGCCTAAAGTAGAGTTTACAATTTCAATATCAAAGTTCTCTCCGTAACCAATCTCTTTAAGTTTTTCCTTAACTACTTTTTCTTTAGCTACCAAAATAGGTGTACCTAACCCACTATTTTTAAATGCTATCGCAGCTTTTAGTGTATTTTCATCTTCACCGTCTGCAAAAACAACTTTTTTATTTGTTTTTTTAATTTGATTATTTATTCCTTGCATAATCGTTACTGATGGATCAAGTCTTTGTTTTAATTGCTCGGAATATTGCTCAAAATTTTCTATTTTTTTTCTAGCAACACCAGACTTAATAGCAGCTTTTGCTACAGCTACTGGTATTACACTTATTAGCCTTGGATCAAAAGTAGATGGAATAATATATTTTTTTCCATAATTAGGTCTTTCACCACCCATTGCGGCTGCAACTTCGTCGGGTACAAATTCTCTTGCAAGTGAAGCAATAGCATTGGCTGCAGCAACTTTCATTTCTTCATTAATGGTTTTTGCTCTAACATCTAATGCTCCTCTAAATATGTATGGAAATCCGATTAAATTATTAACTTGATTTGGATAATCAGATCTACCTGTTGCTATAATTGCGTCATCTCTCACCTCTTCTATTTCTTCCGGTTTTATTTCAGGATCTGGATTTGCGCAGGCAAATATAATTGGATTTTTTGCCATTTTTTTAACCATACTTTTCTTTACTACACCAGCTGCAGATAATCCTAAAAATACATCCGCATTCTTCATTGCATCATCCAAACTTATATCTTTCGTCTCTACTGCAAACTCTTTTTTCCAAGAGTTAATATTTTTCCTCTTTTTATTTATTACACCTTTTGTATCTAACATTTTGATATTATTTTTTGGAATACCAGTACTCCTGAATAATTTTGCACATGCCATAGCTGCGGCACCTGCTCCATTAATTACTATTTTAATTTTTTTTAAGTTTTTTTTTGCAATATCAACTGCATTAATTAGTGCAGCAGTTGTTATTATTGCTGTCCCGTGTTGATCATCATGAAATACAGGAATATCTAGAATTTTTTTTAATTCTTCCTCAATTATAAAACAGTTTGGAGCAGCAATGTCTTCAAGATTTATACCACCGAAACTTTTTGCAATATGTTTTATGGAATTAATTATCTCTCTTGTATCTTCAGTGTCTATTTCTAAATCTATTGAGTCGATATCTGCAAATCTTTTAAAAAGAACAGCTTTTCCTTCCATTACTGGTTTTGAAGCTATAGCACCCAAGTTTCCTAGTCCTAATATTGCTGATCCATTACTAATAACTGCAACTAAATTTCCTTTGGTAGTATAATCATAAGCTAACTCAGGATTATCAGCTATTGCCTTCACAGGAGCCGCGACGCCAGGAGAATAAGCTAAGGCCAAATCTCTTTTTGTAGTTACAGGCTTAGACGAAACAATCTCTATTTTGCCAGATTTGTAATTAGTATGAAAATCTAGAGCCTCTTTATCTGAATAATGTTCAATTTTGTTTTTTTTCATTATTTGTTTAGATATACAAAAGGATTAAGTTACTAATATGATTTATGAATTTAATTAAGTCAACAGGCACATTTAGTCTGTTTGTTATACTAAGTAGAGTTTTAGGATACATAAGAGACTTTTTTATAGCCATTTATCTTGGATCAGGGCCTATTGCTGATGCGTTCTTTGTAGCTTTTAGAATACCAAATACTTTTAGAAGGTTATTTGCAGAAGGTACTTTTAATGCTGCATTTGTTCCTTCTTACACTGCTGAACTTATATCTAGTAAAGCGAAAGCACAAAGATTTGCGAGCTCAATTTTCAATTTGTTAGTTTTAGTACTTTTAAGTTTAACTATTTTGGTTGAAATTTTTATGCCCAGTTTTGTTAAATTAATTGCTCCTGGTTTTTCCGATATAGACAATAAATATAAACTAGCAATTGATTTAACAAGAATTACTTTCCCTTTTCTAATTTTTATAAGTTTGGCCTCTTTTTTTTCAGCAATATTAAATTCTCATAACAAATTTGCAGCTGCAGCTGCAGCTCCGCTTTTTTTAAATATTATACTAATTATATGTTTCCTCATTATAAAGACTGACAAAGATTTAGTATATTATCTTAGCTTTGCGATAACATTAGCTGGAATTGTACAATTTATATTCCTATTTTTTTTTATTAAAAAATATTTTTTTCCAAGTTTTAGTTTTACTTTTCAAGTAGATAAAAAAATAAAAATATTTTTTGGTAAACTTTTACCAAGTATATTTTCATCTGGTGTTACTCAAATCAATATATTAGTTGGAACTATTATTGCATCTTTTCAAGCCAGTGCAGTTTCATATTTGTATTATGCTGATAGAATTTATCAAATAAATTTAGCTATTGCAGGAATTGCAATTGGAACAATTATTTTACCAAATTTAAGTAGATACGTTAAAAGTAAAAATAAAAAAAAGTTAGAAAATTTACAAAATAAATCTTTGGAATTGAGTTTATTCTTAAGTTTACCTGCAACTTTTGCTTTAATAATAGCATCTGAAGAAATTGTATCTGCACTTTTTGGATACGGATCCTTTAATGAAGAAAGTATAAAAAATTCAGCTCTTGTATTATTTTATTTTTCAATTGGTCTTCCTGCTTTTTCAATGATTAAAATATTTTCAAGTTTTATATTTGCTAGAAATGATACCAAAACCCCTTTTTATTTTTCATTAATTTCCGTAATAATCAATATAGTCATTAGCTTATCTTTATTCAGTAAATTTGGTTTTATAATAATACCAATAGCTACAACTATATCATCATGGTTAAATGGATTTTTACTAATGATATTTGTTCTAAACAAAAATTACTTCAGTTTCAAAAATTCTTTTTTTATGCAGCTTTTTAAAATATTAATCGCTAATTTTGTTTGCTTAGGGTTATTTAGAATATTAATTAGTAATTTTAATGAATATTTCACATATTTAAATAATTATAAATTTTTGGCAATTGTATTATTGGTTCTATTTACTTTTACATCTTATTTATTGTTTTCAATACTCATTAAGGCCTTTAAAATATCTGATATTAAATTAAAGTATTAAATTATGTCTAAAAAAATTTTTTCCGGAGTGCAACCTACAGGAAATTTACACCTTGGTAATTATATAGGTGCAATAAAAAATTTTGTTGATTTGCAAAACAATAAAGACAATAATTGCATCTTTTGTGTCGTGGATCTTCATGCAATAACAGTGATGCAGGATCCAACAGAGTTAAAAAATAATATTAGAGAGACAGCAGCAGCATTTATTGCAAGCGGTATTGATCCAAAAAATAGTATAATATTTAATCAATCCTTAGTCCCAGCTCACTCAGAGGGTTCTTGGATTTTAGGATGTGTTGCTAGAATGGGATGGCTTAATAGAATGACACAATTTAAGGAGAAAGCTGGAAAAGATAAGGAAAAAGCTAGTGTTGGTTTATATATTTATCCAGTTCTAATGGCATCTGATATTCTTTTATATGATGCTACCCATGTGCCAGTTGGCGATGATCAAAAACAGCACTTAGAACTTTGTAGAGATATAGCTCAAAAATTTAATAACGAATACAAATGTCCAGATTTCCTAAAACCTCCCGAGCCTCTTATACAAAAACATTTTTCAAGAATAATGAGTTTGAAAGATGGCAACAAGAAAATGAGTAAGTCGGACACTGCCGAAGGCGGCAGGATCAACTTAACAGATACTGAGGATCAAATTATTAATAAAATAAAAAAAGCAAAAACAGATAATGATACTTTACCTGGAAATGAAGATGGACTTAAAGGTAGACCTGAAGCAGAAAATTTAGTTGGTATTTACTCTAGCTTAAACAACCAAAACATTAATAATACTTTAAACGAATTTGAAGGAAAAAACTTTTCCTACTTAAAAAATAGACTATCTGAAATAATCGTAACAACATTATCTCCTATATCAAAAGAGATAAAAAAATTATTATCTGATAAATCTTATATTGACCAAATATTAAAGACTGGAGGTGAAAAAGCGCACGACATATCTTCAAAAAAAGTTAAAAAAATCAAAGAAATAGTTGGTTTTTAATCATTTAATTATTTCAAATAAACACTATATAGAACTTATGTTTATACAGACAGAAAATACACCAAATCCAAATTCTTTAAAATTTAATCCAGGTAGGAAAGTTTCAAATGATGGTCCTTTAGAAATTTTAAGTCCTGAAGATACAAATAATTTATTAATAAAGAACTTATTACAAATTAATGGAGTGACAGGGGTATTTCTTGGAGAAGATTTTTTTTCAATAAACAAAGAAGAAAGTAAAAAATGGGAAGACATACAACATATTGTAATTTCATATGTAAATGAACATTATGCAAATGGTAATACCTGTATTATTGATAAAATAGATGAAGAAGAGCAAAATAAAAATTATTCAGAGATTGAAAAAAAAATAATAAGCATTTTAGAAACTAAAATTAGACCCGCTGTAGCTAGAGATGGTGGTGATATAAAGTTTCAAGAGTTCAAAGAGGGTAAAGTTAAAGTTCTATTGAAAGGTAGTTGTTCAGGTTGTCCATCTTCAACCTTAACTCTAAAAAAAGGTGTAGAAAACTTACTTTGTCATTACATTCCTGAAGTTAAAGAAGTTTTGGCTGTATAATTAATCAATAATATATATAATTACATAGATGGTTAAAATTTCAAAAAATAGAATTCGAAAAAAAAAACGATCTCAAAAAAATATACTTAAGTTTTCAGTAATAAGTTTTGTATTAATATTTTCATTTTTCTCTTTACCATCAATAAATATGTTTCTTCTTAAAAAACTTTATTTTAAAAATTCAGTTATTACTAACTCTGGAGTAAATTTTGACCAAGAACTTGAAAAAAGAAAAAAAATAATTGATGGAGAAAAAGAAACTAAAACAAACAATTTAAATTTCAAAAATATATTTGCTGATATAGATTTTTTTAGTACTGATAAAGAAGGTCAAAATTCTATAAGGTTTGATGCAAGAACAATCGAGCAATTGTTTAAAGATACAAAATATGATTTGAAAAAAGTAAGAGAGACTAAATTAGTAAATATAGGGAATAAAATTGACCATCTTCCAAAAGAGATTAAAAGTATAGAAAGTTCAAAAAAGAGAAAAAGATTATTTATCCAAATAGTTTTGCCACTAATTGTAGAAGAAAATGCTAAAATTCGACTAGATAGAAAAGAATTGTTTAGAATATTGAGTAAAAACATTAACACAGAAAAAGAAAAGAGCTGGTTAAAAGATAAATTTAAACAATATGGCCTAAAAGATGGAGATTTTTATTCTCTTAAAGTTAGAATGGATGAAATACCTATCTCTTTAACAATTGCTCAAGCCGCTAAAGAAACTGGATGGGGAACATCGAGATTTGCTCAAGAGGGGAATGCATTATTTGGACAATGGACTTGGAGTGGAGAGGGTATTAGACCTGCGGGTGTTGATAAAAATGCAAAACACAAAGTTGCTAAGTTTGCAGTCCTTAAAGCATCAGTGAGAGCATATCAAAGAAATTTAAATACTCACAGCAGCTATATCGAGTTTAGAAAAGAAAGAGCAATTCAAAGAGATAATGACGGAAAATTAAACAGTTTAAAGTTGGTAAATCATTTAGATAAATACGCGGAGACAGGACAACAATATATTGATGTGTTAAAACAAATTATAAAACAAAATTCCCTTATGGATTTTGATGATGTAAATGTAATGCCTACAAGTAATAAGACAAAAAAATTAATTTAATTTTGAACAAATTGGAAGCCTGAAAATCTCCACCCATTTTCATCTTTTAAAGAACAATTAATTCTACCCCTTCTCTCAATAAATTTTTCTTCAAAATTAATATTTAATATATTATCAATTAAGACAATTTTTGTTTTCCTCCATCTTGAACCTTCATTTGAAAAACAATTAATATTTGCTAAATTCTTTTGATCTTTAAAAAATTCTATTGTCATTTTAGGTGGGTTTTCTCCATCATTCATGAACTTGTTTTCAGGTTTAATAATTCTATACTGAAGTGGCAAATAAGATATTACCTCTTTAAATCTTTTTATTTCTCCATATTTTTCATTTATAGGGAATCTTGGTAGCTCATATCTATCTTTGTTTAAATCAATAACACCTGAATGTTGACCAAACGCAAATTCAAAATTGTTTGAAATATAATTTTTCTGCTCTGAATTATACTCACCAAAGGGATATGAAAAAAAACTTGGATTATAACCTAGTTTATTATTAAAAATTTTAATTGATTTCTCAATATCTTTTACAAACTTTTGAAAAGTAAATTTAGTTAAATAATCGTGTGAATGTGAATGATTACCAATATACGCAAAGTTCTCTTTTTCTACTTCTTTTATTTGGTCCCAGTTCATGTATCCTTTATTTCCAACTGACTCTGTTGAAACAAATAAAATAAATGGAATTTTTTCTTTTTTTAAGATTGGCCAAGCATTTTCATAAAATGACGTGAATGCATCATCAATAGTTAGTAAAATTCTCTTTTGTTCCTTAGCTTTTTTAAAATTTTTTGAAAATTCACTTGGATTATAAAAATTTAAATTATTTTCTTTTATTAAATTAATATGTTTTTTAAATATATCTAATCTTATATTTGTTGATGGGTACTTATTTTCTTCAAATCTATGATACATAATTGCCAAAACACCCTGTTCATTTTTAAAATATTTTTTATTTACTACTTCAGCTTTAACGTTTAAACAAATAATAAAAAATATGAATACTTTAGTTATTAACGCTGCAGATGATAAAATTTTATTTTCTCTCATAACTGATATAGAATCTTATACTACCGCCCATATAAACAGTAGAGAAAATTTTGATAAAATAATGGTATTAATTTTAAACTTCCTCAATGAACATGATTCAAATTTAGATAAAATAAGTGAAATATTTGTCAACCAAGGTCCTGGCAAAATCTCAAGTATTAGAAATTCAATAGCAATTGCTAAAGGTATTGCTTTTGCAAAAAATATTGATTTATATGGATTTTTAAGTAAACACTTAACTGAAAATGGTGTAGATCATCTAGTAAAGATCGATAAAAAAAATTTTACAAATATTAATTTGATTAAACCCCTTTACTCGAGTTAAAATATATTATGCTAGAAACGATCGAAGAAAAATGCCAAAAAAATGGGGTAAAACTTACAGATCAAAGAAGGATAATCGCAAGAGTAATATCTGAGTCTAAAAAAACATATGGGGAGTCTGACCACCCAGATGTTGATGAATTATATAATAGAGTTTCTCAAATAGATTCTAAAATTAGTATTGCCACAGTTTATAGAACAGTCAAACTTTTTGAAGAAGCTGGAATTTTAACAAAACATGATTTTAAGTCTGGCAAAGCAAGATATGAGCTAAATGATGATCATAATCACTTAATTGATATTAAAACTGGTGAAATAATAGAATTTGTTGATGAAGAGATCGAAGAATTACAAAAAAAAATCGCTGATAAATATGGCTACAAACTAGTTGATCATAAATTAGAACTATACGGGATCAAAAAAAAATAGTTCATGCACAAGAAGGTTTTTATAAAGACATTTGGTTGTCAAATGAATGAGTATGACTCCAAAAGGATATATGATGCTGTTAGGGCAATAGGTTATAACAAAACTGAAAATCAAGATGATGCTGATTGTTATATTTTAAACACTTGTCATATTAGAGATAAAGCTAAAGATAAAGTTTATCATGAGATAGGAAGAGTTAAAAAATTATATAAAGATAAAAAAAAACCAATAATGGTAGTTGCAGGTTGCGTTGCACAAGCAGAAAATACTGAGATGCTTGATAGAGAAAAATATATAGATTTAGTTATAGGTCCTCAATCTTATCAAAAAATAAATAAATTTTTAAGAAGTTTTGAGGAAGAAAATAAAGTTGAAGAAACTGAATTTGACTCGGTTTCTAAGTTTAGGTACTTCGATAACATCAAAAATAACAATACCAATGTTTCATCTTTTTTAACGATTCAAGAGGGTTGTGATAAGTTCTGTCATTTCTGTGTTGTTCCTTATACTAGAGGACCAGAATATTCTCGACCATTCAAAAGCATTATTAATGAAGCTGAGAGATTGATAAAGAACGGATCTAAAGAAATAACCTTTCTTGGCCAAAACGTAAATGCATATTCTTATGTAGATGGATCCAAAGAATACCGGCTTTCAGATCTTATTAACACACTTAGCAAATATAAAGAAATAAGTAGAATTAGATATACCACTTCTCATCCAAGAGATATGACAGATGACCTTATTGAATGTTACAAAAATTCAAAAAAATTAATGCCTTTTGTTCATTTACCAATTCAAAGTGGTTCTGATAGAATATTAAAAATGATGAACAGAAAGCATACTGTAAATTATTATTTAAATATTTATGAAAAATTAATCAAAATTAATCCTGACATAAAATTTTCTAGTGACTTTATTATTGGATATCCTGGAGAAACGGAGAATGATTTTAAAGAAACCATAAATTTAGTTAATAAAATTAAATTTATAAATTCATTCTCTTTTATTTTCAGTCCAAGGCCAGGGACAAAAGCTGCAGAATTAGAGATTACTGATAAAGATAAACTCAAAAATAGACTGATAACTATTCAAAAAAAATTATTTAGTAATCAAATAGAATTAAATAAATCTTTAGAAGGTAAAACTTTAGAGGTACTTGTAGAAAATAAACTTAAAAACCAAAACAAATATTTTGGGCGAAATAAATATTTAAATTCAGTAATTTTTGATGGTAATGAAAGTCATATTGGTAAACTAATTAAAGTTAATATCGAAAAAAGTAATCAAAATTCGTTATTTGGTACAATAATAGATGAAATGAAAGCAGCATAATTTGAAAAATTTTGCAAAATCAAAAATTAATCCTGATTTAAAATACGTATATTCAGAAAATAATGCCTTAAGTATTGTATTTCAAAGTAATGAGTTACTTTTAGGTGTTTTAGGAGAATTTAATAATAATTTAAAAGAATTAGAAAAAATTACAAACACTAGCATTTACTCTAGAGGAAATTCAATTTTATTAAAAAATACTCCTGAAAAAAATGAATTAATAAAGAATGCAATTCAATTTCTTGTAGATCAATTTTTAAATAATGGAACATTAGAAAAAAAGGATATAGAGTCTTCCGTAAACAAATTTATGATTGATGAGAAAGTTACAAATAAAAGTGGAAATGTAGAATACATAATAAAAACTCCAAAAAAATCTGTAATACCAAGATCAGAGAAGCAAAAAAATTATATAAGAGCTTTGAAAGAGTCGGACATTGTTATTTCTGCAGGGCCAGCGGGAACTGGTAAAACTTTTTTAGCAGTTGCGGTTGCATTAACTATGCTGCTGGATAAAAAAATAGAGAGAATTATTTTATCTAGACCAGCAGTAGAAGCTGGTGAGAGATTAGGTTTTCTACCAGGAGATATGAGAGAAAAAGTTGACCCTTATTTAAGACCTCTTTATGATTCGTTATATGATTTATTAGATTTTGAAAAAATTCAAAAAAAAATAGAAGTTGGAGATATTGAAATTGCACCACTTGCTTTTATGAGGGGAAGAACTTTAAAAAATTCTTTTGCGATTCTTGATGAAGCTCAAAATGCTACCGATACTCAAATAAAAATGTTCTTAACAAGAATTGGTGAAAATTCCAAAATAGTTATTAATGGTGATCCTTCCCAAATAGACTTACCTAATAAAACAATGTCAGGTTTAAATAGATCAAAAAAATTACTTGGTCATCTAAAGGAGATATCTGTAGTAGATTTTGATCATACAGATGTTGTAAGACACCCACTGGTTTCTAAGATAGTCAAGGCTTATTCTGATAAAAATTCAGATTAATGATTAAAGCCAACATAGTTTTAGACAAAAAAATTTGGGAGAAAAAATTAAAAAAACCAGAAATTTACTTCAAAAAGAAATTAAACAAATTATCTAAATTTGGTACTTTTAAAAATAAAAACGAAGAATTTACTGTGATGCTTACTAATAATAAAAAAATGAAAGATTTAAATTCTAAATTTAGAAATAAAAATGTTTCAACAGACGTACTTTCTTTTCCTTTAAAAGTTAAATTAAAAAATAAATTATATTTAGGAGATATAGCAATTTCTTTTGAAATAATAAATAAAAGAGCAAAATCATCGAGTTTTTATCATGAATTAGATAAAATGTGGATACACGGTTATTTGCATCTCTTAGGACATGATCATAAAAAAAATAAAGATTATTATTTAATGAAGAAAAAAGAAAATTTAATATTTAAAAAATTGAATAAAATAATTTGAAATCTATTCTACAAAATAAAACTTATCTATATTTAATATGTTTTTTTTTAGGTGTAATAACATCATTTAGTTTACCGCCATATAATTTTGTATTTATTAATTTTTATACACTTCCGACATTGCTTTATATATTAATAAATTATACCCATAAAAAAATCATTTCATTTTTTGTTGGTTGGATTTTTGGATTTGGTTATTTTATTTCTAACCTTTATTGGATTACAAACTCTTTGACATTTGATGTAAATTTCAAATTAATTATTCCATTTGCATTAATATTAATTCCTCTTTTTTTGGGAATATTTTATGGTTTTGTCACTTTCTTAAGTAGCTTTTTTTATTTAAAAAATAAACTCTCATCAATTTTGATTTTTTCGATTTTTTTTGGTGGCATTGAATTTCTAAGAGGTTTTATTTTTGGGGGTTTTCCTTGGAATCTGATAGTCTTTAGTATTTCAAATAACCTGCCTTCTTTACAAATTTTATCATATATAGGGACTTACTCATTAAATTTATTAACAATAACTATTTTTTTATTACCAATAATATTTTTATATAAGAATAAAAGTTTACTAACAGTTATCATTTTTTGTTTTGGTTTGTTTTTTGTAGTAATAAATTATTTGTATGGATACTTTAATATTAATAATTTCGAAAAAAAAAAATATGATAAATTAGATACTGTTATTCGAGTTGTTTCTCCAAATATACCAATTGAAAGATTCTTAACAAACCAGATACCAGAAAAAAATATTGATGAATTATTTACTTTAAGTGATCCAAATAAATCTGAAAAAAAAATATTTATTTTTCCTGAGGGTATAATTAGTAGTATTTATTTTAAAGATCTGAAATTATTTAGAAATATCTTCAAAAAAAATTTTAATGTAAATCATAAGGTTATTTTGGGAATTAATAGCATTAAAGATAATAAAATTTATAATTCTTTAGTAGTATTAAATAATGAGGCAGAATTATTGTATAAATATAATAAAAATAAACTTGTTCCATTTGGAGAATTTTTACCTTTTGAAAACTTTCTTAAAAAAATAGGATTAAAAAAAATAACCTACGGATATCAATCATTTTCATCTGACAACAAAAGAGAAATTTTGAACATTGATAAATTTAAATTTATCCCACTAATTTGTTATGAAATTATCTATTCTGGAAAAATCAATCCAAATAAAAAATACTATGATTTTGTACTAAATATTTCTGAGGATGGTTGGTTTGGAAAATCTATTGGACCTGCTCAACATTTATCTCACTCGATATTCAGATCAATAGAGGAAGGTAAAAATGTTATTAGGTCTACAAACAATGGTGTATCTGCTTTTGTCAATCCCAAAGGTCAAATTATTAAACAAATTAGTGAAAAAGGATATTTTGATGTTAATAAAATTAAACGTGTTGATAAAACTTATTTTGCTAAACACGGTAACAAGATCTTCTTTTATTTTGTCCTAATTTATACTACTTTCATTGTGATTTTAAAAATTAGGGAGAATAAATGAAAAAAGATTACTTATTTACTAGCGAGTCAGTATCCGAAGGTCATCCGGATAAAGTTTGTGATAGAATTTCAGATATGGTTGTAGATACATATTTGTCTGCTGAACCTCAATCGAGGGTTGCTTGCGAAACTTTAACAACAACAAATAAAGTTGTCTTAGCTGGTGAAGTAAGAGGTCCAGAAATTAAAAAAGAGGATTTAATAGAAAAAGTAAGATATTGCATCAAAGATATAGGTTATGATCAAGACGGGTTTACTTGGAAAGAAGCAACATCAGTCGAAAGTCATTTGCATTCTCAATCTGCAGATATTGCTATGGGTGTAGACTCCTCTAGTAATAAAGATGAAGGTGCGGGTGACCAGGGAATTATGTTTGGTTATGCTTGTAATGAAACGGATGTCCTTATGCCAGCACCAATACATTATTCTCATAAAATATTAAGACTTATGGCAGAAGATAGAAAATCTGGAAAATTAAAAAATATAGAGCCAGATTCAAAAAGCCAAATAACTGTTGAATATAAAGATGGAAAGCCATCATCAGTTAGATCAGTTGTTATATCAACTCAACATTCACCTGATGTAAATCAAGCTCAAGTTAGAGATTTAGTTAAACCTTACATTGAAAGATCAATTCCAAAAGAGCTATTAAGTTCATTAGATGAAAAGGAGATTTACGTAAACCCAACAGGAAATTTTGTTATTGGAGGTCCTGATGGTGATAGTGGCTTGACAGGTAGAAAAATTATTGTTGATACATATGGCGGGGCAGCTCCACACGGAGGAGGGGCATTTTCAGGAAAAGATCCAACTAAAGTAGATAGATCGGCAGCTTATGCATCGAGATATTTAGCAAAAAATATTGTTGCATCCAAAATTTCTAATAAATGTTTGATTCAACTTGCTTATGCGATTGGAGTATCAAAACCCTTGTCGATTTATGTAGATTTATTTGAAAACGATGAAGAAAAAAATAAACATGTCGAAAAGTTAATAAGTGAAAACTTTGATTTGAGTCCAAGAGGAATAAGAGAAATGCTTGGTTTAAATAAACCAATCTATGAAAAAACAGCCGCTTATGGACACTTTGGTAGGTTTCCTGATGATAAAGGTTCATTTTCATGGGAAAAGACTGATAAATCAAACGTATTTAGTAAGTAAATAAAGTTGAATATTAAAAAAAAATAAATATATTCCACTCACATTATTGAAATTTCAAAATGGGCTTCGGCCCATTTTTTTTTAGAGTTTGTAAAAATGTTAAATAGAAGAGCTGATAAATTAGAATTACTTAGAATAGCAGAGGCAGTCGCATTAGAAAAGTCTATAGATAAGGAACTTATAATAGATTCGATGGAAAATGGAATTGCAAAAGCGGCGAAATCAAAATTTGGAGCTGACAATGAAATTGAAGTTAAAATCGATAGAGATAATGGCGATATAGGAATATTTAGAAAACTGATAATAGTAGATAAGCCAGAAAACTCAAATCTAGAGATTACTTTAAATGATGCAATAAAAATTGATTTAAATAATAAAGATAAAAAAATTGGAGACACTGTATTACAAGTTTTACCAGCTTTTGATTTTGGAAGAATTGCAGCTCAAACTGCTAAACAGGTTATAAATTTTAATGTGAGAGAAGCAGAAAGAGAGCGGCAGTTCAATGACTTTAAAGACAAGAAAGATACAATTCTTAGTGGTATCGTAAAAAGATTGGAGTTTGGAAATGTCATAGTTGACTTGGGAAGAACAGAGTCAATTATACAAAAAAATGAATTAATTCCTAGAGAAAATATTAAAGCTGGTGATAGAGTTAAAGCTTATTGTTTGGATGTAAGAAGAGAACCAAGGGGACAACAAATATTTTTATCAAGAGCTCATCCTAAGTTTATGGAAAAACTATTCATTCAAGAAGTTCCTGAAATTTATGATGGTCTCATTGAAATAAAATCATCATCTAGAGATCCAGGTAGTAGAGCAAAAATCTGCGTAAAGGCAATAGATACATCTCTCGACCCAGTAGGAGCATGCGTGGGTATGAGGGGAAGTAGAGTACAGGCTGTCGTAAACGAATTGCAGGGTGAAAAGATTGATATAGTTAATTGGTCAGAAGATCCAGCTGTGATTGTAGCTAATGCATTATCTCCTGCTGAGGTACAAAGAGTAAATGTTGACACCGAGCAAAAAAAATTAGATGTAATTTTGACTGAAGAAAATTTAAGTAAAGCAATTGGAAGAAGGGGTCAGAACGTAAGACTAGCGACAAAGCTATTAAATTATGAAATAAATATTATGACCGACCAAGAAGACTCTGAAAAAAGACAAATTGAGTTTAAAGAAAAGACAGACAACTTTGTCAAAAACTTAGAGTTAGATGAAACGCTAGGGCAGTTATTAGTTGCTGAAGGATTCTCATCTATAGATGATATAAAAGATAGTAATCCCGAGGCATTAACAAAAATTGAAGGTATAGAAGAAGAAACTGCAAAGGAGTTAATTGAGAGATCTAAAGAATTTCACCAAAGAGATCAAGAGGAAATTGCTAATAGAATTAAAGATTTAGGATTAGAAAATAATCTAATTAATCACAAAGGTTTAACCCCAGGTATGTTAGTCACATTAGGTGAACAAAAAATATTAACATTAAATGATTTTGCAGACTTAGCATCTGATGAACTAACTGGTGGATATGATATAGTTAAAGGAGAAAGAGTAAGAATTAAAGGTTATTTGGAAGATTTCGCTCTTTCAAAAAAAGAAGCAGATGATTTAATAATGTCCGCAAGAAATATAGTTTATAAAGATTGAGAGATGAATAATGGAAAAAAAAAAATTAAAGTTATCAATTTCTGGAGCTTCAAAAAAAACAATTAATAGTATTGAACAAGCAAAATCTCAATCAAAGAATACAGTTGTAATAGAGAAAAGATCTCCAAGATTCGGAGGTAAAACAAATTTTTCTAGAGGAGCAAGATTAACAGAAAATAAAACACAAAATAATTTTATACCAAAAAAAACAAATTTTTCTAAACCTACTTCGCCAATCACTTCTGATTTTGAAAAAAGAAAATTAGCTGAACAAAGAGCAACTAGAAGATTAAAAGGTGAAAATGTTCAAAAGGAAAACAAACCTAATAAATTAGGAGGTAAAAGAAGAGAATTAAAACTTACTGTTTCGAGGGCATTGAGTGAAGATGATATTGGCATAAGATCTAGAAGCTTGGCATCTTTAAAAAGAGCAAAGCAAAAAGAAAATAGATTATTAAATAAAGAGGAAACAAAAGAAAATTATAAACCTATTAAAAGAGATATAAATATACCTGAAGTAATTACTATAAGAGAATTGGCAAATAGAATGGCTGAACAATCAAGTAGTATTATCAAGCATTTGATGGGTATGGGGGTAACAGTTACAATTAATCACACAATTGACTCTGACACTGCAGAATATTTAGTGAGGGAGTTTGGACATAATCCTGTCAAAGAAGAGAAGGCAGAGGAAATTTTAGATAAGATTAAAGAAATAAAAACACAAAATTTAAAAAGCAGAGCTCCTATAATAACTGTTATGGGCCATGTAGATCATGGTAAGACTTCTGTATTAGATGTGTTAAGAAAAGCCAATGTTGTTTCTGGTGAATTTGGAGGAATTACGCAGCATATTGGAGCATATCAAATCACACATAATAAAAATAAATTAACTTTTATCGATACTCCTGGTCACGCAGCATTCACAGAAATGCGAGCAAGAGGTTCAAAACTAACCGATATAGTTATTCTTGTTGTTGCAGCTGATGATGGTGTCAAACCCCAAACAGTAGAATCAATTAAGCATGCAAAAGCTGCTAAAGTACCAATTGTTGTAGCAATAAACAAATGTGATCTCCCTGAAGCTGATCCTCAAAAAATTAAAAATCAACTTTTAGAATATGAATTAATTGCGGAAGATTTATCGGGAGATACTTTAATGGTGGAAATTTCAGCTAAAACAAATCAAAATTTAGATAAATTGGTGGAGAGTATTATTTTACAAGCTGAAATATTAGATCTAAAAACTGATTTTGATACTGATGCAAAAGGAATAGTTCTAGAGTCAAAGATTGACGTTGGAAGAGGGCCAATTGCGAATGTAATTGTTACTGCAGGAACTTTAAGAAAAGGTGATTTTTTTGTTAGTGGATTAAAATGGGGAAAGGTCAGAGCTATAATAAATGATCAAGGAAAACAAATTGATATTGCTGAACCGGCCACACCAATTGAAATATTAGGTATTAACGGAGCGGCAAAATCAGGAGATGATTTCATAGTTTTAAAAAGTGAAAAAGAGGCAAAAACTCTTTGTGATGGAAGAATACAAGAAGCAAAAGAAAATAAAAATGTTTTAAATTTCGTAACTCAAGACTCTGCATTTAAAGATGCATCGTCAGAGGAGCTTAATATCATTATAAAATCTGATGTACATGGTTCATCTGAAGCAATTAAAAATGCAATAAATCAAATTAAACATGAAGAGGTAAAGCCCAAAATACTTTTATCAGATATAGGAATGGTCACAGAAACCGATGTTGCGTTATCAAAAGCATCTAATGCTGTAATTATTGCTTTTAACGTAAAACCCAGTAAAGAAGCTAAAAAAAGAGCTGAACAAGAGAAAATTTCTATATCCAATTTTAATATTATTTATGAAGTTTTAGATTTTATAAAAAGCAAAATGTCAGGTCTATTAACTCCGGAAGTAGATGAAAAAATTATTGGAACAGCAGAGATACTTGAAATATTTAAAGTTTCAAAAGTTGGAAAAGTAGCAGGCTCAAAAGTAACTGATGGAGAAATTATACAAGATTCAAACGCCAGAGTGATTAGAGATGGCGCTATAATATTTAATGGAAAAATAGGGTCAATATTTAGAGAAAAAAATCAAACTAAACAGGTATCAGCAGGACTAGAATGTGGGATAACACTAAAGGATTTTGTTGATTTCCAGAAAAAAGACGTAATTGAAGTATACAATTCGAAAATAACAGAAAGAACAATATAATGACTTATTTAGGAAAACCAGTCACACAGAGACAGTTAAGAGTAGGTGAAATGATTAAACAAGCTCTCGGAATGATATTTATAAGAGATGAAGCAAAATTGCCAAATTTATCTACAAAAGAAATAACTGTGACAGAGGTAAGAATGTCTCCAGATCTAAAAACAGCAAAAATTTTTGTAATGCCTTTAGGCGGAAAAGATGCAGAAGAGGTTGTTTCTAAATTAAAAGAATTTTCATTTGTAATAAGAAAAGTCTTATCAAAAAAAATAGTGATGAAGTTTTTACCTAAACTATTCTTTGTAAAAGATGACTCTTTTGATTATGCAGAAAAAATTGAAAATTTAATAAAACAAACAAATAAATAAGGAATAGAAAATGGTGAATAAAGCAAAAGAACTATCAATCCATGAAAAAGATACAGGTTCTTCAGAAGTACAAGTTGCTCAATTAACAGATAAAATTGAGAACTTATCAAAGCACATTAAGCAGTTCAAAAAAGATAAACACTCATCTGTTGGACTTTTAAGAGCAGTAAATAAAAGAAAAAAATTATTAGACTATTTAAAGAGAAATAAAATCGAGTCTTATAAAGAAGTGATATCAAAATTAAATTTAAGGAAGTAAATGTTTAAAGTCATAAAAAAAGAAATAGAAGTAGCAGGAAAAAAAATAAGTTTAGAAACAGGCAAAATAGCAAGACAAGCTGATGGAGCAATTATAGCTCAATGTGGAGAAACAGTTGTTTTAGCAACAGCAGTTGGAGCTAAAAAAGTAAATCCTGATATGGATTACTTTCCATTGTCAGTAAATTATCAAGAAAAATATTATGCAGCAGGTAAAATTCCTGGTGGATATTTTAAAAGAGAAGCAAGACCGACGGATAGTGAAACATTAATCTCAAGATTAATTGACAGACCTATCAGACCATTGTTTCCAGATGAATTTAAAAATGAAGTTCAGTTACTGCCAACAGTGATATCTTATGATAAAGAAAATGAAGCAGATATTTTATCAATAATTGCCTCATCTGCAGCCTTGGCAATTTCAGGAATGCCCTTTCTAGGACCTGTTGGTGCTTCAAGAGTTGGTTTTATTAAAGGAGAATACGTTCTTAATCCTACCAAAGAACAATTGAAAGATTCAAAACTTGATCTCGTAGTAGCAGGTACAAAAGATGCAGTTTTAATGGTTGAGTCTGAGGCAAGTGGTTTAACCGAAGAAGAAATGTTAAATGCTGTTAAGTTTGGTCACCAAGGATTTGTTCCTGTAATCGAAATGATAGAGGAACTAGCTAAAGAATGTAAAAAACCTGACTGGTTAGTTGAGAAAAAAGATTTATCTGAAGTAAAAAATAAATTGGAAAGTGAGTTTACCGATGAACTTAAAAAAGCATTTTCAATAAAAGATAAACAAGAAAGATCAAATTTAATATCTGAAATAACTGATAAAGCTAAAAAGCTTTATGAAGAAGATGATAATTATACTGATCTTGACGTAAATTCTCAGCTTAAAAATTTAGAGAAAAGAATTGTCAGAACAGATATTCTAAAAAATAAAAATAGAATTGATGGTAGAGGTCTTGCAGATGTTAGACCAATCATGTGTGAAGTTGGAATTCTTCCAAGAGTTCATGGCTCTGCTTTGTTTACACGAGGAGAAACTCAAGCAATAGTTACAACTACACTTGGTACATCTGATGATGAACAAAAAATAGAAAGTCTTGAAGGATTACAAAAAGAAAGATTTATGCTTCATTATAATTTTCCACCTTTCTCTGTTGGAGAAACTGGTAGAATAGGCACAGGTAGAAGAGAAATAGGTCATGGAAAATTAGCTTGGAGAGCAATAAATTCCTCTTTGCCTTCAAAAGAAAGTTTTCCCTACACATTTAGAATTGTATCAGAGATAACTGAGTCAAATGGTTCTTCATCTATGGCAACTGTTTGCGGTTCATCTTTAGCTTTGATGGATGCAGGGGTGCCAATTAAAGAACCAGTTGCTGGTATTGCAATGGGATTAATTAAAGAAGGAGATGACTTTAGTGTTCTTTCAGATATTCTTGGAGATGAAGATCACTTAGGTGATATGGACTTTAAAGTTGCCGGAACTAAAGATGGAATAACATCTCTTCAAATGGATATTAAAATTACGGGAATAACCTTTGAAATTATGGAGCAAGCTTTAAAACAAGCAAAAGATGGAAGAATTCACATTCTAGGCGAAATGAATAAAGCTTTATCTAAATCAAGAGAAGATGTAGGAAAACATACACCTAAAATGGAAAAAATCTCTGTAGATAAGAAGGATATTGCTACAGTCATTGGAAAAGGTGGAGCAACTATAAGAGAAATTGTTGAGGTATCTGGTGCCAAAGTTGACATCAATGACGAAGGTGAAGTCACAGTAGCTGCTCCAGATGAGGAATCTAGGAATAAAGCTATGCAAATGATTAAAGACTTAACTGCTAAAGCTGAGCTGAATAAAATTTACAATGGAAAAGTAATGAAAATTATGGAGTTTGGTGCATTTGTTAATTTCTTAGGTAAACAAGATGGACTTGTTCACATATCAGAGCTTGCTGATAAGAGAGTTGGCAAGGTAACTGATGTAGTAAAAGAAGGTGATGAAGTTAAAGTTAAAGTAATCGGCTTTGATAGAGGAAAAGTTAAGTTATCAATTAAACAAGCTGTAATATAAATTTATAGGAGAAATATGAAAAAATTTGAGGATTTGATGAGTGTGAGTAATGAGATAGAAAATATCAGCGCTAGTAATGCAAAAGAAAAGCTAAATGACCCAAATGTTCAATTTATCGATGTTAGAGATAAAGAAAGCTTTTCAAAAGGAACGATCGGTAATGCAATACATTTAGATAGAGGTTTATTAGAATTTTATTTAGCAGAAGGCAGTCCTCTAGAAAATGATATGTTTAAAAATAATCCTGACAAAGAATATGTAGTTTTTTGTGGCGTCGGTGGACAAGGAACATTAGCAACCAAAACTATGAAGGATATGGGGGTTAAAAATGTCAAAAATATCGCTGGTGGAATGAAAGAGTGGGAAAAGATCAAGTAGAAAATAATTGTAATAAATTATAATAAAATGAAACTTTTAAAAAACTTTAAGTTTGAACTACAGAAAAATAAATATGGAAGGTATTTATTACTTGGTAGTTTTACATTTTTTTTTATTAAAGGCTTAATTTGGTTAGGTGTTTTTATAGCTGCTGGCTTAGGTATAGTTAGTTCTTTTTAAATTAAGACAATTAACAACAAAATTATTTGAACAAAATTTATCACAACTGAAATAAAATGTGATTGTTTAAATTTTTTATCCTGCTTTTCATCTCTGAACTTATTTATTAGTGGCATTAGTACAAAATTTGACACTGCAAATAAAGCAGCTACACTTAAAATTAAATAAAAATCTAAGGAAAAAATTTTTAGAATTATAAATAAAATTAAAACTAAAACACTAATAGCTAAATTAACATTATAGTAATAAGGAAATATTTTTCTAATAAATTTTCTAGCATTTTCCTCATTTAAAGCAGTGAAAGTAACAGGCGCTACAACAAAAGAAAAGAACAGCATAATTCCCAATATAATACTTGTTAGATAAATACTAATTTGTTGCATCATAATTTAACTTAATTTCAGGTGATGTTCTTAGGATCTGGCATTCCAACTTTATTGTAACCAGCATCTACATAATGAATTTCACCAGTAACACCACCAGCCATATCACTTAAAAGATATAATGTAGAATTTCCAACATCAAGATTATCTACATTTCTTTTCAAAAATGAATGATCGGCATTCCACTTGTAAAGAAATTTAGCATCCCCAATAGCAGAAGCTGCTAGAGTCTTAATTGGTCCAGCACTTATTGCATTAACTCTAATATTCTTTGCTCCTAGATCTCTTGCAAGATATTTAACACTGGATTCTAGTGCAGCTTTACATACCCCCATTACATTATAATTAGGTATGGCTTTATTTGCCTCATAACTCAAAGTAATCATACTGCCACCTTCCTTCATTATTTTAGATGCCTCTCTGGCAACTTCAGTAAATGAAAAACAAGATATTAACATACTTCTTAAAAAGTTTTCTCTAGTTGTATTTAAATATTCTCCTGATAATTCGGACTTATCTGAAAATGCAATTGCATGCACAACAAAATCGATTTCTCCCCATTGACTTTTTACATCTTCAAAAAGTTTTACAACTTCTTCTTTTTTTTCTACATCACAGCTAAATGTTACATTTGAATTTAGTTTTTCTGCAAGTGGAACAACTCTTTTTTTTAAAGCATCACCCAAATATGTAAAAGCTAACTCTGCTCCAGCTTCTGCTAGTTTTTGCGATATACCCCATGCAATTGACCTTTCATTGGCAACGCCCATGATAAGACCTTTTTTTCCCTTCATTAAACTCATAGATCTAAACTTTCTCGAATACTAATGTTGCATTAGTTCCACCAAAACCAAAGCTGTTAGACATAATTGCATTTAAATTTACGTCTTTTTCAACTTGTGTAACAATTGGATAGTTTTTTGCTTCGTCATCCATTTCTGAAATATTTGCTGAAGCTGAAATAAAATTGTTTTTCATCATTATCAAACTATATATTGCTTCGTGAACTGAAGTTGCACCTAATGAATGACCTGACAAAGATTTTGTAGAACTTATCTTAGGTTTATAGTTTGGGAAAGCCTCACCAACTGCTTTTAATTCTGTAATATCTCCTACAGGTGTTGATGTCCCGTGGGTATTAATATAGTCAATTTTATTTCTTGAAGTTGCTAGAGCCATTTTCATACATCTCACCGCTCCCTCACCAGATGGTGCAACCATATCATAGCCATCTGATGTTGCTCCATATCCAGTTAATTCTGCGTATATTTTAGCACCTCTTGCTTTGGCATGTTCGTATTCTTCTAAAACAAGAACTCCACCTCCACCAGCAATCACAAAACCATCTCTTGTTTTATCATATGGTCTTGAAGCTTTTTCAGGGGTATCGTTATATTTTGATGATAGCGCAGTCATTGCATCAAACATTGCAGTCATAGCAAAGTGAACCTCATCACTGCCACCTGCAAAAATAATATTTTGTTTTCCTAATTGAATAAGTTCCATTGCGTTACCAATACAATGACCACTCGTGGCGCATGCAGAACTTATTGTGTAATTAGTGCCTTTTATTTTAAATGGAACTGCTAGAGTGGCAGAAGCAGTACTTGCCATAGTTCTTGGAACTATAAATGGACCCATTTTTTTTGGATTTTTTTCTCTAGTTTTATCTGATGCTAAAATCACATTTTCAATTGATGGTCCTCCAGATCCCATGACCATACCTGTTGAAATATTACTAACCTCATTTTCTTCTAATCCAGAGTCTTTAACTGCTTCACTCATTGCAACATAATTATATGCTGATCCAGCACCCATAAACCTAATAACTTTTCTATCAATATAATCTTCTAATTTGATATTAGGTTTACCATGAACATGGCTTTTTAAATTATGCTCTTTGTATTCCTCAGAAAATGTTATTCCTGATTTTGTATTAACTAATGACTGATAAACCTCATCTTGATTATTTCCTAAACATGAAACTACACCAAGTCCTGTTACAACTACTCTTTTCATTATTTAAATAATCCTACCTTAAGATTTTCAGCACTATAAATCTTTTTTCCATCAGCAAGCAATATTCCATTTGCAAGACCTACGGTTGTTTCTCCTTTAACAAGAATTCTTTTCATATCTATTTCATATGTTGCCATTTTGACATTTTTAAGAACTTCGCCAGTGAATTTCACAGTGCTTACGCCTAATGCTCTCCCTCTCCCTGGATTTCCCAACCAACCAAGAAAAAAGCCAACCAGCTGCCACATGGCATCTAAACCAAGACAACCTGGCATAACTGGATCTTCTCTAAAATGACAATCAAAGAACCATAAATTATCCTTAATATCAAGTTCGGCTTTCATAGAGCCTTTTTTATAAATACCCTGATTTTCAGTAATTTCTGTAATTCTATCAAACATTAGCATTGGTGGAGATGGTAATTTTGCATTTCCTGGACCAAATAATTTACCATTAGCGCAATCAAGAAGTTCATCGTAATTAAAGGAACTTTTTTTCATAATTTTGTAATCTTATTACTTGATTTAGATACATTATAATATAGAAATAGTTTAGAATAGTTTTAAATTGCTTATGACTAGTAAACAAGAATTTATTGAAAAACTAAGAAACTCTAGTTTAAGACCAACTAAACAAAGAATAAATATATGCGAGGTTTTATTTAATAGGGACAAAACTTTCCATTTCACAATAAGCGACTTATTCAATTTAATTAAAGATAAAACTGGAGAAAAAGTTTCATTAGCAACTGTTTACAATACAGTTCATGCTTTCCACAAAAAAGGATATTTAAAAGAGATACCTATTAATTCTAATCAAACTTACTTTGATACAAATGTCACAGATCACCACCATTTTTTCGATGTGAAAGAAGAAAAGCTTATTGATCTTAAAAATGAGGATGTAGGACCGATAGAAATTCAAAGATCTATACCTGGAAAAAAAATAAAATCAGTTGAAGTTTTAGTAAAATTAGAAGACTAAGTTCCAAAATTAAATCATAAATATTCTGACTTATTGACAATCTTCTTTAGAATAATTATAAACAACGAATTAGAATAATTACAATATTAAAGGAGACATATAATAATGAGTGCGGAATTTCATAAAAGTAAAACATTTAAATCAGCAGAATTAAGTAAGTGCCCTTTTACGGGTGCAGGTACACCAGCAAAATTTAGCGCTGGAAGAGGACAAACAAACAGAGATTTTTGGCCAAATAGTTTGAATTTGAAAATTTTAAGTCAGCACTCTAATTTATCAAATCCAATGGAGAAAAAATTTAGTTATTCTAAAGAATTTAAAAAACTTAACTACAAAGCACTCAAAAAAGATTTAAACAAATTAATGACTGACTCACAGGACTGGTGGCCAGCAGATTACGGTCATTATGGTCCTTTATTTATTAGATTAGCATGGCACGCAGCAGGTACATACAGAACAGGCGATGGTAGAGGGGGAGCTGGAACAGGTAATCAAAGATTTGCACCGTTAAATGCTTGGCCTGATAATGTTAATTTAGATAAAGCTAGATTACTTTTGTGGCCAATAAAACAAAAATATGGAAAAAGAATTTCTTGGGCAGATTTATTTATACTAGTTGGAAATGTAGCATTAGAGTCAATGGGCTTTAAAACTTTCGGTTTTGGAGCGGGAAGAACTGATATCTGGGAGCCAGAAGATGATATTTACTGGGGTTCAGAAAAAGAAATGTTAGGTGTTAAAAGATACAGTGGAAAAAGAGATCTTGAACAACCATTGGGGGCTTCTCACATGGGATTAATTTATGTAAATCCACAAGGTCCAGATTTTAATCCAGATCCATTAAAAGCGGCTCATGATATTAGAGAAACATTTGGACGAATGGCAATGAATGATTATGAAACTGTTGCATTAGTTGCGGGTGGGCACACCTTTGGAAAATCTCATGGTGCTGCACCTGAATCACATAAAGGACCTGATCCAGAAGCATCAAGAATTCAAGATCAAGCAACTGGCTGGAATAGTAATTACAAATCAGGAAAAGGTGTACATGCAATAAGTAGTGGTATTGAAGGAGCATGGACACAAACACCAACACAATGGGATATGGGTTACTTTGATTGCTTATTTAACCATGAATGGGAATTGACCAGAGGACCTGCTGGGGCATTCCAATGGACTCCAAAAAAGAATGGTCAGAGAATAAAAATGGTACCGGATGCTCATGATAAAAACAAAATGCATCCTCCTATGATGCAAACGACTGATTTATCTCTGAGAATGGATAAAAGTTATGGACCAATTTCAAAACATTTTTTTCAAAATCCAGATGAATTTGCAGATGCATTTGCAAGAGCTTGGTTTAAGCTTACTCATAGAGACATGGGGCCAAGAGCATGTTATTTGGGTAGCGAAGTACCAAAAGAACAATTAATTTGGCAAGATCCTATAGATAAACCAAAATATAAACTTAAATCAAAAGATATAAGAGATTTGAAATCTAAGCTTTCAAAATCAAAAATCTCCGCGTCTGATTTAGTTTCTACAGCCTGGGCATCTGCTTCCACATACAGAGGTTCTGATAAAAGAGGTGGAGCAAACGGAGCAAGAATTATGCTTGAGCCTCAAAGAAGTTGGAAAGTTAATAACCCTAAAAAACTATCAAAGGTTATTAAAGCTCTACAAAAAATTAAGAAAAGATTTGATACAAATAAAAAATCAGTCTCAATGGCGGATCTTATAGTGCTAGGTGGAAATGTAGGAGTTGAAATGGCAGCTAAAAAGGCTGGTCACAAAATTCAAGTCCCATTTAACCCTGGAAGAGGAGATGCCAGACAAGACCAGACAGATGTAAATTCATTTGGATTGCTTGAGCCGCAAGCGGATGGTTTTAGAAACTACATGAAAAAAGGTAAATCTAATGTTTCAGCTGAGGAAAAATTAATTGATAAGGCACAATTAATGGGATTAACGGCACCAGAGATGACAGTTCTTGTAGGAGGAATGAGAGTTTTAGATACAAACTATGATAGTTCTAAAAATGGAGTTTTCACAAAAAAACCTGGAACTCTATCAACAGATTATTTTGTAAATCTTCTTGATATGAGTACCACTTGGAAAGAAACTGACAAATCTGAACAATATTTTGTTGGTAAAGATAGAAAGTCTAAAAAAACTAAGTGGAAAGGTTCAAGAGTTGACCTTATTTTTGGTTCAAATTCTCAATTAAGAGCATTAGCCGAAGTCTATGCTTGCAAAGATTCATCAGACAAATTTGTCAAAGACTTTGTATCCGCATGGGTCAAAGTGATGAATGCAGATAGATTTGATTTAAGATTAAACTAGTATTAAGGAAAGCGGAAAAATGACATCACTATCGTTCGAAGACTTTTATAAAGTTCCTGAAATTAAGTTTGATATAAATAGATTGCGAAATGACTTAAATCTAATTTTAAAGAAAAAGAAATTTAATTCGCCAGGTGTTACTCACTTTGGTGCAATTCCTCTAAATCAAATTCCAAATAACAAAGACTCTATAGAAGGGAACAATATCAGAGGTAGATATTGGACTATTGCTGATGAGACAGGAAAAGAAGTCTCAAGAGATATTGATATTGATGAATCGAAATATACTCAGTTGCTACCAGAGTTCGAGAAAACTTATTTTAAAGAGGTTTATGAAATTCTTAGTAAAAAATTTAAACTAGGAAGAGTAAGGCTTTTATTAAAAGAGCCAAGATCAACGCTAAGCTGGCACAAAGATCCAGAGTGTAGATTACATATTCCGATAGTAACCAATGCAGGTTGTTCAATGGTCATTGAAAATGTTGCAAAACATTTGCCTGCAGATGGACATGTATGGATTACTAACAATACAAAGTATCATAACTTTTTTAATGGAGGAGAACAGGCTAGAGTTCACTTAGTTGCTTGTGTTCTTGAAAGCCCGTTTAAAGAATAATGGAAGTTACCAACGGTATTTTTAAAGCTGCCGGTCAGATTTATTCCAATAACAGAGGCTCTATTTTAAGAACAATTGTTTATACAGTTGGTCATTTTGCAATTGCTATAACTGTTTTGATGATAGTTGCTGATGTATCTTTTATGATAGCTTTGACTGATGCAATTGTAGAACCAATTGCCAATTCTATATGGTATTTCATTTTAGATAAGTGGTGGGCAAGTAGATCAAAAAGTAAATAATAATCATTATCAATAAGTATTTAAGAAAAATTTAATAAGGATAATTAGTAGTAATAATAATTATTCGCAAAAAAAATGCGTAAATAATAATTATTCGCAAGGATATTTGTTGAAAATAATTTTTTCATATTTAATTTTTAATATATGCAAATAGAAAATTATAATTGTAAAAAATGTGGATTAACAATTTCTTCAACTTGTTCCAAGTGTGATAAAATAGTTGATGTTGAAGTCCTTGATGATGGATGCATAGTTCAAAAGACTAAATGTGTTGATTGTGCAAATGCTCCAGTGATCAAAGACGTTTGTGTCCAACAAAAATAATTAGTAAATACATATAACTTAAAGGGTTAGTTAATTTTTCCCCAAAGATTTTCTTCGTCAACCCACCCTTTAAAACTTTTAGTTTCTACTAAGCACCAATTTCTCTCGCATTTTTTCACTATCAATAATCTTCCTGTTTCTATTTTAGCCAAGGGTTTAGAAAATTTAGTTGGTTTTTTGAATAGAATTTTATTTGATACAGTTATAAAGGATTTTGATTGCTTCAATTGAGAAATGTGTATCCACCCACCATTCTTTTTATTGTCAATTATTCTTCTAAAATTTTCTTTTTTATCAATCACTTTTACCGGCAAGTTTATTTTCTTGTAAATATACTTTATTGGATAATCAAAACTTGGGCCATATCTTACGTTTACCTTATCATTTTTAAGCATTAAAAATTTTTCATTATCCTCCGAAATGGCATTCGAGGTAAAAAATATTATGATTAAAATCTTGAAGATTAATTGCACAAGCAACCCTTTTTTTTAGTAAATTTTATTTTTCTAAATTCTAGTTTTTTTAGATTAACCACCAGAATTGATGAGTGAAGACTTTTATCAGAAGAAATTATGTTTTTTAAAACTTCATTTGCTTGCATACTCCCAATTATATTTGATGTAGTTCCTAATATTCCTTCACTTTCACAATTTAAAACTTCATCAGAAGGTTCTGACTGGTAAAAACATTTTAAGCATGGGCTTGATTTATTATTAAAATCGAATGAAAAAATATGTCCATCAAATTTGCTAATAGCACCAACTATTAATTTTCTTTTATATTTTAATGAAAATTTATTTATTAAAAATTTAGTTTTAAAATTATCTGTTCCATCTACAATTATATCGAAATCTTTTACAATTTTATTTAAATTTTTTTCTGATGCTTTTTCTTTTAAAATTTTGACTTTTACATCTCTGTTAATTAATTTTATTCTTCTTTTAAAGATATCAACCTTAAATTTTCCAACATCTTTTGAAGTATACAAAATTTGTCTTTGAAGATTTGAAATATCTACTTTATCGTGATCAATAGCACCTATATACCCTACACCGCATCTAGCCAACAAATCTGCAACTGGACTACCTAATCCACCAATTCCTACAATTAAAACTTTTGAATTAATTATTTTCTTTTGTCCTAATATACCAATATCCTTAAGTATTATTTGTCTAGAGTATCTCTCAAGCTTTCGTTTAGATAATGAATTTTTCACTTACCCGTTGATCCAAATCCACCCGAACCTCTAATTGTCTCAGGCAAAGTTTCTACAGTTTCAAAATCTACTTTTAGAATTGGCATTAGTATCATTTGAGCAATTCTATCATTGTTATTTACTGTAAAGTCTTTATCTCCATGATTAAATAAAATTACTTTTATTTCTCCTCTATAGTCACTATCAATTGTTCCAGGAGTATTTAATACACTTATATTATTTTTAGCCGCTAAACCTGAACGCGGCCTGATCTGAACTTCGGTATCCTCAGGTATTGCAATGGATATACCTGTTGGCACTAAAGCGTTTTCGCCCGGTTTAATTACTATTTTCTTTTCAATGAATGCAGTCAAATCTAGTCCAGATGATCCTGTTGTTTTATATTCTGGCAGTTTAACTTTCTTGTCTAATTTTTTAATTAAGACTTTAACCATTAAGTTAATTAATCTGTTGAATTATTCTTTTGACTATTTCCTCAGCGACCAATGATTTGCTCATCTTTTCAAAATTTTCTTCAGGTTTATTTTTGTAAAATATAGAAATTTTATTAAAATCTGATCCAAATCCTATAGTTTGATCTGAGACATCATTTGCAATTACCCAGTCACAATTTTTTTCATTCAACTTCTCTTTTGCATTTGTCGAGAGATTGTTTGTTTCTGCTGCAAAACCAATTGTTATTTTTGGTCTTAATGAATTGTGATTAGATATATGATTTAAAATATCGATATTTTTTTCTAGCTCTAAGTTAAATTCTTCATTCTTTTTAATCTTTGTACTTTTATAATTTTTCACTTTAAAATCAGAAACAGCTGCAGAAAAAATAGCTACATCTGTTGGTAGATTATTTAAACTTTCTTTGAACATCTCTTCAGCAGTTTCAACACTTACAAAATTAACGCCGTCCAAAGGTTTAATGCTTGTCTTTCCAGAAATAAGTGTCGTATCAAATCCATTGTCTCTAAGACATTTGGCTATTTCATATCCTTGTTTGCCACTGGATTTATTTGTAATAAATCTTACAGGATCAATATATTCATTAGTTGGTCCTGCAGTAACTAAAGCTTTTAATTTTTTATTTTTATCTAAATTAGAAAAATAATTTTTAAGCGTATTGACTATTTCATTTGGTTCTGTCATTTTTCCTTCTCCATATTCACCACATGCCATATCTCCTATCTCTGGTCCAATAATTTTGTATCCAAAGCTTTTTAATTTTATTATGTTTTCTTTAGTAGAAGGATGCTCCCACATTCTTACATTCATTGCTGGTGCTAAAAATATTTGTTTGTTAGAGGCTAATAAAACAGTAGACGCCAAATCTTCTGCATTTCCTGAGGCTACTTTAGATATAGTATTAGCTGTAATTGGTGCAACTAATACTGCATCAGCCCATCTTGATAAAGATATATGGTCCATCTCAGCTTCGTTCTCTGCACTAAATATATCGTCATAAACTTTTTCTTGAGAAAGAGACGAAACAGACAGTGGAGTTACAAATTCTTTTGCATTTTTTGTTAATATAGTTTTTACACGAGCACCATTTTTCTTAAATAATCTTATTAACACAAGACTTTTGTAAGCAGAAATTCCACCACATATAATTAACAGTATTTTTTTATTCTCAAAATAATTCATCGTCGAGATTAAAATACTACTAATCCTAAAATTACAAGTAATAATAAACCAATGATTGATTGATTTCTGAAAGCTACCATTTCATTTTTTTTTGTATTTAGATCATTATACGTATTAGTATTTTGTGGAATTTGTCCACTTGCAAGAAATGTTAATGCTTGATTTGCTTTATCCATTATTTGCGGCATATCTGGTAATCTTTTTATAACTTCTGCAGAATTTTTTAGGGTTTCATTTAATGTTGTTATAGGATCTTTTGTTTCTTTAAGCCATTTTTCGAGAACAGGTCTTGACGTTTCCCAAATGTTTGTCTCTGGATTCAATCTTCTTGCAACACCTTCAACTACTACCATGGTTTTCTGTAGCATAAGTAACTGTGGTTGAGTTTGCATATTAAATTTTTCTGTCACATCAAAAAGTTGTTTGAGAAGTTTACCGCCAGATATATCTTTAATTGACTGACCAAATATTGGCTCTCCTATTGATCTTAGTGCTTGGGCGAGATCATCAACAGGCACTTCTTTTGGAACTAACCCTGCAGCCAAATGAACTTCAGCCACTTTTTTATAATCTCGTTTAATAAATCCATATAAAATCTCAGCAAGAAATTTTTTACTCAAATCATCGAGCCTTCCCATTATACCAAAATCGATAGGAACTATTTGACCACTATTGTTTATAAAAATGTTACCTTGATGCATATCTGCATGAAAAAAACCATCTCTAACAGCATGTCTTAGAAAATGTTGAATAATATCTGATGCAATTTTTTTGGTATCTATATTTCTTTTTTCTAACTCTTCTGTTTCTCTTATAGAGACACCTTCAACCCAGTCTAAAGTCATTACATTCTCACTTGTAAAATTCCAATAAATTCTAGGAACTTGAAATCCACTGTCATTCTTAGTGTTTTCAGAATACTCATTAGCTGCAGCGGCTTCAAATCTTAAATCCATTTCTAAATTGGTTATTTCTTTTAGCAAATAAACAACCTCAACTAATTTAAGTCTTTTCGTTTTTTTGATAATTGACTCAGTTAAAAAAGCAAAAAGCATCAAAGCATCGATTTCTTCATTGAATATTTTTTTTATATTTGGTCGTAAAATTTTTATAGCCACATCTTTAATTGTGCCATTATCATTTATTTGCGCTTTGTGAACTTGAGCTATAGATGCTGCTGCCACTGGTTCAGATAGATTTATAATTGAATTAAAATTATCTTCCCCTAGATCTTTTTTGATTATTTCTTTAGCTTTAGATAATTCAAAGGGAGGCAAACGATCTTGTAAACTCTCTAGTTGCTTTGATAACTTTTCTCCAATTATATCTGGTCTAGTTGCTAGAAATTGACCTAATTTAATGAATGTTGTACCCATAGATTGCAAGGAGTTTGATAATCTTTCACCTTCGGTTTCATTTACAAAAGAATTATCTTTTTTTGAAAATGATAAAGACAACAAATAGAATAAAATTTTTATCCCAATTGGTGGATTATGAAACTTTGTGAATATACTTAAAGCGTCAGATTTTGCTAATTTCCTTCCAAGCTTAAAAAGTATGTATAATTTTTTAATCATATTTTCCAACCTGAATGAATAGCTACTATTCCACCAGAAAAGTTTCTATATTCACATTTAATAAAATTATTTTTCTCCATTAAACCCTTTAATTCCTCTTGATTAACAAATTCTTGGATACTTTTTATTAGATATTCATAAGGTTCTTTTTCACCAACCACAAATTTTCCTATTTCTGGAATTAATTTAGAGTATCTCTTATAGACTAAATCTAAGTTTAAATTTTGAATTTTTGAAAATTCTAAACAAAAAAATCTACCTCCTGACTTTAAAACTCTGTACGCTTCACTTAAGGATTTATTAATATTTTTTGTATTTCTTAAACCAAAACTGATTGTGTAATAATCACATGAATTAGATTTTAAAGGCAATTTCTCTGCCGAACCCTTAATCCACTTGATATTTTTGTAATTTGATAGTCTATTTTTTCCCTTTTTTATCATTCCTTCATTGGGGTCAATACAAAATAATTCTATATTTTTATTTGAACTATTATCGATAAAAAGTTTTGCTATATCACCTGTGCCACATGCAACATCTGCTAGAATTTTATTTTTACCTGGGTTCATCCAATTTATTAAATTTCTTTTCCAGATTCTATGAACCCCAAGTGACATTAAATCATTCATGATATCGTATTTATCGTAAACTTTATCAAACACGCCTTGGACTAGACCTTTTTTATTTTGAAGATATTGTTGCATAAAATAAATAATATTAATTAATATAATAATAAATGCCAGAATTGCCAGAAGTAGAAGTTGTTAAAGAGTCACTAAGTAGAACAATAACAGGAAAAAAAATAAAAAAAGTAAGTATTAAGAATAGAAATTTAAGGTTCAAAATAAAAAAAGGTTTTGAGACAAGACTTCAATCAAAATTAATAAAAAAAGTTAAGAGGTTTTCAAAATATATTATACTGGTTTTAAATGATGAAAAATTTTGTTTAATTCATCTTGGAATGTCTGGCACCATACATCTTTTAAGAAAAAATATTTCAAATCAAAAAACAAATGCAAGTTTTTACCATAGTCCTTATTTGCCAAAAAAACATAACCATGTATTTTTGGAATTTGATAACATAAAAATTATATATAATGATCCTAGAAGATTTGGATATTTTAAATTATTAGAGAATAAGAATAGTTTAGAAAATTTTGTAAATAACTATGGTCCCGAACCATTTTCTGCAAAATTTAATCTTAATTACTTAAAAAAATATTTTTATAATAAGAAAAAGAATATAAAAAATTTCCTTTTAGATCAAAAATTTGTTTCAGGCTTGGGAAATATTTACGCGAGTGAAATTTTATTTAGTTGTAAAATAAATCCAAAAAAAAAAGCAAAATCTTTAAATAAAGATGATTGTATTAATATTATTAAATATTCAAGAAAAATTTTAAATTTAGCAATAAAAAAAGGAGGGTCTAGTATTAGAGATTTTAAAAATACAGTTGGTAAAAATGGATCTTTTCAAGATAACTTTAAAGTATACAATAGAGAAAATAAGAGTTGTCTTTCTCCAGGATGCAAAGGAACAATAATAAAAAAATTTATCACTAATAGATCATCGTTTTTTTGTAATATTTGTCAAAAATAAAAAATTATTCTATTGACCGTATAAATTTCTCGATATATAAAATCGCGCTTATGGCAAACACCAAATCAGCTGTTAAACGAGTAAGACGTATATCGCGTCAAACAACTGTAAATAAGTCTAGAAAAAGTAGGTTTAGATCTGCAATAAAGAAAATGAATTTAATTCTTGATAAAAAGGACAAAAAAGAAGCTTTAGCTTTTCTGCCAAAATTAAACTCTGAATTGATGAAAATAGCTAAAACAGGAGTGATAAAAAAGCAAAATGCGTCAAGAAATATATCTAGAATAACAAAAAAAATAAATTCCTTATAACAACCTTTAGTTTACCTAAAGAAATTACAACCCCTAAGATCATTTTTTCAATTAAAAAAAGAATTTTTCAATTTTTTTACACCAAGACAAAAAGAATAAATAAAGTAAATTTAAGATTACTAAATTTAAGTATCTGAATAGAGATTCAATTATTAATTTATACAATTGTAAATTTTATTTTTTTTTAAGAATAAAAATAAATTTATTGCATTGAATTATGAATAGGAGTTTAACAGACTCTAATGAAAAATAATCTCACTAACATTAAATCAGACAATACTAATAAGATTGATTGGAAATTATTACAAAACGAAATGAAAGATAAATTTGGTTCTGAGATTTATGATAGTTGGCTAAAAAAAATTGATTTGGTTGACGAGTTTAACAACTATGTTTTATTGTCTGTATCTACAAGGTTCATTAGAGATTGGATAACCTCAAGATATTTAGATCAAATATTACAAATAATTAAATCATATAAAAAAGATATATCTCGAATAGAGTTCATAATTAATGAAAATATAAAGAGCAAAAATAATAATGATATAAAACAAGATAATTCATCTGATAATGAAAAGATTTCTTTTATTAAAGATTCATATCTACAATATAATCGAATTGATCCAAACAAAAACTTTGAGAATTTTTTGCTTGGCAAAAGTAATAAACTAGCTTTTGAAGCTGCGAAAAAAGTTTCAGAGCATATAGCCCACTATAACCCCCTATATATTTATGGTGGAGTTGGAATGGGCAAGACACATTTGTTAAATGCAATTGGTTTAAGTTTGAAAGAAAAAAATAAAGTAATGTTTATTTCAGCTGAGAGATTTATGTATCAATTTGTAAAATCGATAAAATCCAATGATATGGTAAAGTTTAAAGAGTACTTTAGAAATACAGACATTTTTTTGATTGATGATATTCAATTTATGAACGGAAAAGAGGCTATGCAAGAAGAGTTTTTTCATACATTTAATGTTTTGCTAGAGAAAGGATCTCAAATTATTGTATCAGCAGATAGACCACCAAATAAATTAACTAGAATACAAGAAAGAATTAAATCCAGATTTTCAGGAGGACTGGTAGTTGATATCCAAAATGCCGATTTTGAATTAAGATACAATATAATAAAATCTAAAAACGATGATCTCAATATTCATGATCCAAATAGTATTAAAATTAGTGACGAAATCATAAAATTTATTAGTACAGAAGTTAATACTAGTATCAGAGAACTTGTAGGTGCATTTAATAGAATAGTATCTTTCTCAAGAATTTATGGGAAAACTCCTTCAATGTCAGAGGTAAAAGTTATATTAAAGGATCTATTAAATTTAACAGAAAATAAAGTCGATATAGATAATATTCAAACAATAGTCTGTAAATATTTTAAAATAAGTAAAAATGAAATGCTTTCTCCCAGAAGGTCAAGATATCTTGTAAGACCAAGACAAACTGCTATTTATTTGGCAAAAATGCTGACTTCTAAATCTTTACCAGAGATAGGTCGATCATTTGCGAATAGAGACCATACAACCGTTATTCATTCGGTCAAAACAATAGAAAAACTAAAAAAAAATGATAACGAATTGAACATGAGTATAGATAGTTTAAAGAATAAAATTTTATATAAGCAACAAGATGAAGTTTAGCGCCAATCAAAAAGACCTACAAGAGTCTTTAGGTTATTGCCAGGGTGTAATTGAAAAAAGAAGCACACTACCAATATTGTCCAATGTCTTAATTGAGGCTACCAATTCAAAATTGAAAATCACAGCTACCGATCTCGATTTGATTTTTGTTAATCAAATATCAAATATAAAAATATTTGAAGAAGGAAAAACTACTACCTCGTCTTCTATTATGTATGATATAGTAAGAAAAATTCCATCTGGAACTAAAATAAACTTCGTTAAAAAAACAGAAAATAAATTTCAAATAGATTCTGAAAAATCCGTTTTTAATCTTAATGCAATAAATGCTTCAGAATTTCCAGTAACTGACGAAAATTTTAATAACAATGAATTTAAAATAAGTTCAAAACAAATTTTGAAATTATTAAATAAATGTAAATTTTCAGTTTCAAATGATGAAACAAGACATTATTTGACAGGAATTTTTATCCATCAAACAGAAGCAGATGGTAAGTTTTTTCTAACAGCTGCTGCCACTGATAGTCATAGAATGTCGATTTCAAAGGTCAGACTAAATGAGAAGATAAATTTTGATCCTATTATTCTCCCAAAAAAAACAGTATTTCAACTTTGCACGCTTTTGGAAAACTATGATGGTGATGTTAAAATTTCAAATTTAAAATCAAAAATTAAATTTGAAATAAAAAATAGTATCCTTATTTCTAAATTAATAGATGGCAAATTCCCAAATTATATTCAGGTTGTTCCAAGAGAAAATCAAAAAAAATTAGAAATAAACCTAAAATCTTTTTTAAATTCTGTTGATAGAGTTGCATCTGTATCATTAGATAAAAAGGATGGAGTTAAATTTGGTTTATCAAAAGATGTATTAAATCTTTCAGTAAACAATACTAATAGTGGAGATGGAAAAGAAAGCTTATCAGTTAAGTTTGATGCCGATTTAGACATAAGTTTTAATTCAAGATACTTAATTGACATTGCCTCACAATTAGAAGGTGAAAATATTGAAATTTTTCTTAAAGACTCTGGTTCACCTGCATTAATTAAAGATCCATCTGATTTTGATAGTATCTATGTTGTAATGCCTATGAAAGGCTAATTATATAGACCAAGTTCAGAATAAATTTTCTTTTCTAGTAGATTTAAAAACTCTTTTTCATCTATGCCAATATCAATAGATTTTAATATAGATACAGTGATTGTCTTATTGGGTTGCATTTTTCCTGACTTAGGCCAAACTTTACCAGAATCAATTGCAACAGGCTGACACTTAACATTCAGTTCTTTATATATTCTCCCAACTCCCTTTTTGAAAGGGATAACTTCATCTGGTAATACTCTGGTTGCTTGCGGAAAAATTATTACAGGTCTTTTCGTTTTTTCCATTACTTGTTTAATTTTTTCAGTAAAATTGAGATTTTCTTTAGAAACTTTATTTCTATTCACAGATATAGAATCTATTTTTCTTAAATACCATCCAAATACTGGAATATTTAAAAGTTCTCTTTTTAGAATAAAAATTGGTGAATTAAATATTGTCTGTAAAAAAAAAGTTTCAAACATAGATTGGTGAGAGCATGCAATAAAGTAGTTCTCATCATTAATAATATTTTCTTGACCTTTAATTACTATACTAGTTGAGTAAAAAATTTTTAAACATAATGAGGACCAGTAACCAAAAAGCTTACCTCCAAAAAGAGTTATTTTCTTTGGTAGTATTAATGATGGAAGAAAAATTACACATATGAATATTAATCCAGTAAAAAATACACTTTTAAATAGGATGTTTCTCATTAAAAATTTAAATTTAGACTATATCTGATATTTTTTGTCTTTTTCTAATAATCTGTACTTTATTTCCTTTAATCAAAATTTCAGCAGGTCTTAATCTAAGATTATAATTAGATGATAATGAATAACCATATGCGCCTGCATCGCAAATCACCATAATATCATTTTCTTTTATATTTTGAAACTTTTTTGCTGTTAAAAATTTATCAGTTGATTCGCATATTGGCCCAACAAATTCTAATATTTTCTTAGATTGCGACTTATTTCTTAGGGAAGGTACTATTCTATGTTTTGCATTATACAAAGCCGGTCTTATCAAATCATTCATTGCTGCATCTAATATTACAAATGTTTTTGTATTATTATGTTTTAAATAAATTACTTTAGTTGCAAGTACACCAACATTTCCAATTATAGATCTTCCGGGTTCAAAAATTATTTTACAATTATGTTTATTTTTAAATTTAATTATGGATTTTTTATATTTTAAATAATTGAGTTTTTTTATTTTACTGTCATAATTAATTCCCATCCCACCACCTAAATCAATAAACTCAAATTTATAATCTAAATTACTCAAAAGTTTATCAACAACATTCAGCATTTTTTCATAGGGTTTGTGATTTAAGATTTGACTACCAATATGAACACTCAAACATTTAATGCTTAAAAATTCTGAATCTTTCATCAAGTTAATAATTTTTACAAATGTCTTTTTGTCTACACCAAATTTATTTTCACTTTTACCAGTAGAAATTTGTTTTAGTGTCTTCGCATCAGTATCTGGATTTAATCTCAACCCTATATTAACAACTTTATTTAGTTTTTTTGCAGCTTTTTCAATTTCCAAAACTTCACTTAAAGATTCAGAATTTATTAATAGTATTTTTTGTTTAATAGCGTACTCAATTTCATCTTTTGTTTTACCAACTCCAGAGAAAACTATCTTATTTTTATTAATACCAGCCTTAAGTGATGCATATAATTCACCCTTTGAAACTACGTCTGCTCCAAGGTCAAGTTTTTTTATTTCTTTTAATAATGAAATATTAGAATTCGATTTTACAGAAAAACAAATTAAAGGTTTAATTTCCTTAAAAGCTTTTTTAAAATTCTCTATATTTTCTCTTAAATTTTTATATGAGTAGCAGTATAGAGGCGTATTGAATTTTTTTGTGAGACTCTTAATGTTTTTCCCTTCAATAAAAAATTTATTGTTTATATATCTCATAATATTTTTTGAATATTCTTATTTAATTCGGATTTATATTCTGGTTCACCTTTACGTCCACAAGCGATTACAAAATATAAACAAAGTATAATAATTAAAATTTTTTTAAACATTTTTTGCTTTTTTTATCATTTTCTTAACATTCTCAAAAGATGTTCCGCCATAAGATTTTTTTGAATTAATCGAGTTTTCTAGATCTAGTATTTTATAAACATTTAATGTTAGTTTTGGCTCAATTTGATTTATTTCTTTTAATTCCAGTTCGTGAAGTTTTTTATTTTTTTTTTCAGCCAAATTAATTATTTTAGCTGTTTGTATGTATGCCTTTCTAAATGGGTAACCAAGCTCTCTTACAATGTAATCAGATAAATCTGTAGCTGTAGTAAATCCTTTTTCTGCAAGAGATAGCATACTTTTTTTATTTATTATTAAATTTTTTACTACATCATTTAACAATGATAATGATATTTTTAATTGATCATTTGTTTTAAAGACGATTTCTTTGTCATCCTGTAAGTCTTTAAAATATGATAAAGGTAACCCTTTTAAAATTGAAATCATAGAATTGATATTTCCTATGAATATTCCAGTTTTTCCTCTCAAATATTCCAATGGGTCAGGATTCTTTTTTTGTGGCATTATCGAAGAACCGGTTACTAACTTATCATTTAAAGTTATCATGTTGAATGCATCAGAATTCCAAATTATAAGCTCCTCAGCAATTCTAGAAATGTGTAAAGAACAAGCCAAAGAAGAATATAAAAAGTCTAAAACAAAATCTCTATCAGATACAGTGTCTATAGAGTTGTTTGTTGGTTTTTTAAATTTAAGTTTTTTTGTTGTGTAGTTTCTGTCAATTTTAAAAGAGGTACCAGATAAAGCTCCTACACCTAAAGGATTTTCATCTAAAAACTCTAAATTATTCTGAAATTTTTTCTTATCTCTCTTAAACATTTCAACATATGCTAGTAGATAATGTGCTAAGGATATTGGTTGTGCATTTTTTAAATGTGTGAAACCTGGCATTATTGTTCTGACATTTTTTTGTGCAAGATTAAGAATATTTGAATTTGTACTATCTAATAAAATTATTATTTTTTTTGTTGCCTCTTTCAACCATAATTTAAGGTCGGTAATTACCTGATCATTTCTAGATCTAGCAGTATGAACGTATCCAGCATCATCACCAATAAGCTCAAATAATCTGTTTTCTATATTCATATGAATATCCTCTAGATCATAATTAAAATTGAATTTCTTTTTTACAATTTCATTTTTAATTCTTTTTAATCCCCAAATTACTTTATTTTTTATTCTGAAATTTATAATTTTTTGTCTATGAAGCATTTCTACATGAGCAATTGATCCTTCTATATCTTCTTTAAATAATCTTTTGTCCACTGGTAACGAACCACCAACTTTTTTAAATAAAGTCGAGGCATTTTTCTTAATTCTTGTGCCCCAAATTGGTTTATTGTTTTTATTTTTACTCATGTTATTCAGTTACAAATTTATGAAATTTATATTTATATCCTTTAAAATAATTTTTCTTTACTTCATATCATTTAGTTCTTCATATTCAATAGAAGCGCCTAATATAAAAAATCTAATAATTTATGAGGAAAAACAAAAAATTAAGTTTTTTGACTTTTTAAATGAGGCTGGAAATAAAGTTAATTTGAGAGATTTTAAATCAGAATTAATTATTTTGAATTTTTGGGCAACATGGTGTGCACCATGTAAAGAGGAAATGCCATCTTTGAACACACTTCAAATAAGTAATGATGAAAAAAAAATAAAAATTATCCCAATAAATATAGGTGGAGAAAATATTAGTAAATCTAAGAATTTTTTTGAAGAATTACAAATAGAAGAATTACAAATCTTTGTTGGTGATGGCGCTGGAATTGCGAAAAATTTAAAATTAAGAGGAATACCCACAACACTATTTATTGATAAAGATGGTTATGAGTTTGCAAGAATTGTTGGCTCAATTGATTTTAACAGTGATGAATTTTTAAATTGGTTAAATAAGTTAAATTAATTCTTATAAAAGTAAGCTAATGCTACAAGCACAATTATAGCAACAAATTGTAGTAAAACTCTTAGCTGCATTAATTTGTTTGATGTTTTTTTATCTTTATCTCCCTTAAAAAGAGTTCTAATTCCAAGAATTAAGACAACTGCCACAGCTGCAAGTAAAACAATTGCTGCAATTTTAACAAATATTTCAGAAATCATACTTTGATTTTAGTTTCTTTTTAAAATAAAAAAACATAATTACTTATCTATGACATTTTGCCTTGAATCAACAATTATAAAACCTGAAAATGGGTCTGAAATTAAAAATGCAGTAATTTTACTTCATGGATATGGTGGAGATGGGAAAGATATAAGCATGTTAACTTTGAATTGGAAAAGATTTTTAACTAATTCAGTATTTTTATGTCCGAATGGACATGAGCCATGCAAGATTAACCCAATAGGTTATCAATGGTTTGATTTAGAAACAAATGATAAAAATTATATTTTAAATGAAGTAAAAAAAGCCGAAGATAAATTAAGAAAATACATTGAAGAGGTTAAAGCAGAATATAATTTAGAAAATTCAAAGATATGTTTATCAGGATTTAGTCAGGGGTGCATGATGTCAATAAACTTGGGCTTAACCTCTAAAGATCCCTTTAATTGCATTGTTGGATTTTCTGGAAAGATTATAGATAAAGAGGATCTTAGTTTAAGATTAGTTTCTAAAACAAAAACTTTATTAATTCATGGTGAAAAAGATGAAATAGTTCCACCTTATAATTTATTAGAGGCAAAAGATTTTTTTACACGAAACGATATAAGTATTGATACTTTAATGATCAAAGATTGCGACCATCATATACCAGTTGAAGCTTCAAGCAATGCATTAAAATTTATCAAAAACAATTTTAATTCTTAAAAATAATTAATTTTTTTGTTACATTGATTAATATAAATATATAATATATTAAATAAATATGACTTTGATGATCAATGAAAATCTTTCACTTGAAAAATGTCCTGCTCTTGTTCTTAATGCAGATTATAGACCTTTAAGTTATTATCCTTTATCACTATGGTCATGGCAAGATGCAATCAAATCAGTATTCTTAGATAGAGTCTCAATTGTAAGTCATTATGATAGAATGATAAGAAGTCCATCTTTCTCTATGCAATTACCTAGTGTCATAGCTTTAAAATCTTTTATAAAGCCTCGTTCAAATCCAAATTTCACAAGATTTAATGTTTTCTTAAGGGATAAGTTTAGTTGTCAATATTGTGGAAGCAATAAAGAACTAACTTTTGATCATCTTCTCCCTAGATCAAAAGGTGGAAAAACTGATTGGGAAAATGTTGTTACTGCTTGCTCAGCATGCAATGTAAAAAAAGGTGGAAGATTATTAAAAAATTCAGGAATGAAATTAAATCAATGGCCTTTTCAACCAACAACAGAGGATCTTCATAGAAATGGGAAGAATTTTCCTCCTAATTTTCTCCACAGTAGTTGGATGGATTATTTATATTGGGATGTGGAATTAGACCCTAGTTAAATTTTTTCAGAGATATTTATAGCAATTTTTGAGCCAGTTTTAATAATTTTATCCATTACTGAATATAATCCTTTTTTTGTTGCCCCATGTTCATATGCAATATCTTTATGTTCTAATTCATCAGCTCTAAATTTTTTAATTTTGTCTCTTAGTTTTTTTTCATCATCTTGTAATTGATCTATCTGACTTTGGTAGTGTTCATCGATTACTTCCTCAACAGAGGCAGTGCACAACATTGCCGCTTTTTTTCCTAATATCGTTGAGCCGAAACCCAAACCCACTCCTAATAGATCCCATAGTGGTAAAAATTTAGTTGGTTTTATATTTCTTTCTTTGATTTCATTTTCAAAAAAATCACTATGTTCCTGCTCATGCTCTCTCATTTCTTCTACTAATTTTAACAGTTCAGGATCTTTTTTGAATGTTTTAAGTGCTAATAGTTGACCTTCATAAATTTTTATTGCACCTCTTTCTCCGGCGTGATCAACTCTAATAAATTCTTCTAATTTTCTCTTATTAGTTTTTTTCATAAACAAGAGCTCTTAGCGAAAATAATACAATTAGTAAAGATGTTAAAAAATTCAATCCAGATAAAGAGATACCTAAAATACTGAACTCTACATCTTTACAATTTTTAACCATTCCAAGACTTTTGATTATTTTTTCTTTATTCGTGATATCTATATTTGTGTTTGTACAACCAGAATATTCATCAAAAATGCCATTTTCTATACCAAAATGATAACCCGCAAGAGCAGTGCTTAGTGCGAATGTAATGATTAATGCAATTAATATTCTATCAGATTTAAAATAGTTATATCCCAAAAAACAAATGAAGATCGCTACTAAAAAGGGAATTCTTTGATAAATACATAATTTACACGGCAAATACCCAAGAGCTTTTTCAATATAGATCGCAGATAATATGGCAATAATTGAGTATATAAAAATTAATAAATAAATATTTTTTCTTTTTAAAATAAAATTCATTTTAGTTCATAAAGTTTTGTAAAAATTTATAAATTAAAAAAACAAAAACTATTAATACAATTGAGATTATAATTGAAACTTTAAGCAGTTTTTTTTCAATTATTGTTTTTATAGCTGGACCAAAATTTCCAACCAAAAAAGATATAGTAAAAAATCTTGATCCTCTTGTTAGCAAGGAGACAATTATAAAATAGATAATATTAAATTGAACAAACCCACTAGTTATTGTGAGTAATTTAAATGGGATGGGTGTAAAACCTGCTATAGCCAGCAACGTTGCCCATGCAAAAACTCCTCCATCTGATGAAATTTTATCTTTTAAAAATGAAGTATTATCTACACCGTAAAGCTCAAAAATCTTAATGCCAATTTCATTGAAAAAAACATATCCTATGAAATATCCTAAACATGCTCCTAAAACTGATCCTGTCGTTGCAATAATTGCTATCTTCATCCACCTTTGTCTGTCGGCAATAGTCATTGGAATAATAAGAACATCTGGTGGAATAGGAAATATGAAACTCTCAATAAAAGATATAAATCCTAAAATTTTTTTAGAATTTTTATGTCCTGCCAGTTTAATTGTTTTATTAAATAGTTCCTTAAACATATTTTCTTTTAATATAAATAATGTTTTAATACTATTATTTATATTCTATGAAACTAAAAATAAATGGGCGAATGGCGGAACTGGTAGACGCGTTGGACTCAAAATCCAATAGTAGCAATACTGTGAGAGTTCGATTCTCTCTTTGCCCACCAAAAATATATGAACTTAAAACAAATTAACAATTTAACAGAATTATTTTTTTATCAATTTAATAGACAAACTAATAAAGACAAAATCTTATTGTCAACTTTAGGTGATAAAAGGAAAAATTATTCTTGGCAGGAAACATATGATTTAATTAATTTAGTTTCTAATGAATTAAGAAAAGTAATATCAAAAGGTGATAGATGTTTGTTAATTTCTGAAAATAGACCTGAATGGTTTATCGCAGACTTATCTATTATGTTATCAGATGGGATAACTGTTCCAGCTTATACAACTTATGCAGAAAATGACTATAATTATATTCTTAATGATTGTACCCCAAGTATAATTTTTGTCTCGAACATTGAGCAGTTTAATAAATTGAAAAATATTATTAAGGACAAAAAATTTATAAAAAAAATATTTTCTTTTGAAAAATTACCAAACATAGAAATTAAATATATTGGTTTAAAAGAATTAATCCAAAACAGTAATAAAAAAAATTTAAAAATTCATAAATCTCTAGCTTCAAGAAAAGATCCATCTTGCATAATCTATACTTCAGGTACGCAAGGAAATCCTAAAGGAGTGATTTTAAGTCATGGAGGTATCTTAAATAATTGTGAAGGAGCAATAGATATCCTTAAACCATTATTATCTAAAGAGCACCCTAGGTTTCTTACATGGCTTCCACTCTCGCATTCTTACGAGCATACTGTTCAATTTGTGCAAATTACTGTAGCAGCTAGAATTTTTTATGCAGAGAGCATAGATAAATTAGTTAAAAATATGCGTGATTGTTCACCAGAAATTATGACTGCTGTACCAAGATTTTATCAAAATCTTTATCAAAAAATTAATGCGAGCTTTAAAAAAGCTACAGGATTGAAAAAAAATCTAATATATAAAAT
>CACLYQ010000008.1 GCA_902611175.1 uncultured Pelagibacteraceae bacterium
AAGAAGATCAAAATCTAAATAACGAAAACTCAGAGCCAAGTCCAGATAAACATTCTCCAGAGGAGACTGAAAAAAAAGACATAGACGAAGAACTTTCACCCGAAGATGAAATTGAAAATCTTAAAGATAAATTAGCTAGAACATTTGCCGAAATGGAAAATCAGAGGAGAAGATTTGAAAAAGAGAAAGATGAGGCATTTGAATATGGTGGATTTTCATTTGCAAGAGAAACACTTAATCTTCTGGATAATTTAGAGAGATCAAAACAAACACTGGAAAATGATGAAACTATTAAAGATAAAGATACACTAATGAAATTAATAGAGCATATTGATATTATTAATAAAGATATGATTTCAATCTTCAAAAAAAATAATATTGAGCCCATTAAAGCAATTAACAAAAAACTAGATCCAAATTTACACCAGGCTATGATGGAAGTTGAGGATGATACAAAAGATCAAGGGACAATTGTTCAAGAAATTCAAAAAGGTTTTATGATGAAGGATAGATTACTAAGACCTTCATTGGTAGCTGTATCTAAAAGAAAAGTTGAGGAGAAACAGGATAACCAAAAAAACCAAGAAAATCAGGAAAAAGAGGCGAAAAATTAATTATTTATAATGGTTGTAGTTGTAAAATTAGCACTTATATGAGCATCAAACAGGATAAATTATGAGTAAAGTTATAGGAATAGATTTAGGGACAACAAATTCTTGTGTAGCCGTTATGGAGGGAACACAAGCAAAGGTTTTAGAAAATGCTGAAGGCGCAAGAACAACACCTTCAGTCGTTGCATTTACAGATGAGGGTGAAAAATTAATAGGTCAACCTGCAAAAAGACAGGCTGTTACTAATCCTGAAAATACAATTTTTGCAGTTAAAAGATTAATAGGAAGAAATTTTGATGATCCAACAGTTAAAAAAGATGTTGAGACTGCTCCTTTTAAAATAGTTAATTCTGATAAAGGTGACGCATGGATTGAGGCAAAAGGCCAAAAATATTCACCATCACAAATCTCAGCTTTCACACTTCAAAAAATGAAAGAGACAGCAGAAAAATATTTAGGTTCTGAGGTGAAACAAGCAGTTATAACTGTTCCAGCATATTTTAATGATGCTCAGAGACAAGCTACTAAAGATGCAGGTAAAATAGCTGGCCTCGAAGTTTTAAGAATTATAAATGAACCAACAGCAGCATCTCTTGCTTATGGTTTAGATAAAAAAGCAAATAAGAAAATCGCTGTCTATGATTTAGGTGGAGGAACATTTGATGTTTCAATTCTTGAGTTAGGTGACGGTGTATTTGAGGTTAAATCAACGAATGGTGATACATTTTTAGGAGGAGAAGATTTTGACAATGCAATAGTTGATTACTTACTTTCAGAATTTAAAAAAGATAATGGAATTGATTTAAAATCGGATAAATTAGCTTTACAAAGATTAAAAGAATCTGCAGAAAAAGCAAAAATAGAACTTTCATCAGCTACCCAAACAGAAATAAATTTGCCATTTATTACAGCTGACAAAACTGGGCCAAAACACATTAACTTGAAAATGACTAGAGCCAAATTAGAAGCATTAGTTGAAGATTTAATTTCAAGAACAATACCACCATGTAAAACAGCGTTAAAAGACGCAGGATTATCAGCAAGTGAAGTAGATGAAATTGTACTAGTTGGTGGTATGACTAGAATGCCAAAAGTTATAGAAGAGGTTAAAAACTTCTTTGGGAAAGATCCTAACAAATCTGTAAATCCTGATGAAGTCGTCGCTATGGGTGCAGCGATACAAGCAGGAGTATTACAAGGAGATGTAAAAGATGTATTACTTTTAGATGTAACTCCTTTATCTTTAGGAATTGAAACTTTAGGTGGTGTTTCTACAAAATTAATAGATAAAAATACAACAATACCAACCAAGAAAAGCCAAGTGTTTTCTACCGCAGAAGACAATCAACCAGCAGTATCAATTAGAGTTCTTCAAGGTGAAAGGGAGATGGCTTCAGATAATAAAGTATTAGGAAACTTTGAGTTAGTTGGAATAGCTCCTGCACCAAGAGGAGTTCCACAGATTGAAGTGACATTTGATATAGATGCGAATGGTATTGTAAATGTCTCAGCCAAAGATAAAGGAACTGGTAAAGAACAAAAAATTCAAATTCAAGCATCTGGAGGATTAAGCGATGAAGAAATTAATCAAATGGTTAAAGATGCAGAATCAAATAAAGAAGAAGATAAAAAGAAAAGAGAAGCTGTTGATGCAAGAAATCAAGCAGACACATTAATTCACTCAACTGACAAAAATTTAAAAGAACATGGAAGTAAAGTTTCTGATGCAGACAAAAAAGCAATTGAGGATGCATCAGCAAACCTGAGAAATTCTCTTAAAGGAACTGATGTTGAGGAAATTAAAAAGAAAACACAAGATTTAGTTCAGGCATCTATGAAATTAGGTGAAGCAATTTATAAATCACAACAAGGCGCTAAACCTGAGGATGCTCCAAAAAACACTAAGAAAGAAGATACAAAAGACGATAATGTTGTTGATGCAGATTTTGAAGAAGTAAAAGACGAGAATAAAGAAAAAAGCGCCTAACGAAACAACTGTTTGTCTATAACATGTTATGGCAAAAAGAGATTATTACGAAGTTTTAGGTGTAAATAAAAGTGCTTCAGCAGAACAAATAAAATCAGCTTATAGAAAACTTGCGGTAAAATATCATCCAGATAAAAATAAGGGCGATAAAGGTGCTGAAGAAAAATTTAAGGAAGCATCTGAAGCTTATCATGTACTTTCCAATTCTGAGAGGAAACAAAATTATGATAATTTTGGTCATGCAGCTTTTGAGAATGGGGGTGGAGGAAGAGGTGGATTTGGAAATTTTGATTTTTCAAATCATTTCTCTGATATTTTTGAAGACTTTTTTGGAGAAGGTTTTGGTGGAAGTCGTAGATCAAGAAGGTCAAATAATAGAGGCTCAGATCTTAGGTATGATTTATCTATATCTTTGGAGGAAGCCTTTTCTGGGAAGAAGCAAGATATAAAATTCTCTACATCTGAAAAATGTGAAACTTGTAGCGGATCAGGTTCAAAGCCAGGGCATCAAACTGGGGCATGCTCAATGTGTGGAGGTCATGGACAAGTAAGATCAAGCCAAGGTTTTTTTACAGTCCAGCAAACATGCCCTCAATGTGGTGGTGGTGGAGAAGAAATTACAAATCCATGTGTAAGTTGTAATGGACAAGGTAAAAAACAAGCATCGAAAAGATTATCAGTTACAATTCCTAAAGGTGTAGATGACGGAACAAGAATAAGACTATCAGGCAAAGGAGAGGCTGGATCGAGGGGTGGTAGTAGCGGTGATTTATACTTATTTATAAATGTTAATTCTCATGAATTGTTTAAAAGATCTGATGAAAATTTGTTTTTTGAGTGTCCAGTTTCGATTGCAGATGCTGCTCTTGGAACCTCAATTGAAATTCCAACGATTAACGGTGGAAAAGCAAAAATAAAAATTCCAGCTGGAACTCAAAGTGGAAAACAATTTAGGTTAAGAGGGAAAGGAATGCCATACATGAGAGGGAACGATTTTGGTGACTTATATGTTCAAGTAAATACAGAAGTTCCTGTTTCTCTAAATAAAGAACAAAAAGAATTACTTGAAAAATTTAGAGATATTGAAAACGAAAAATCTAATCCAAGTATTAAAAAGTTTTTCCAAAAAGCTAAAAGTTTTTGGAAAAATTAAACAAAAGTGTTAAAGTAATATACACATTTATATTTTAATTAGCAGCTTCATATGAAATTACTGAATGAAGTCTTTCAAAAAATCGTAGATAGTTACATTATAAAAAAGAACAAAAAATTATATTATTATTTTTTTTCAATTTTTAAATTTTTGATTTCCGGGCCAATAATATTGAATTTTAAAAATTATAAATTTTATTCCTACTTAAGAAAAAAAGATTTAAGTCGTTGGATGCTTAGAAATCTAAAAGAATGGGATAAAGATAATATATTGACAATTTTAAATTTAATTAAATCTAATGAATATACTTTTATTGACTGCGGATGTAACTATGGAGCTTACTCAATACCAATTGCCAAAACGAGACCAGAAATAAATGTTTATGCTTTTGATGCATCAAAAAAAATTATTGCCAGGCTCGAAGAAAATATTAATTTAAATAATATCTCAAATATAAATATATTTAATTTTGGTATTGCAGATAAAATTGATTACATAAATTTCGATGATAATTTAAGAAATTTTAAAAATTCTGGATCTTACAGATTTGTAAACAAAGCTCATAATAATCTAAATAGAGTTAAAGTTTATTCTCTTGATGAACTAGTAAATGAAAATAAAATTGAACTAACAAAAAACATAATAATTAAATTAGATATCGAGGGTTTTGAGTTTAAAGCATTGAGAGGAATGGTTAAGATATTAGAAAATAATAATGTATTTATCCTTTTTGAGTTTTCAAAAATGTTATTAGAAAATGAAGAAGATTTTAAAAATAGATTTGAAAAATTTATATTTGAAAATAAGCTTCAATTATATGATTTGAAATTTAATAAAATTCGATCCACAAAGTTATTTGAAATTTTAAGTAAAACTGATACTAGATATCAAACTATAGGTGATTATATATTATCAAACACAAACATATGAACAAATTAAAATTAGCTGTTACAGGTTGTATGGGTCGAATGGGCAAACAGATAATAAAAAATGCTATTAAAGACAAGTCTATCAAGTTAGTAACTTTGACAGAAAATAAGTTAATAAAAAAAAAAATTAGTGGTATACAGCCTGAACTTAATACTGAGGATGCATTTAATAAGTCTAATGTTATAATTGATTTTTCTATACCCAAATGTACTTTTGAAGTTCTCAAAATAGCTTCAAAATTAAAAAAAAGAGTAGTTATAGGAACAACTGGATTTACAAAAGTAGAGGAAAAATTAATTAAAAAATATTCAAAAAAAATTCCAATTCTCAAGGCTGGGAATATGAGTCTTGGAATAAATCTCCTTATGTATCTGACTGAAATAACATCAGCATCACTTGGTAAAAATTACCTTAGTAAAGTTTTTGAAGTACACCACAAACACAAAAAAGACCATCCATCAGGAACAGCTTTGATGCTTGGAAAAGGAATTGCTATTGGAAAAAATAAAGACTTTTACAAAATAGAGGGAAAAAAATATCTCAATAAGAAGGATTTTCCATACGGGGAAAAAATAAATTTTAACTCTATTAGAAGAGGGGAAATTATAGGTGAACATAAAGTGAGTTTTTCTAGTGGTAAAGAGATTATAACATTAAATCATGAGGCTTATGATAGAACACTGTATTCAGAGGGAGCTATAATGGCTGCGAAATGGCTTATAAGTAAAAAGCCTGGATTGTATTCAATGAGAAATCTACTGAATTTTAAATAATGAAAGATGTTGAAAGAGCTAAAATAGTTCTAAAGACACTAAATAAAATATATCCTAAAACCCCTATTCCATTAAAACATAAAAATACATTCACTTTACTTATTTCAGTTCTCCTATCTGCACAATGCACTGATATTAATGTTAACAATGTTACAAAAGGTATTTACCCAAAATATAATAAGCCTGAACATTTTATAAAACTTGGTAGAAAAAAAATAGAAAAATTAATTAGAAGTATAGGAATATTTAGAATCAAGGCTAAAAGTGTTTATAACTTGTCTAAAACATTAGTTAAAAAATATAATGGCAGAGTTCCAAGGTCTTTAGCAGACCTAGAAGAGCTTCCGGGTGTAGGTCACAAAACAGCTAGCGTAGTTATGTCTCAAGGTTTCGGTTATCCAGCATTCCCAATAGATACACACATACACAGACTTGCTCAAAGGTGGGGATTAACTAATGGAAAAAGTGTTGTCCAAACCGAAAAGGATTTAAAGCGATTATTTCCAAAAAAATATTGGAACAAACTACATCTTCAGATAATTTATTATGGAAGAGAATATTGTAAAGCTAGAGAGTGTTATGGAATTTCTTGTAAAATTTGTACTTCTTGTTATCCTAAAAGAAAAAAACCGATCATGACAAAGAAGGCTTGAAATGAGAATTTTAGGAATAGGCAATGCGATTGTTGATGTAATTTGTAAGGTTAATGAGGAATTTATTACTCAAAATAATTTAAATAAAGGAACAATGAAACTAATTTTTGATGATAATGAGTTTAAATCAATGTTATCAAATCTTAAAATTGAAAAAACAATATCCGGTGGTTCAGTTGCAAATTCTATTGTGGGATTGTCACAGCTAGGTAACAAAGTTGGTTTTATTGGCAAAGTTAATGATGATGAATTAGGAGATAAATATGAAAACGGATTAAAATCAGAAAATGTTGAGTACTTTTACTCAAAAAAAAAGGAGGAATTACCGACAGGAACTTGTCTAATTTTGGTCACGCCTGACTCCGAAAGGACAATGTGTACGTTTCTAGGTACAGCTGGAAAAATTAATGTCACCGATATAGATACCGAAATAATCAAACAGTCTGAAATGATATTTTTGGAAGGTTATTTATGGGATGAAGGTGAACCTAAAAAAGCTTTTGAAAAAGCCATTAATAGTGCAAAAAAAATTGCTATGTCATTGTCAGATCAATTTTGTGTCGAAAGACATAAACCCCACTTTTTAGAATTAGTTAAAAATAAATTAGATATAACTTTTGCAAATGAACAAGAAATGATGTCTCTGATTAATGCTAAAAGTTTTAAAGAAGTGATTAGTTTTTCAAAAAAAACTGGAAAACTAATTGTAATAACAAGAGGAGCAAAGGGAGCAGTATCGATTTATGGTGAACGAATAATGGAGAACGACGTATTAAAAAATCTAGATATTAAAGATCTCACAGGTGCAGGAGATTTGTTCGCAGCGGGTTTTCTGCATGAATATTTAAAAAACTCAAATTACTTAGATTGCTTAAATAAAGGTAGAGAAATGTCTTCAAAAATTATTCAAAAAATTGGAGCTAGGATCTAATTATGGGGATAACAAAAAATATTTTTAAATACTTTCCTCAACCAGTTTTTCATTATCAATTGGATAATTATGAAATGCACAATAAGAATCTAGAAGAATATATTTATAAATTATATGCTGAAGACAAAGTTGGACTTGCGAGATCAAATATAAATGGATGGCATTCAAAGCCATTTAATTTAAAAAATAAAAATGATGCACCCTTTAAGTTTTTTCAATCAATTCAACCTTATGTAGCTGATACATTCAGCGAATATGGTTGGGAAAATTCTCCTGGTAAAGTTAATCTCACAGAAATGTGGGCAATAATCAACAAGAAAAATAATTTTAATATAGAGCACACTCACCCTAATAATTTTCTCAGTGCTGCTTATTATGTTAAAGCACCTGAAAATTGTGGTTCATTTATAGTCACAAATCCAAATAATATATCTAGAGAAAGAATTGCACCAAGCAATAAAAGAACAATTTTTAATCAGAATATTGCTCACATTAAACCAAAAGAGGGCGATTTATTATTATTTCCCGCCTACTTACCTCACTCAGTTGGAGAAAATAAATCAGATGAAGATAGGATAGTTATTAGTTTCAACATTGACATCTTAAAATAGTTTATTTTTTTTTCTTTTAAAACTACCTTTGCCTTTTTTGGGCTTTACAATTTTTTTTTTATATTTTGCGGTAAATAAATCTTTCGCAATATAATTTTTTTTCATTGCTTAATACTATAACCAGTTTTTGAACTTATAATAAATTTTTTATCATTAAAAGTGTCATTAATCTTTTTTCTAAGCCTATAAATATGAGTTTCAACGGTATGTGTTTCTAATTCAGGTTTATAACCCCAAACTTTTGATTGTAATTCAGAAATATTAATTGGTTTTTTTGAATTCTTAAGAAATTTAATTGCTTCTGTTTCTTTTTCAGTTAATTGTAATTTCTTTCCATCTCTTAAAAGATTTCTAGAATTTATATCTATTACATACTTTCCAATTTTGATATCCGATTGACTAGTAAATTTTTTTTTAATAAAAATAATATTTATTGTCTCAATTAATTTATTTATAGTTAATGGTAAATTATTTAAAATTAGCTGATTATTAAATTTTAAATCGATATTTTGAGAAATAACTAGGTAATCGTTTAAATTTTTGAATTTTAATAATTCTTTATCTTTAACAAATAAAATTTTAAACTTTAAATTTTCTCTTAACTCATCTAAGATTTTATATAATACTATTGATTTATAAATAACTAAAGTTTGCTGCTTCATAAATATTAAAATATGACAATTTTGGTTAAAAATAAAGAAACACTTAAGATTGATGAATTTCAATTTAAATGTTGCGTTGGAAAAAAAGGATTTACATACAAAAAAAAGGAGGGTGATAAAAAAACTCCTATTGGAACGTTTTCACTAGGTAGATTATATTATAGAAAAGATAGAGTAAAAAAACCAATAACAAAACTTAAATGTATTGCCATAAAGAAAAACATGGGTTGGTGTAATGACACTAATTTAAAAAATAAATATAATAGATTAATTGTAGCTGATAAAAAGATCAGTCACGAAAAATTATTTAGAAATGATTATAAATATAACTATATCATTACTATAAACTATAATACTAACAAAATTAAACTTGGAAAAGGAAGTGCAATATTTTTACATTTAACAAAAAATTATAAACCTACTGCAGGCTGTGTTGCATTAAATATTAATGATTTTTTAATCCTATTAAAATTAATTAAACCAAAAACTAAAATCAAAATACTTTAGTCTCTTTTACCAAAAATATTTGTACCTATCCTTATATATGTAGAACAATAATTAATTGCATCCTTAAAATCATTTGACATCCCCATACTCAGATGTTTTAAACCTATATTTTGACTACTATCCCTCATTTGAGAAAAAAAGTAATTATGATCCTTGTCAATTGGAGGAATACACATTAATCCTATTATATCTAAATTTAAGTTTTTACAAAATACAACAAAATCAATTAAATCTTTTTTGGAAACACCTGATTTTTGTTTTTCATCACCAATATTAACCTGTATAAAATACTTTCTTTTTAAATTTAAACTTTCTTGTTCTTTTGATAATTTATTAGCCAATTTCTCGCTATCTAGAGAATGAATAAAATCAAAAAGCTTCAAAGCTGGTTTAACTTTATTTGATTGTAATTTACCAATTAAATGAAGATTTAAATTATATAAGTTTTTTGACCTAATTTCAGCCCATTTGTCTACAGCTTCCTGAATTTTATTCTCACCAAAATCTTTGTGACCATATTTTATTAATGGCATAATTTTATCCATATTAAATGTTTTAGAGACTGCAATTATCTTTGGCTCAAAATTGCAATTATTAATATTTTCAAATTTTTGCTTAACTTCTTCTTGAATTTTAAGTAAATTTTTAATTGTCTCATGCATTATAAAGTTCCAAAAAAATATTATTTTTTAAACAAATTTAAAAAAAGCGAAATAAATAATATAAAAAATAATATTGCTATAATTTACAGAAATTACAATAAAAAATATTGTTTATCAGAAATAATAAAATTAAGAAAATTTTGTAACAACAAAAATATAAAATTAATAATTGCAAATAATTTTAAGATTGCATTAAAAGTAAGGGCCGATGGAGCATATATACCGTCTTTCAACAAGGATATAAAGCATCTAAGCTATCAACTAAGACAAAATTTTATTGTTTTAGGTTCAGCACATAATATTAAAGAATTAAGAATTAAGGAGAAGCAAAAAGTATCTGTGGTATTTATATCATCTATTTTTAAAAAAAATAAAAATTATCTTGGTAAATTCCGCTTCATGAATTTAAAGAAAATGACAAAAAGAAAAGTTGTTGCTTTAGGAGGTATTAAAAAAGAAAATATTAAAATTGTTAAAGTTTTGAATTGCTTTGGATATGCAGGAATTTCTTTTTTCAAAAAAAAAGGCCCCGATTAAGGGGCCCTTTAATGATTTAAATTCCTAAATAATTAGAAATTAAATACTAAATTAAGCTCGTATGCTTCTCTGTTGTTGCCATCAGTGTTTCCAATATTGTCTCCACTGTGCATTGAACCAGAAATTGATAGAGATCCCATAGTGTAAGACGCTGATACTGCTGAAGTATCTTGATCTTGACCTGAGTTAAACTCGATTTGGTGTGTACCGTAAGATACTGCTAAATCGTCATTAACTTGATATGAAATACCCATACCTGTTGATTCTCTGTCGTTAGTTGAACCAGCTTGATCATTTTCTGATGTTTGTAGACCAACTGTGAAACCACCCATAGCATATGTAGCATACATAGTATGTTGCTCTTGTTTAGTTCCAGTTGTGTACTCAACGTCACCTTGTGCATAACCAACAGTTAAACCATCAATACCTGTGTATGAAACACCAATATCGTGATATGAAACGTCAGTAACTGCATCAGCAGCGTTTGTGTAAGATGCAGCAAAATTTAATCCTGAATCATGTGAGTAGTTGTACAAGAAATTTTCATTTCCTCCACCACCACCTACTACATTCGTTTCTGCACCAGTTAGAACATCCCATGGCTCTTCGTTAGCAGTTGGCATTACATCGTCTACTGCTCCTAAAGCTGAACTTCCACCGTGACCAGCAAAAGTTAATGTTCCTGCATCACCGAAATCAAAGCTGATTGAGTGACTATCTAATTGGTTAGTTGCATTGTTTTCAGATCCTTCAACCTCAAAACTTAGTGTAACTCCGATATCGTTTACATCACCTGAAGCAGATAATGTAAAAGAGTCACTCATTGACCAACCGTTACCAGAGACAGCTTTGTCATCACCGCCGCTGTAAGACATAGAAGCTGTACCAGTAGCTGATAAATCAGCAGCCGAAACAGATCCTGCTACTAGGGAACCTGCAAGTGCAGTTAACCCTACTTTTTTTAAGTTGTTCATATTAATTACTCCTTTTGTTTTAATATTAATATTAAACATGCAACTACTACCAAAAATGTACAAAAATAACGTCTTTATAGTCCGTAAAATTAAACTTAATATAAAAGTGTTGCAAAAATACACCATATTTTGGATAGAATTAGGGGTGTTTAAAAAATTAATACTAAAAAATTAAGCAATTTAAAAATATAAAATGTATACCATAAATTTATATGAGATTTTTGAAATTTTTTGAGAAAGCTACAATTATTGTCATCTGTTCGATCTTACTAAGTGCTTGTGGAGGCAAAGTCCCTGGAGCTGATGCAAGAAAAATTTCTCCAGACCCAAAAGAAAGAGTTAAGCAGAATATAGAACAGGGCAAGGGGTTCAGACTTACAAATTCTGCAAAAAATTCAGGAACTTTTGATTTTGCAAGTTCAAATGAACTATGGAGAGCGTCTTTAGACACTTTAGAATTTATGCCTTTAGCTCTTGCTAACTATAGTGGAGGGATAATTGTAACAGATTGGTATTCTGATGGAAATAATTCAGACGAGTCAGTTAAAATATCTATTCGATTCTTAAGTAATGAAGTTAGATCAGACGCTTTAGCAGTAAAAGTTTTTTATAAAAATTGCGGCATGACTGATAATTGTAAAATTTCAGACAGATCAGGGGATTTGGCTGTCGAAATTTCACAAAAAATATTAAATAAAGCAGCAATTTATGAAAAAGAAAAAGTTGGTAAAAATAAACCCTACATCATTTCTAATTCAGACTAATTGTTAATAATCAAAAAATTACAGTGGAAAGATATAACTTTAAAATAATCGAACAAAAATGGCAAAAGATTTGGGAAGAGGATAATTCATTCTTAACGAAAGTAGATAAAAGTAAAAAGAAATTTTATTGTTTAGAAATGTTTCCATATCCATCAGGCAAAATTCATATGGGACATGTAAGAAATTATACTATAGGCGACGTGTTATCAAGATACAAAACTTTGAAAGGTTTTAATGTTCTTCACCCTATGGGATGGGATGCATTTGGAATGCCAGCAGAAAACGCTGCAAGAGAAAATAATCTAAATCCTAAAGATTGGACAAATACAAACATTAACACTATGAAAAATCAGCTGAAGAAGCTTGGTCTTTCCATAGATTGGTCTAGAGAAATTTCTACTTGTTCAGAGGAATATTACAAACATCAACAATTGTTTTTTTTAGAGTTGTATGAAAAAGGATTAGTTTACAGGAAGGAAAATTATGTAAATTGGGATCCTATTGACGAAACAGTTTTAGCAAATGAGCAAGTTATTGATGGCAAAGGATGGAGATCTGGTGCCGTTGTCCAAAGAAAAAAGTTAAGTCAGTGGTTTTTTAATATTTCAAAATTTTCACAAGATTTACTTGATGGTCTAGAAGAACTTGAAGCTTGGCCAAATAAAGTAAAGGTGATGCAGAAAAATTGGATAGGCAAATCATTTGGTTGTGAAATAGATTTTAAAATAGAGGGTAATTTACCCATAAAAAATATTAAATGTTTTACTACAAGACCAGATACTTTATTTGGATTTTCATTTTTAGCATTATCAATTGATCATGAAGTTGCTGCATTTTATAAAAATGATGAAAATTTTAAATTATTTAAGGAAGAATGCTCAAAGACAGGTACAACAGAAGAAGCTATTGCTGTTGGAGAAAAGATAGGTTTTAAAACGAGTTTACTGGCTGTTAATCCCCTGAACCCTAAACAAAAAGTCCCTGTATATTTTGCAAATTTTGTATTAATGGATTACGGATTTGGAGCAGTATTTGGTTGTCCAGCACACGACCAAAGAGATTTTGACTTTGCTAAGAAGTATAAATTAGGAATAAAAACTGTTGTAAGACCACATGATCAAGATGAGAGTTTCAAAGTAACGAATGAAGCATATTCAGGACCAGGAATAATGATTAATTCAAATTTTCTTGATGGACTAGAGGCACCAGATCAGTCAATATTAAAGACAATTGATATACTTGAAGAAAAAAAAATAGGAAAAAAAAAAATTAATTACAGGTTAAAAGACTGGGGTGTTTCTAGACAGAGGTATTGGGGATGCCCAATACCAATTGCATACAACAAAGATAACAAGCCAGTTCCTATTCCTAAATCAATGTTACCAGTCAAATTACCAAATAAAATAGACCTCAAGAGTAAAGGAAATCCCTTAGATCATGATAAAGATTGGAAAGAAATTCAAATAAATGGACAAAAACTTAGAAGAGAAACAGATACATTGGATACATTTGTTTGTTCATCTTGGTACTATTTAAGATTTTGTTCTCCAAATGAAAATAAATATGGATTTAATTATGAAGATATAAATTACTGGATGCCTGTAGATCAATATATTGGTGGGGTTGAGCATGCAATATTGCATTTGCTTTACTCAAGATTTTTTATGAGAGCGATAAATTATAAAAATGATAATTTTAAATTTAAGGAGCCATTCAGTAATCTATTTACACAAGGAATGGTATGTCATGAAACATATAAGGATAAGAATAATTTATGGTTAAGCCCCGATGATGTAGAATTTAAAAATAACAAATATTACAAAATAGGTGAGAAGGAACATGAAGTAAAAGTTGGACCGTCTGAGTCAATGTCAAAGTCAAAAAAAAATGTGATAGATCCTGAAAAAATAATTAAAAATTACGGCGCTGATTCTGTTAGACTTTTTATTTTATCGGATAGCCCTCCCGAAAAAGATGTACAATGGTCTGAACAGGGAATGATATCATCTTATAAATTTATTCAAAAATTGTGGTTAATACATGAAGAAATCAAAAAAAAAGCAAAAGATAAAAAATTTGATAATAATTTAAATCAAGAGTTAGATATTTTTACTAACAAATTAATAGAAAAAATTACATTAAACCTAGAAAAATTTAATTATAATGTGATTGTTGCTAACATGTATGAAACTTATAATTTCTTATCTAGTTATCTTAAAAAAGAATATGTTGGTGAAAGTACATTGGAGAACTATAAAAAAATAATGATATGTTTCACACCTATAATACCGCATTTTTGCCACGAAATTCTTAGTGATTTAGGTGTTGATAATAATATAAATTGGCCTGAATATGACAAAAAATTAATACTAAATGATTACATTAACTTAGTTGTTCAAATCAACGGAAAAAAAAGAGCAATACACAAAACAACGAAAGATATTAATGAGGAAAGTTTATTGAAAGATCTAAAGAATTTAAAAGCTTTAGATAAATATCTAACTAATAAGAACATTAAAAAAATTATATTTGTAAAAAATAGATTGATTAATATTTTATTAAATGATTAAAAAAATTTTTATAACATTGTTAGTTCTATTATTATTTGGTTGTTCTTATAAACCAATTCATTCAGGGTCAGAATATGGTTTCTCTTTTGAGAGTATTAGTTCAAGTGGAAATAGCCAAATTAACAGAGTGGTTACTAACAACCTAGAGAGGATTAAAGGCAAAAATATCAAATACAAAATAAATTTTAATTCAGCAAAAGAAAAGAAAATAATATCTAAAGATGCTCAAGGAGATCCATCAATTTTTGAACTAAAAATTTTAATAAATTTTCAAATCATTGAAAATAAGAAGGTAATATTAGACAACACTCTAATTAAAAAAAATACTTATAATAATATATCTGACAAATTTGAACTCGAAAAATATGAAGATATAGTTACAAAAAATCTAGCATCTAATATAGCATTATCAATATTAAACACAATTTCAAATGTTGGAAAATGATTCTAAAAGCTTTTGAAGTACAAAAAGTAAAATCTAAATATAATATTTATTTGTTATATGGCGAAAACGAAGGATATAAATCTCAAGTATTAAATGATGTGTTTATTAGTAATTTTAAAGGTGAAATTGTTAAGTCCGATGAAAATGAAATATTAAAAAATGAAGATAACTTTATATCTAAAATTTTAAACAAATCTTTATTTGATGAAAGGAAAATATTTATAATAAATAAAGTATCTGATAAATTTTTAGGTATTATTACTGAAATAATTGACAGAAACCTTAGTGATATAATTGTTATTTTAAACTGTGGGAAACTTGAGAAAAAATCAAAAATTAGGAAACTTTTTGAAAATTCAAAAAATTTAGCAATAACTCCTTTTTATGAAGATAATTATCAAAGTTTATTATCAATAATGAATGAATTTTTAAGCGCTGGTAAGATTATAATTTCGCAAGAAGCAAAAAATTTAATAATTGAAAGATCAGCAGGCGATAGAAGAAATTTAAAAAATGAATTAGAAAAAATAAAAAATTTATCACTTTCTAAAAATGTAATAACAAATGAAAATGTTGACGAAATCACAAGCATTACTGAAAACTATTCAGTATTTGATTTGGTCGATAACTATTTGCAAAAGAATAAAAAGAAAGTTTCAAATATTTTAAACGAAAATAATTATTCAAATGAAGATTGTATATTAATTATAAGAACAATTTTAAGCAGATCCAAAAGATTACTAAAATTAGTAGAGATTTTCGAGAAAAATGACAACATTGATCATGTTATATCTTCTTTTAAACCACCAATATTTTGGAAAGAGAAAGAAAGTGTTAAAAAACAAATAAATGGGTGGAAAAGCAAAGAAGTGAGAGAGCTTATTTATAAAACCAATGAAACTGAAGTTTTAATTAAAAAAAACTTTAATAATTCAGCAAATTTTATTTCTGACCTAATCAGTAATTATTAATAATATTCTTTTATTACTTTAATAATTCTGTCTAATTGATCATTATCTTTAAACTCAAAAGTTAGATATCCTGAATTATTCTTATTATTTTTTAATGAGACTCTCATACCAATTTTTTCTGTTAGATCATTTTCTATAGAAGTTATGTTTGGATCTTTTGATTTTAAAACCTTTTTGTTTCCGTACTTTAAAAGTCTTACTAAATTCTCTGTTTGTCTAACAGATAAGTTTTTTTTAATAATTTTTTCGACTAAGACAACAACATTCTCTAAACCAATTAAAATTTTAGCATGACCTTGGCTAAGCTTATTCTCTCTGATTAAATTCAAAATTTTTTCAGGTAAGCTAAGTAATCTTAATGAGTTTGAAATATGAGACCTGCTTTTGCCAATAAATTTAGAGACTTTATCTTGATCATAATTAAATTTTTCTATTAAGTTTTTATAGCTCTCAGCTTCTTCAATCGGATTAAGGTCTTTTCTCTGAACATTTTCAATAATTGCTAGTTCTAGAGATTTTAAATCATTAGCAGAAATAATTACAACTGGAACTTCATTTAATCCTGCCATTTGAGCGGCTTGCCATCTTCGTTCACCCGCAATTAATTCAAATTTATCACTTTGGTCATCTGACTTTCTAACTATCAATGGTTGGATAATACCTCTTTCTTTTATTGAGTTTGTAAGATCATCTAATGAATTTTTTTCGAATGATTTCCTCGGCTGGTTTTTGTTTGGTACTATTGAACTTATTGAGATTTTATCTTTTGATGTTTTAATCTCAGAATCTCCTATTAAAGATGATAAACCTCTTCCTAGACCTTTTTTATTTTTAAAAGGATTAATCATGCTGCACTTTCTACTTGCTTATCTTGCTCTAAAAATTCGTCTGTAAATTTAAAATAAGCCTTGCTACCTGGGCAAATCTTATCATAGAGAAGTACTGGTATTCCATGAGATGGTGCTTCAGATAATCTTACATTTCTTGGAACAGCTGTTGAATAAACTTTTTCTTTAAAATAGTTTCTTGCCTCAAGCTCAACCTGACCTGAAAGCTTATTTCTTTTATCGAACATAGTTAGGAGAATTCCTCTAATCTCTAAATGAGGATTTAAATTGGATTTTATCCTATCAATGGTTTTCATCAATTGGGTTAGTCCCTCAAGCGCAAAGAATTCTGTCTGAAGAGGTACTACTAAAGCATCAGAGGCCACTAAAGCCATAATTGTAAGTAAGCTTAATGATGGGGGGCAGTCTATAATTATATAATCATATGATGCTCCAGAATCATTTAAATTAGCGCTTAATTCGTCCTTTAATTTGAAAGCTCTACGACTATCTCCCGCTGTCTCTAGTTCTAGTCCTGATAAATCTACATTGGAAGTTATAATATTTAAATTTTGAAAATCTGTTGCTGTAATCACATCTGAAATTTTTTTATTTCCGTTTAACACATTGTAGATTGTTGCATCAGAATTTGTAGTGTTTGACAATCCAAGCCCAGTAGTAGCGTTTCCTTGAGGATCAAGATCAATGACGAGTATTTTTTTTCCTTTCATAGATAGTCCAGCAGCAAGATTGATAACGGTAGTTGTTTTTCCCACTCCACCCTTTTGATTTATAACCGATATTATTTTTTTATTCATTTTTTTTCTAATTTTTTTGTTTTATTAATATACTTGTACACATTTTATATTTTTTAATTTTAAAATAAGAAAATTTTTCATTTTTTTTTTTTAATAATTGTTTTTTTTTTTAAATTTGAGATTTTTACAATTGTTGACTCTTTATTTGTTAGACTTTTTTTTTCCTCATAATCAAATATCCAAAGTTTAAACGCATCATTTAATAATTTTTTTCCACTCTCCCCCAAAAATAAAATAATATACTTAAAATATTTAAAATTAGCCTTCGCCATTTCAAAAATAATTGGTAATGGCTTAAAAGCCCGACAAATTATTACGTCAGTAATCAAATTTGCTTCCTGAAAAATATTTTTTTGATGAATTTCTGAATTTAAATTGTATTTTTTTGACATTTCTTTTATGAAATTACTTTTATGGTAACTTTTTTCATAAAAAATTACCTTAAATAGGGGTTTTTTTGGTTTCATCAAAATACCTAAAACTATGCCAGGGAGTCCAGCGCCTGAACCAATATCGGTACAAACTTTTATATCATTTTTATCAATAAATTCAATAGTTTGCGCACTATCTGCTATATGCCTTGTTTTTATTGACTTTTCTGTGTTTCTGCTGATTAAATTAATTCTTCTATTCCTTAAAATTATTTGATTTGAATAATCTTCAAGCTCTTCTGATGTTTCACGTGAAACATTTGAAGCTATTCTTTTTTCTAATTTTAAAAAATTCGAATCAATCAAGCTATATGCTTAATAGACTTTCTTTTAACGTGAGACAACAAAATATATACTGCTGCTGGAGTAACTCCATCTATTCTGAGTGCTTGGCCCATAGTTTTTGGCTTTATCTCTTTAAATTTAGCTTTTACTTCATTAGATAATCCTGCAAGAACATCATAATTGATTTTATCTGGAATAATCAAATTCTCATCTCTCTTAAACGCTAAAATGTCAGCTTTTTGTTTCTTTAAATATCCCCTGTAATGAGAATTAATTTCTACTTGTTCATCAACTTCCTTGCCAAAAAAAGGTATATCAGGCCATATCTCCCTAATTTTCTTCATATTTACTCCTTTTTGAGTTAATATTTCATTAGAAGTTCTTAATATTCCGTCCTTTGCTATTTTTATGGCAAATTTTTCAGCTTTAGATGGTGAAATCTTAGATTTGTTCATTTTAATATTAATTTGCTTAATTTGCTCAAATTTAATCAAATATTTATCTTTTCTCTTTTCACCAATCAAACCTATATCAATTCCCTTAGCTGTTAATCTTTGATCAGCATTGTCAGCTCTCAGACTTAATCGATATTCAGCTCTTGATGTAAACATGCGGTATGGTTCGGCCACTCCTTTGGTTACTAGATCATCAATCATTACACCAATATAAGCATCTGATCTGTCAAGTATGAATGGTTCTAATTTTTTAATTGACAAAGCAGCATTGATTCCTGCAATAAGGCCCTGTGCAGCCGCTTCCTCATATCCTGTAGTTCCATTTATCTGACCCGCAAGATAAAGGTTATTTATCTTTTTAGTTTCAAGAGTTAAGAATAGCTCTCGAGGATCTATATAGTCATATTCTATAGCATATCCAGGCCTTAAAATTTTAACACTTTCTAAACCATTGATATTGTGACATATTTCTTCCTGTACCTCTGCGGGAAGTGATGTAGAGATACCATTTGGATAGATTGTATTGTCATTTAGCCCCTCTGGCTCTAAAAATATCTGGTGACGGACTTTATCAGAGAACTTTACTATTTTGTCCTCAATAGATGGACAATATCGAGGGCCCACTCCTTTTATACCACCTGAGTACATAGCACTTTTAGATAAATTTTTTTCTATAATTTTATGAACCTTTTCATTTGTATAAGTCATTCGGCATGACACCTGTTTGTTTAAATTTTTTTTTGTTAAAAAAGAAAAAAAATATGGATCATCATCTGCGAATTGTTCTTCTAAGTTTGAAAAATTTATTGTCCTGGAATCAAGTCTTGGAGGTGTTCCGGTCTTTAACCTTCCAATTTTAAAATCATATCTTGCCAATTGTTCACTTAAACCAGTTGAAGGTTTTTCATCATATCTTCCTGCAGGAGTCCTTTCATCACCAATATGTATCAAGCCATTCAAAAAAGTACCAGTTGTAAGTATTAATTTGTTACATGAGACCTCCTTACCATCTTTAGTTTGAAAACCGCTTATAGTATTTTTATTAAAAATAAACTCTATTACAGGGTCTGAAAAAATGCTTAAATTACAGTAGTTTATAAGTTTTTTTTGCATAAATTTTCTGTATAGTGAACGGTCTGATTGTGTTCTTGGCCCTCTAACTGCTGGGCCTCTGCTTCTATTTAATAATCTAAATTGTATACCTGATTTATCTGCGACTTCACCCATAACACCATCAAGGGCATCTATTTCTCGAACCAAATGACCTTTACCTAAGCCACCTATTGCAGGGTTACAAGACATTTCACCTATGGTTTCAATTTTGTGAGTAAAAAGAGCAGTACTTACTCCTAGGCGAGCTGAAGCTGCTGCAGCTTCACATCCAGCATGGCCACCGCCAATCACCACTACATCGAATGACAAATCTTTTTTCATATCGTAAACTTATAGTTGATTATATAATTTACAAGATCGGCATATTTTTTTGTAAATAAACCAATATTATCAGTGTTTTTAGGTTAAAATTATAAAAAAAACCAGCAAAACTAAGTATTATTTGCCGATACAAAAATCATTGAAAATACTACCTAATATTTCCTCTACATCGACTTTACCTACTATCATACCCAGGTGTCTAGTAGCTAATCTCAAATCTTCCGCGGCTTTATCAAAATCCTCTATTTCTTTTTTTTTATTAAAGTTATTTAAATGATCCATGCACTGTTGCAAATGTTGCCTGTGCCTTTCTCTAGTAATTAAAATATCATCACTTGAAATAAATTTATTTTTTAATTTTTCTTTGATTGCGTTTATTAGATCAACTAAATTTTTTTCTTCTTTAATTGACGTATGAATAATAATTATATCATTAAGATTTTTTCCTAAATGATCAAACCTTAAATAATTTCCTATACCTTGAGGTTTGCCTAATTTGATATCTGATTTGTTCAATACCACTATTGTATTTTCAGAGTTAGAACCCACTAAAAATGGCTTAAAATCAAGGTTTTCTGGGTGTAAGACTACTATTTTCAGATCTGACTCCTCAGCTTTTTTAAGGGCTAATTTAATACCTTTTTTTTCGATCTCATCCTTGGAATTTCTTATTCCAGCCGTATCAGATATGATAACGGGATAACCATTAATATTTAGATGGGTTTCAATTACATCTCTTGTAGTTCCGGCTATTTCAGAAACAATTGCAACATCTCTATTAGATAAATAGTTCATCAAGCTAGATTTTCCAGCATTAGTGGGACCAACTATAGCAATTTTAAAACCTTCTCTAATTCTTTCTCCAACTTTTTGATCGTTTAATATCTTTTCAATTTTATTTGTCACTTCATCTGAACTTTTTTTTATTTCATCTAAAATATTATTAGGCAAATCTTCCTCTGGAAAATCAATTTTTGCCTCAACATGTGATAAAATTTTTAATAGCTTTTCTCTCAGAAGGTTAAATTGATCAGATGATTTTCCATTCATGATTTTGATTGCTTGTTGTCTTTGAATTTCTGTTTCTGAGGAAATTAAATCAGCAATGCTTTCGGCTTGAAGTAAATTTATTTTTCCATTTTGAAATGCTAGTTTTGTAAATTCACCTGGTTCAGCTAATCTACAATTATCTATATCTGAAAGAGAGGAGTTCAGGGTATCCACAACAGCTTTACTCCCGTGAACTTGGATCTCAGCCATATCTTCGCCCGTGTAACTCTCAGGACCAGGAAACCAAAGGATTAATCCCTCATCGATTAGCTCAGAAGTATTGATTTTATTGATTTTTCTTAATGTTGCCACTCTCGGCTTAGGAAGCTCCTTACCAGTTAAAAGTTTAATTACTTTAGAGGTTTCTGGTCCTGAGAGTCTTATAACTGCTACACCAGAGATACCTGGACCACTTGATAAAGCATAAATTGTCATTCAAAGATTATATCTTCAAATTTATGTCACTGTAAAACTTAAAATTTTAACAAAAAGTTTTTAGGCTGGCTTGTTCATTGAGTTAAAAAACTCAGCGTTATTTTTTGTATCTTTTAACTTTGAATTTATAAACTCTATAGCATCCATAGATCCCATAGGGGCTATTATTCTTCTTAGAACATTCATTTTTTGTAAGTCGTTCTTGTCAAAAAGTAGCTCCTCTCGTCTGGTTCCAGATTTCGTGATATCAATCGCAGGGAATATCCTTTTTTCAGAAATTTTTCTATCTAATATAGTCTCGCTATTTCCTGTTCCTTTAAATTCCTCAAAAATAACTTCATCCATTCTACTACCAGTATCAATTAAAGCAGTAGCAATAATTGTAAGCGATCCACCTTCTTCTATATTTCTTGCAGCTCCAAAAAATCTTTTAGGTCTTTGCAATGCGTTTGCATCCACACCGCCAGTTAATACTTTTCCTGAACTTGGAACAACTGCGTTATATGCTCTTCCTAATCTAGTGATGGAGTCAAGTAAAATAACAACATCCTTCTTATGTTCAGTTAATCTCTTAGCTTTTTCAATGACCATCTCTGCGACTGCAACGTGTCTTTGTGCAGGTTCATCAAAAGTTGAACTTATAACTTCGCCTTTAACAGTTCTTTGCATATCTGTTACTTCTTCGGGTCTCTCATCAATTAGCAATACCATTAGGTAACATTCAGGATGGTTTGCTGTTATTGAATTTGCAATACTTTGCAATATCATTGTCTTACCTGCTTTGGGTGGTGATATTATTAGTGATCTTTGTCCTTTTCCTATCGGGCTAACTAGATCTATAAGTCTTGGAGTAAGATCGGGTTTTTTTTCAATTTTATTTGTCTCTATTTCCATGACAAATTGTTTATTTGGATATAGGGGTGTTAAATTATCAAATGCAATTTTGTGTTTGAACTTGTCTGTTTCTTCAAAATTTATTTTACTTACTTGTACCAACGCAAAATATCTTTCACCGTCTTTTGGAGCACGTATTGGACCCTCAACAGTGTCTCCTGTCCTTAAACCAAATCTTCTTATTTGACTTGGGCTTACATAAATATCGTCTGCTCCAGGTAAATAATTTGACTCCATTGCTCTTAAAAATCCAAATCCATCTTGTAAGCATTGAAGTACGCCACCTCCTGTTATTTCTTCACCCTTTTCTGCTAGTTTTTTTAATATTGCAAAATAGATTTCTTGTCTTCGTAATGTACTTGCGTTTTCAATTCCTAAATTTTCTGCTTCATTGATAAGTTTCTCGGAGCTTTTTTCTTTTAATTCTTGAATGTTCATAATATGGGGAGTTTATGTTTGATATATATAATATAATAATCTGTTTAAAAGATTTCAAGCCTATAAAGGCTTAAATATTACAACAAAAACAATCAAAATAAGCAATATTGTAGGAATTTCATTAATTAATCTGTAAAACTTATGAGAGTGAGTATTTTGATCAAATTTAAACTGATTTAATGTTTTCCCAAGGTAGAAATGATAAAAAGTAAGGAATATCACAAATATTATTTTTAATATCATCCACGTTTGACCTAATTGCTGAAATCCTATGCTGTAAATTAAAAACAAGCCAAATAACCATGAAAGAATCATGGCTGGTGTCATAATGTAAAAATATAATTTTTTTTCCATTATCTTAAATACATCTGAAGTTTTTTTATCATCACTATTTTCAGCATGGTATACAAAAATTCTTGGTAGATATAATAGACCAGCCATCCATGAGATAACTGAAATTAAATGCAAAGATTTAAAAAGAAGATAATAATTCATCAATCAGATATTTCTTTTAATCAAAGTATTAATTAATTTTATATGATCATCATTATCATTAAGACACGAAATCATATCAAAATTTTCTCCACCAGCTTCCATAAAGCTTTCTTTTCCTTGAATTAATATTTCTTCTAATGTTTCAACACAATCTGAAGAGAATCCTGGACAAATTGCTAGAACGTTTTTTACTCCTTCTTTTGGTAAACTTTCTAAAGTTTTATCAGTGTAAGGTTGTAACCATTCTTCGGGTCCAAATCTTGATTGAAAGGTAGTTTTAATTTCAATTTCTTTAAACTTTTCTGAAATAAGTCTCGTCGTTTTGTGACAGTAACAATGGTATGGGTCTCCTTTATCAAAATATTTTTTTGGTATTCCATGGTAAGAAGCCAATATTAAATCAGGTTTCCAGTTAATTTTCTTTATTTTATTATTAATAGATTTAACTAAAGCATCAATATACAAAGGCTCCGACTCATAATGAGGTATAATTTTTAAAGATGGTTGCCATCTCATTTTCATCAAAGTTCTATAAACTTCGTCACAAACTGTTGCAGTAGTCGCTGCCGCATATTGTGGATATAAAGGTAGAATTATGAGATTTTCACAACCATCATCATGCAACTTTTTGATTTTACTTTTTATGCTTGGGTTTCCATATCTCATTGCAAAATCTATAATTAAATTTTCGTTTGATATTAGATTCCTTACCTTCTCTGCTTGTTTCTGAGTATAATATAAAAGAGGCGACATATTTTCTTCTTTCATCCAAATTTCTTTATAAGCCTTTGCGGTTTTAGATGGTCTTAGATTAAGTATAAAAACATTTAAAATTACTTGCCATAAAATTGGGTTTACCTCTATAACTCTTCTGTCTGATAGAAATTCTTTTAAATATTTTCTAATATCAAGCCAACTAGTTGAGTCTGGTGTACCAAGGTTAATGATTAAAGCACCAGTTTTTCCAAATTTAACTTCGGGATGATCTGTGTTCATTTATAATTCCTAACAATTTTTACTAATTCTTCTACCATCTCAATTTTTGTCTCCGGAAGAATACCATGTCCAAGGTTAAATACATAAGGGTGATCTTTGAAAATCTCTAAATATTTATTTACTTCTTTTTTTAAGTGGTCTTTATTTGTTAATAGTATCTCAGGATGCAATCCACCTTGTACTGGTATATCCATATTTTTAAGCAAACTTTTTGGATCGACGTCATAATCTATATTAATCATGCTTGGCTTCACGATTTTACAAAATTGATTGTAATCAGTTATACCTCTTGGAAAACAAATAACTGGTACCCCTAAACTCTTAGTATAATTAACTAGAGATAAAGTTGGATCATATAGATATTTATCAAAATCAGATTTGATTAAACCAGACCAGCTATCAAATATTTGAATTATAGTGGCTCCAGCATTTACTTGGTTTTTAATATGGGTCTTAATAAATTTATCTAGAATCTCTAGCAATTTATTAATTAAACCAATGTCTGAAAAAAAATTACTTACTAAACCATTTTTTGGGGAAACTTTATTTATCATATATACAAGTAAAGTCCAAGGAGCTCCTACAAAACCAATTGTGTCTTTTTTTTTTAAATCTTCACTTTTTTTTAAGTCGACTAGGAGCTCATATATTGGAGACAAATTCTTTGTAAATTCTTCTTCCCCAATTTCTAGTAATTTATCTATCTCTAATTCACCAAGATTAGGTCCAAAGTTTTTCTTAAACTCAACTTTCTGACCAAGTCCATATGGTATCATTAGAATATCAGAAAAGATTATTGCTGCATCAAAGTTAAACCTTTTTATTGGTTGAAGAGTTATCTCTTTTGATAATTTTGAATTTAAACAAAGATTTATAAAATTTGGGTTATTTTTTCTTATTTCTCTAAATTCAGGTAAATATCTACCTGCTTGTCTCATTAACCAAATAGGAATGAGCCCTGTTTTATTATTTATTAAACATTCTTTTATTGGTGTCATCTATAATAAGATAATTATATTTAGATTTATTATTAGTATGATTTGTTGATAACGTAAATTACTCAATTTCAACACTTTATTCACTTTTTATTCATTATAAAAAAAAAAAATCCTTTAAAACAGTGATTATTTGATGAGTTTTTTATATTTGAAAATTGTTAATAACTTATTCACATTTATAAAAATGTTAATTATTAAATAAGAAGTGGCTTAAAATTAGATGTAGTTGCTAAATCAAAAGTTTTTCTTATTCTATAATTAATCTATAAACAGTTTATACATGAAAAATACACACCAAGTTTATTTGATATCTGACTCGACAGGAGAAACACTTGATAGAATATTCATGGCTCTTAAAGCACAATTTAATAACTTTAATTATGATTTAAACCAATTTTCGTTTACAAGGACAAAAAACCAAATCTCCACAATATTGAATGATGCCAAAAAAAAAGAGAGCCCAATAATTTTATATACTGTTGTTAATAGTAAATTAGCCAAGTTTCTTGCTGAGGAAGCTAATGAAAAGAACATTCCGTGTTTTGGTGTTCTAGGTGATTTAATACTTAACTTCTCAAAAATTTTAAATGAAAAAGCAACACATCAACCTAGCGCTCAACATGTTTTAGACGAGGATTATTATAAAAGGATTGAAGCAATACAATTTACTATGAATCATGACGATGGAAACAATACAGAAAATATTTTAGAGTCAGATATTATTTTGGTTGGTGTTAGCAGAACAAGCAAAACACCAACCTCTATATATCTTGCAAATAAAGGATTGAAAACTTCAAATATTCCACTTGTGAATGATATGAGTATCCCAAATGATATTTTGAAATCAAAAACTTTATGTGTTATTGGCTTAACCACCGAAGCTGAAAGGCTTTATGACATAAGAAGAAATAGATTAAATTCGCTGAGAGAAAACGAAATATCAGATTACACAAATTTAGAAAAAATTCGACTTGAAGTAGAACAATCTAAAAAAATATTTAAAATAAACAAATGGCCGATAATAGATGTGACTAGAAAATCTGTTGAGGAAACTGCAGCATCAATAATTAAAATATTCGAAATACAAAATAAAAATGGTTGAAATTATTTTAGCTTCTAAAAGCAAAGTTAGAGAGGAAATTTTAAAAAAAAATGGGATTCAATGTGTAGTGTCTCCTTCAAATGTTGATGAAGACCCTGTAAAAGAAAGTTTATTAAATGAAGGTGCATCCCCAGAAATAATTTCAAAAAATTTGGCCGAACTAAAAGCAAACAAGGTGAGCCAAAAAAATTATGATGTTCTAGTTCTTGGCGCAGATAGCGTAATAGATTTAAATGGAGAATTAATTTCAAAACCCGAAAATAGAATAGACGCCTTTAAAATTTTAAAAAAATTAAATGGAAAGAAACATTCGTTGATAAGTTCAGTTTGTATATCTAAAAATGGATCAATGACTTGGAATTATACAGATAAAGCTTATCTTACTATGAAAAATTTTTCAGATAGACAGCTAAAAGAATATTTAGAAAAAATAACAGATGAAGCATTGTATGCATATAATGTTTATCAAATTGAAGGAGAGGGTAGAAATTTATTTAAATCAATTGATGGAGATGAAAATACTATTATGGGATTACCTATAATTAATATTAAAAAGCATCTAGGTAATTATAAATGAAAAAATTCTTAGTTATTGGAAATCCAATAAATCACTCGCTATCTCCAAAATTGCATAATTTCTGGATAAAAAAATACAATTTAGATGCAATTTATGGAAAATTGGAAACACACAAAAGTGATCTAGAGGAATTATGTAAAAACTTAAAACAAGGTCAGTTGAATGGTCTTAATGTAACTGTACCCTTTAAAAAGGAAATAATTCCTTACATCAATGTCTTAAGTGGTCATGCTTTGAGAACAAAATCCGTAAATACCATTTCTGTTGAAAATGGAAATTTAATAGGTCACAACACTGATATTGATGGTTTTGAACTTAGCATAAAGAAATTAAATTACGATGTAACCAACAAGACTATAATTATTCTAGGTGCTGGTGGAGTAGTTCCATCAATAATATATGCGTTAAAAAGGATGAACGCTTCAAAAATATTTGTGAGCAACAGAACGAAAAGCAAGGCTGATGAGTTAAAAGATTTATTTAATGGCTTAATGATATTGGATTGGGGCGATTTAGTAGATTTTGATATGATAATTAATGCAACCAGTATAGGCCTAAAAAAAGAAGATGATTTTGAGCATGATTTTAGTCAATTCGGAAAAAACAAATTTTTTTACGATGTAATTTATGATCCACATGAGACGAAATTTTTTAATATAGGAAATAAAAAGGGTAATAATTTTGAAAATGGATTAAATATGTTCCTTTATCAGGCTCAAAAAGCTTTTTATATTTGGCAAAATATTGAGCCAGATATTGATGAAGAAACTATAAATTTATTAAAAAATTGAAATATGAGATTAAGAAATAAAGTTGCAATAATAACAGGTGCAGCATCTGGATTTGGAAAAGGAATTTCAAAAAAATTTACTGAAGAGGGTGCTAAATTAGTGATGGTAGATATCAATTCAAAATTATTAAAAAAAGTTTCTAAAAGTTTATCACAAGACTTTTTTATTACGGATGTCTCTAAAGGTTCAAACTTCAGAGCTTTAGCAAAATACGTTTATAAAAATTATAAAAATGTAGATATTGTTGTTAATAATGCTGGTGTTACACACAAACCAAAATTCATGGAAACTGTGACTGAAAAAGAATTTGAGAAAGTTTTTAACGTAAACTCAAAATCAGTTTATTATTGTGGAAAGTACTTTATCCCCAAAATGAAGAAAATTAAAAGAGGGGTAGTTTTAAATGTTGCGTCAACTGCAGGTTTATCACCAAGACCAAAATTAAATTGGTATAATGCTAGTAAAGGTTGGATGATTACAGCAACAAAAGCTATGGCCATAGAGCTAGCCCCTTTTAAAGTAAGAGTAAACGCCATCGCACCAGTTGCTGGCGTCACACCATTATTAAAATCATTCATGGGTGGGAATACTATAAAAAAGAAAAAAGCCTTTTTATCTACTATACCTTTGGGAAGGTTTTCAACTCCTCAAGATATGGGAAATGCAGCATGTTTTTTATGTTCAGATGAGTCAAGTATGGTTACAGGCACAATATTGAATGTAGATGGAGGGAGATGTATTTAATTTATTATGATTAGAATTGGGCTTATAGGTAGTATCGGATCGGGTAAGTCCTTTATAGCAAAACTTTTCAAATACCCGGTTTTTAATGCAGATAATGAAGTCAAATTTATATACAAAAATAATAGGAACTGTTTTGATAAATTGAGAAAAAATTTACCAAATTTTATAAAATCTTTTCCAATAGTAAAAAATGAATTAATAGCAGCAATAAATCACGACAAAAAAAATTTAAAAAAAATATCTAAAATAGTTCATCCATTAGTTAGGAGAAGATTGGAAGCTTTTGTTAAAAGAAACAAAAAAAATAAAATCGTTGTTCTTGATATTCCATTATTAATTGAAAACAAATTATATAAAAAAGACGACATATTAATATATGTAAAATCAGATAGAAAAATTATTTCTGAAAGACTAAAAAAAAGAAAAAATTTTAATATAAAAATGCTTAAAAATTTAAAGGATAACCAATTAACATTGTTAAAAAAAAGAAAGTTAGCGAATTATATTATCGATAATAATTTATCTAGAAATATAGTTAAACAAAAAATTAAAAATATAAAAAAACAAATTATAAATGAAAGAAATTATTCTAGACACTGAAACCACAGGATTATCTGTCGAGGAAGGACATAGAATTGTTGAAATTGGTTGCATCGAACTCGAAAATTTAATCCCAACTAAAAATATATTTCATTGCTATTTAAATCCAGAAAGAAAAGTTTCAAAAAGTGCATTTGAAGTACATGGTTATTCAGATAATTTTTTATCTGATAAAAAAAAATTTATCGAAATTGCTGACGAGTTTTTACGATTTATAAATGGCAAAAAAATTGTAATACATAACGCTGAATTTGATGTAAGACATTTGAATAATGAATTATCAAAAGCTAACAAAACTCTAATCTTAAATGAAAATGTTGTAGACACTTTAGAAATAGCCAGAAATAAATATCCTGGATCCAGTATAAGTTTGGATGCACTTTGTAAAAGGTTTAGAATTGACAATACAAAAAGAGATAAACACACCGCGTTATTAGACTGTGAATTGTTATCAAAAGTTTATATAAATCTCTTAGACCAAAAAGAACCAAAACTAGTATTTGAGAATACAAATATTGAAAATTCAATAGTTAATTTAGATAAAATTATTTATTCAAAAAAAATTATAAAACCATCTTTAATTGAATTAGAAAAACACAAATCATTTTTAAAAAAAAATTTTAAAAAAAATTTTTTTAATTGAACTTACTTTTATATAATTCTTCAAAGTCTATTTTTTTTTCTAGTTTTAAATTTGGAAATCCACTATCTCTGATTATACCTAAAAAAATCTTTTCTAACTTTGGATATATTTCTTTTTGAACTTCTATTAGAATTATCCTTTCCAATTCCTCCTTTTCGATATTCTTGTTTATTATTTTAATTATGGTTGCATAAGTTATTTCAAAATATGACTTACTATTTCTTTCACCAGGGTCTTTGTAATTTAATATTGTTACCACCTCAATGTTTTCGTTTTCTAAATGATTAGATTTAATGTTAATTCCCATAATATATTTTGAAAAATACTCTCTACTTAGTATCAGAGTCTTAGCATCTGTTATTTCAACTGATAAGTCTTTTATATAATTAAGTAAAATTTCAAAATTTTTTTTCATCCTTGTCGCTTATATCTTCATAATCTCCCTCGATAAAATCTTTATTATTTTTAACATTTTTAGTTTTTTTTTTTATAAATTTATTAAGTATAATTTTTCTTGTAAAAGGAATAACAAGCATAATTCCAATTAAATCTGTAGCAAAGCCTGGTAATATTAACAATAATGCTGCAAATGCCAAAGTGGCACCTGATATTATTTCATATACAGGTATTTCATTTTTTACTAACTGGTTTAAGCCCGACTTAAGGGTGTTAAACCCCTCATATCTTGCATAAGCAACTCCAGCAACTGCAGTGGTTAAAATTAGTAAAACGGTGTTAAATGCACCTATTTGAGAACCAATTTTAATAAATAGGAAGATTTCAATAAGTGGAATTCCAATAATTAAAAATAATGCTGTGTTCATTTGTCTATTATTTAATTAGCAGGTTGAAATTATCAACATAGTAAATAATATAGTCATATGAGTTATAGCTTTGAATACATTGATATTATACTACTTGCAATGATTGCGGGTTTTATTTTTCTCAGATTAAGAGGAATTCTTGGTAAAAAAACCGGTTTTGAAGAGGATATAGACTCAAGTTTTGCTCATGAGGCACCACCAGCCAAACCGACTGTTGATCTGAATGCAAGTACATTTGATGAAAATGCTAAGAAAGAATTTGTTAAAGGAGCAAGAATTGCCTATGAAACAATAATCACTAATTTTGCGAATGGAAAATTAAAAGATATTAAATCATTATTAGATAAAAATGTATATCAGCAATTTGAAGAAGCCATAAAAGACAGAGATTCAAAAAATTATTCATCGGACACAACATTTATTGGAATTAACTCAGTTGAAGTAAAAGAGCACCAACAAAATAAAAATATGTTGGAAGTAACAGTTGAATTTGTTAGTGAAATTATATCATGCGTTAAAGACAAAGATAATAAAGTAGTTTCAGGTGATCCAGAAAAAATTAAAAAAGTACTAGATACTTGGAAGTTCTCAAAAGACAGTAGATCTACCAACCCAAATTGGTTATTAATTGATACTCAAGCTTGACAAATAAGCTATCAGACAAAGATAAAAAGGATTGGCAAAAATTTTTAGATAGTTCTGAAAAACTTCAAAGCAAAGATGTGGATCAGTTAAATAATCAGACAATTAATGAAAGATCAATCGATCTCCATGGATATACTTTGGAAGAAGCTAACAAAAAAATCTCAGAATTTATTGAAAATTGTTATGCAAATAAAATTAAAAAAATTAATGTGATTACTGGTAAGGGTATGCGATCAAAAAATTTAGATGATCCGTATCAATCTAAAGATTTAAGTATTTTGAAGCATTCAGTACCAGAATATATTAAGAATAATCCTGAATTAATGAGTAAAATTATTAGAATAGATTTGGATTCAGTTCTTAGCCCTTCGAAAGGAAATTTTGATATATTTTTGAAAACTATAAAATAAATTTTGAAAGATCAGTATCTTTTACTAATTCTCCAATATTATCTTTTATATATTTACCATCTACAGTAATTTTTTCCCCAGCTCTATCTGTTGCTGTGAAACTAATTTCATCTAAAACTCTCTCAATAATCGTATGTAATCTTCTTGCACCAATATTTTCTACCGATGAATTGACTTCACTTGCTATATGAGCGATTGTATTTATTCCGTCTTCTGTAAATTCTAAATCAACATTTTCAGTTTTTAAAAGAGCCTTATATTGTTTTATTAAACTGTTGTCTGGCTCCTTTAATATTCTTATAAAGTCCTTACTATTAAGAGCATCAAGCTCAACTCTTATTGGGAGCCTACCTTGTAGTTCAGGCAAAAGATCTGATGGTTTCGCCAATTGAAAAGCGCCTGAGGCAATAAATAAAATATGATCAGTTTTAAGAGGTCCATATTTTGTGCTAACAGTTGTCCCCTCTATTAATGGTAATAAATCTCTTTGAACACCTTCTCTTGAAACATCACCACCAATTCTATCTGTTCTTGCAGAAATTTTGTCAATTTCATCTAAGAAAACTATTCCATTATTTTCTGTTGAGTCTTTTGCTGATTTTATAATTTTATCTTGTTCAATAAGTTTATCTGATTCTTCATTTATTAAAATTTCATGAGACTCTTTAACTGTCAATTTCTTTTTTTTAGGTTTTTGACCCATGGATTTTCCAAGCATGTCAGAAATATTTATCATTCCAACGTTTGCACCAGGCATTCCAGGTATTTCGAATGATGGCATTTGATTAGACTCGCTAACAGCTATTTCAATTTCATTGTCATCTAAATCTCCATCTCTTAGTCTCTTCCTAAAACTTTCTCTTGTTGCAACACTTGCTTTGTTTCCAACTAAAGCATCTAAAACCCTGTCCTCAGCTAATTTTTGTGCTTGAGCATGAACTTCTTTTCTTTTCTTCACTTTTTCCATAGCAATTGCAATTTCTAACAGATCTCTAACAATTTGTTCCACATCACGTCCCACATATCCTACTTCAGTAAATCTTGTTGCTTCAACTTTCATAAAAGGTGCTTCTGCTAATTTTGAAAGCCTTCTCGAAATTTCAGTTTTACCAACACCAGTTGGTCCAATCATTAAAATATTTTTTGGAAGAACTTCATCTTTCATATCATCGTCTAATGCTTGTCTTCTCCATCTATTTCTTAAAGCAATCGCAACAGCTCTTTTGGCCTTGTTTTGCCCAACAACAAATCTATCTAATTCAGAAACAATTTCTCTTGGTGATAGAGAGTTTGTTATTGTATTTTGCTCTTTTGCAACTTTGCCTTTTGGAAATGACGTAACATTTGATTTTTCCATTATATTTTCTCCATACTAAAATTGTCATTAGTAAATACACAAATATCTGATGCAACTTTAATTGATTTCTTTGCAATTTCTTCTGCAGACATCTCAGTATCCATTAATACCTTTGCGGCTGCTAAAGCATAATTTCCACCAGAACCAATTCCAATTACATCACCTTCTGGCTCCAGAACATCACCAGTTCCTGAAATAATAAAACTTTTTTCTTTATCACCTATTGCCATCAAGGCTTCTAATCTACGTAAATATTTATCGGTTCTCCAATCTTTAGCTAATTCTACAGCGGCTCTTGTTAAGTTCCCCGCATGCTTTTCAAGCTTTGACTCTAGCCTCTCAAATAAAGTAAGTGCGTCTGCTGTTGATCCTGCAAAACCTGCGATCACATTTCTTTTCTCAATTTTACGAACTTTGTTAGCAGTTTTCTTAATTACAGTATTACCCATACTAACTTGACCGTCACTGGCCACAACTACGTCATTATTTTTTCTTACAAGTACAATTGTTGTCATAGACTATAAATGGATACGAATTTGAATAGTTCAAGTCCAGGTTTAGTATTATTGATATAATCAAAAATACCTATATACCTAATTTAAATTATGAAAAGAAAAGCAAAAATAGCTAGAAAAACAAAAGAAACTAATATCAGTGTTGACCTTAATATTGATGGAAAAGGTAAGTACAAAGTTGACACAGGAATAGGTTTTCTAGATCACATGCTTGAGCAGTTATCTAAACACTCATCAATGGATTTAACTGTTAAAGCTAAAGGTGACACACACATTGATCTTCACCACACAACTGAAGACACTGGAATTGCTATTGGAGAATGCTTGAAGAAAGCTTCAAAAAAATTTGTAGGTATTAAAAGATATGCTCACATTCTGTTACCAATGGATGAAACATTAACAAGAGTTGCAATAGATGTTTCTAACAGACCTTATTTGATTTGGAATGTGAAATTAAAAGTTGAAAAACTTGGTGAAATGGACACAGAATTATTTAAAGAGTGGTTCCAAGCATTCTCACAAGCTGCAGGAATTACTTTGCACGTTGAAAATATTTATGGCGATAATAGTCATCACATCATAGAGTCTTGCTATAAAGGCCTGGCAAGGACCTTAAGAGCTGCACTAGAATTAGATCCAAGAAACAAAAGTACAATTCCATCTACTAAAGGGTCTCTATAAGATTAATGGACGTCACAATTGTTGACTATAAATCGGGCAATATTAGCTCTGTAATCAACTCCTTTAAGGAAGTTGCCAAAGATAAAGTTAATATCGAAGTAACTTCAGATTTAAATAAAATTAAATCAAGCGACAAAGTAGTTTTACCAGGGCAAGGATCATTTAAAAGCTGTATAGAAGGTTTAAATGGCATAAATGGCTTAATAGACACTCTAAGGGAGTTTGCGTTATATAATAAAAAACCTCTCTTAGGAATTTGCGTGGGGCTTCAAATGTTTGCAGATATTGGTTATGAAGAAGTTGAAACAAAAGGACTGGGTTGGATTTCTGGTAAAGTATCTAAAATTGATAATCAGGGTGGAAAATTTAAACTTCCTCACATTGGTTGGAACCAAATAAATATTGTTAAGGAAAGTAAAATTTTTAAAAATATAGAAAATAACTCACATATGTATTTTGTTCACAGTTATGAATTTATTCCAAATGATAATTCAGTAACTGCTGCTACAACTGATTATTCATCAAATATTGTGTGTGCAGTTGAAAAAGAAAATATATTTGGGACACAGTTTCATCCTGAAAAAAGCGATAAAACTGGCCTGAAAATAATTGATAATTTTATAAATTTATAGAATGAAAAAATTTATTTTAGCGATTTTTATAAATTTATTGTGTTTTTTAAACTATAGTAATGCAAAAGTTAAATCAGAAAATATGACATTTCCAAAACATTTTTATACTGAACAGATAGAAGTTTGCCTTGCAGCAGGAAATGAAAGTTTTAAATCTAACTATACAAAAAGTAAGATTGAAAGCCTAATTACTTTGGATTGGATGAGTGAATGGGCAAAAGGAAACTCAAGAAGTGTAAATCATGAAAATTTGACAGGTCCAATGACGTTATTTGCGGTTACCACACATACAGCTATTGGAAATAACGATAAAGATGAAATTAATTTAGCTAAAAATGTTCTAATTCAAATGGCAAAGGCAAATATCTTGTATGAAACAATAGGAAGAGAAGAATTAAAAGAAAAGCCTAGATGTTGGAAAGATGGTAATCCAGAATCACCTTGTTGGTATCATGCTTATGAATTTGCAAGAGATGCTTTCACAAATTACATGATTATTGCCACTTATTTAAAAGAACATTTAAGCAAAGAAGAACTAAAGATAGTGAATAAATATATAAAAAAAATGCATAAAAAATTTATAAAACCAGAGGAATTTGCAAATAAAAAAAGAGGTTTTTATGCAATGGGAAATGGAGGAATTCCAAATTTAGTTTATGCGAGCTGGACAAATAATAAAAAATTAGCTGCTAAAGAAATAAATTTTAGATTAAAATATATTGATAAGGTATTTTATGATGATGGATATATTAATAATAATTCATTTAGAGGTTACAGAGGTTTATGGTATCACTCTTATGGATTAAATTCCGCATTAGGATATATTTATTTAGCTCATTTATGGGGTGCAAAAATTCCAAAAAAAATTATTAAAAAGGTAACGAAAGCAGCAGAGGTCCTAAATTTAGGAATTACTGATTACGAGAAATTTGCCTCAAGAAAGTTTGATGGAGATCAAAATAATAACCAATACAAAAAGAAAAATGCAAGAATGCATACTCATCAAGATGCATTGGCAATAGATACTCTAATGGAAATGATTACTGGTATAAAATTAGAAACAGACCCAACTTATTTACGTAAAAGACCCAAGTCAGGTATTGATGATTTGATTGGTTTTAATGCAAACTGTATAAAAAAATGAAAATATTTCCTGCAATAGATATTAAAGATAAAAAGTGCGTTAGATTAATCAAAGGAGATTTTGAAAATAAAACTGAATATGAAATATCTCCCGTGGAGCAAGCTGGAAAATATAAAGACAATGGATTTAAAAATTTACATATAGTTGATCTAGACGGTGCATTAACTGGAGATCCGATTAATATTAATATTATTCACGATATTGTTGGAAAATTTGATCTTAAAATAGAAATAGGAGGTGGGATCAGAAATTTTGAGACTATTCAAAAATATATTGATGTTGGTGTTGAAAAAGTAATTTTGGGAAGTGCTGCCATAAAAGATAGAAGATTTTTAGAAGAAGCTTGTAAAAAATTTCCAAGCAAAATTGCATTAGGTTTAGATGCTAAAGATGGTCATCTTGCAATTTCAGGTTGGACAGAAGAGTCGGATAAACTGACAACTGAATATCTAAAAAAGGTAAATAATTACGGAGTTAGTAGAATTATTTATACAGATATTAATAGAGATGGAACTAAGCAAAGCCCAAATTTTGTAGAAACACAAAAAGTTGCAGATATTTCAAATTGTCCAGTGGTTATATCAGGCGGAGTCTCATCGATTAATGATATTAAAAAAGCTAAAAATTTAAATAATATCGAAGGTGTTATAGTTGGAAAAGCTATATACGATGGAGACATAAAGTTGGATGAACTTGCAAAAGAAATAGATGCTTAAAAATAGAATTATACCTTGTTTAGATGTTAAAAATGGTCGTGTTGTTAAAGGTATTAACTTTGTTGATCTAAAAGACGCAGGAGATCCTGTTGAGCAAGCAAAAATTTATAGTGACGGCGGCGCAGATGAGATTTGTTTTTTAGATATTACTGCTTCTAATGAAAATAGAGATACTATTTATGAGGTAGTAGAAAAAACTTCTAAGAAATGTTTTGTACCTTTAACAGTAGGCGGAGGTGTTAGAAGTATTGATGATATTAACAAATTACTTAATTGTGGAGCAGATAAAGTATCTATAAATACAGCAGCTGTTCAAAATTCAAAAGTAGTTGAGGATAGTTCTAGAAAATTTGGATCACAGTGCATTGTTGTTGCAATTGATGCAAAAAGAAAAGATGGTGGATGGGAAATTTTTACCCACGGTGGTAGAAATCCAACAGGCATAAACGCTTTAGAATTTGCATCTAAAATGGAGAAATGTGGTGCTGGAGAGCTTCTTGTGACCTCTATGGATAAAGATGGAACTCAGTCTGGATACGATATTGAATTAATGCAAAAGATATCTTCTATGGTCAATATTCCAGTTATTGCATCAGGTGGGGTTGGAACTTTAGATCACTTAGTTGATGGAATAAAATCAGGTGCAAGTGCTGTTTTAGCTGCATCTATATTCCATTACGGCACTTATTCAGTAAATGAAGCTAAGCAATATTTGGCTTCAAAAGATATACCTGTTAGGATTTAGAATGTTAAAGATTTTAGAAGATCTCGTTACACTTGCAAGAGAGCGAAAAAGTAATCCCGTTGAAGGCTCATATACTAATAAGCTTTTAGAAGACAAATCTTTAGCTAAAGAAAAAGTCTTAGAGGAAATAAATGAACTAATAGAAGCTGTAGAGCAAGACTCAAATAAAATCCATGAAGCTGCAGATGTTTTATATCACTTAATCATGTATCTTGAAAAAAGTGGTATAAAAATTGAAGAAGTAATGGAAGAACTCAAGAGTAGAAAAAAATAATTTTAATTATTCAAAAGAAAAATTAATATAACAATAATTGCAACTAAACCAAAAATTAAACTTTTGTTATTTTTATTCTCTGGTTTTCTACCATCTATCTCATCCCTTAAACTTGATAAAGTATCATCTTTGTAAATATCCTCATTAGAATCAGATACATATGCATCAAACTCTTCCGAATTACTAAAATCATTAAAAATAGTTTTTTTGTCTTGTTTTGATTTTTTATTTGTATTTTCTTTTAATTTATTATTTTTATCAATTTCTTTATCTTTAATTTTTTTTATCTTACTTATTTCAGATTTAGAATGAATATGCCTATTATTAGTTTTGACATCAAATGCTACGTATTTTCCATGAGGCATCTTTCTAAAGCTAATTCTGCTTCCACAGATTTGGCATTCTTTAATTAAAGACATTTGTTGAAATTTAACTACTTTTGCATTCTGGATCAATACATCTATTATTGCTGACAGCTGGGTATTTATTACAATTTTTACAATATTTAGCTTTACCAATACAGTAAGGCTCTAAACTACAACTCCAGGCGTATCCATTAATTCTTTTAGGTTTTTTTAGGTAAAGTTTACCACTAGTGCAACTTGGGCAAGATAGATAGTTTTTATTTATCAATGATTTTTTTTCAAATGAAACTTCTGGATAAGTTTTTAGCTCATCAATAAACTCTGATGGAAAATAACTATTACTACATAATATAATTTTTTGTTTTGCTCTTGTCATTGCAACGTATAAAACCCTTCTCTCCTCTGCATTTTTAAAATCTTGTTCCCCTGGTCTTACCAAATTCATTATAGGATCATTTTCAATATAGCCTGGAAATCCATATTTTCCTGCCTCTAAATTTAAGATAATAATTGCATCAGCACCAAGACCTTTAGACTTATGTATAGTCATAAACTCAAATTTTAAATTTTTAAATTTTAGTTTTATTTCTTTTGGTATGTCCGGATAAATATTATTTTTTTTTGCTATTCGATTGTATCTTCCAAGAATATATACAACCCATTTTTTATTTTTTGGTCTAACATTGTCTACAGTCTTAAAAACATTTAATAAATTATTACTTTCCCCATAATCAAGGTTTATAATTTCTATAGTATTTTTGATATTGCTTGGTTTTGAAATGATTTTCTTTTTTAGTTGGAACGGATTTCGTTGGATAAATCTTGATGATACATCAAGTATAGGTTGAGAAAATCTGAAACTTTTATCTAAATCTACTCTAGCTGTTCTTCCAAAAATTTTTTCAAAATCAAAAGTAAATTTAATATCACTGCCATTAAAAGCATATATTGACTGCCAATCATCCCCAACGCACATTATTCGACAATCATCCTGATTTTCTATAATAGCTTTTAAAAATCTATATCTTCCTCTCGATATATCTTGATATTCATCGACAATAATTCTCTTAAAATTAGTTTTAAATGATTTATTTTTAAGTTTTTCTGTACCTAATTTTAATAGATCAGCAAAATCATATTCCTGTCTTCTTTTAAGAAAATTTTGATACCTATCATAAACATCGAAGAATAAATTTAGAAAAACATAGTATCTTTCTTTTTCATCTGAGGAAATATTCTTAACACTACTTATTACTTCTTCACGGGTAAACTGACCTTCTTTGTAAATACTTAAAAACTCAGCCAGCAATGTAATTAATCTGTCACTAAGTTCTTTCTTTTCAAATAACTGCTTCTCTATTTCGGGGTCATTTGGATTAATCTTTATTCTATTTTTTATTAGTTTTTCTTTTAAGTTTGTAAGCAAAACTCCTTCCATTCTTTCCCATGAATAAGATTCGATCAAGGTTATATTTTTACGTCTGCAAAGAGACCTCTTCCAATCCATCGATCTATTATATTTATCTTTCGATATGTAAGGCGCGGTATTACCACTTTTATCTACTCCAAAATGTTCTAAATAAATACCTTGGCCAAGTTTGAAATCTGGCCGGTACTGATCTTTTGATCTAGTTGACGTGTCATGTTCAAATGGAAATTCATACTCATAAAAAACACCATTTAGGAATAACCAGTCTGCAATTAATAACTCTTCAAATGATTTAACTAGTTCACCTTTAAGCGTTATCAGGTCAAATTTCCTCATATACTCAAAATAATTTGTGTCTGTATTAAAATCTTCTCTGTATTTTGCTGGATAACGATGTTTTGAAATAAAATTAATTATATTTTCCTTTGAGTTTGGATTTTTTAACATTGCCCTAAGAATGTCTGCAATTAAGTTTAATTTTCTTTTTTCATTAGTGGCGGCGTCAGATATTTTTATTTTGTTTTTTGATATGTCTTCAATTATTTTTTTTCCAAGGGCATGGAAGGTTCTTATTTCAGTATCAATTCCAGTCTTTTCTTTAACTCTCTCACGCATTTCTTGAGCCGCGTCTTTTCCATACGCTAAAGCTAATATTTCATTAGGTTTTATTTGATTTTTTGTGACAAGATAAGAAACCTTACCTACAACAGTAGATGTTTTGCCAGTACCAGCTCCAGCAACAACTAAAGTAGAATCTTCATCAGTTACAATTGCTTTTCTTTGAGCATACGTAAGCGGATTATCCTCAATTTTATCAAATAATATTTTAAATTTTTTTATTTCACTTTCTACAAAATATTTGTTTTTTAAAATTATTATTTTATCCATCTGCTTATAAAATTTTAAAATTTTTAATTCAACAATTCCTAGTGAAGTTTTTTGAAATCTATTTAAAAATTTTAATATTTCTTTATTTTTGATAATCCAAATTTGTAATTGTTTATTGTTTATGTATTGCTTTCCATTGGTTAATAAAATTATATCTTCAAAGCATTCTTTAATCTTTTGCAAATTTTTTAATATAAAATAATAATATTCTTTCTGGGTCTTAGTAAGTTTGCTAAAAATTTGATTTTGTTTTTCGAAATAAATCTCGAGGTTATAAAAGATAAGTTTTTTTCTTACTTTAACGTTTAAAATTTCTCTATAATCAAACTCCTTTTTTCTTTTATGACTAACTGAAATTAAAAAGTTTTTAATATTCAGTTTTAAATCTTTAGCCCCAAATATTCTTTGTACTAAATTAGGGCTTACGCTATGAGTTGTTTCCATAAGATTTATAAGTCATTAAATATTGAAATTTATTAGTTTTAATATATTCTATCAATAGTCCTGATTTAAAAAATAACTTTACTTGCTGGGACTTTAAACACAACGCTAAAGGAGGCAAATGAAAATAATAATACAATCAATCAAAAACTACTTTAAATCTAAAAAGGATAGAGGATTAGAACCTGTATTCTTTGAAAAAATAGGGGATCAAAAAACATCAAGAGATCAGATGCGTAAAAATTTAATTAAAGCATTAGAGAAAAATGGTTGGACAATAAAAAAATAATTTACAATTTACCAGGTAACCAGGTTGAGAATATTGGAAATAGTATCATTAGTATTCCATAAATTATTCCAACGATTGTAAATAGAGGAACTTCTTTAAAAGCTTTGGCTGGATTTTCTTTGATCACACCTGCAGCTGTATATATACCAACGCATACGGGGGGTGTGATCATTCCTATTCCGGCAAAGGCAACGAATACCACATAAAGATGAAGTAAGCTTTGGTTAAATGATAATGTAATTGCTGCAAAAATTGGGACCGTTAAATAAAAAACAGGAACGATTTCTATAAACGTTCCAAGGATTAAACAGATTGCTCCAAGCATTATCCAGAACAGATTTACACTCACACCTTTATCTGTGAAGAATGTAATAATTTTTTGAGGAGCTTGTGTGTAGGTTAAAACTACACTTAAGAAAGTTGCAGTTGCTATAATTGCAAAAATTACAGCTGTTATAATTGCTGTTTCTCTTAAACAGCTCATTAAAGATGAAAAAGTCAGTTCACGGTAAATTAAAAATCCAATTAGCACTGCATAAACACCTGCAACAGCAGCAGACTCAGATGGAGTAAGTATTCCTGCATAAATTCCACCTAAAATTATAACTGGAGTAATCAGTGCCGGTAACGCAGCTATGAAAGAACTTACTCTTTCCTTAAATGAAGCTTTTTCATCTGTTCTAATATGCCTGCATTTAAACAAAACTAGAAGGACCATCAATACAAGGAGAACTAGGCCTGGAATAACTCCCGCAGCAAAAGTTTTTGAGACCGGAACGTTCGTTAGAGCACTAAATAGTATTGCTGCATTGGATGGAGGTATCAATGCCTCTAATAAAGCCGCAGAAGCTGCTAAAACTACAACGAATGGAGTTGGATAACCTTGTTCAATCATCTTTGGCATCATGATTGTCCCTACAGCAGTGATTGCAGCAAGTATGGATCCACAAAAAGCTGCAAAGAAACCCATCGCAATAACCATAGCAACACCTAATCCACCTGGCCAATGTCCAACAAGTGTTGTTGTAAACTTAACTAGTCTTGATGCTGCTCCACCTTTTAACATAGCCATACCAGTAAATATAAATAATGGAACGGCGATTAGAACATGTTTCGTTAATGCACCAAATGAAACTTGTATTAAAACTGACCAAGGTAAATTTAATCCAGCAATTGCAGCCAAAGAACTTCCTAAGCCGAAAACTAAAAAAATTGGAACTGAAATAACTAATGTTATAAGAGAAATAATAAAAGCTAATCCAAACATTTATTCTTTCCCTGAAAGTTTTTTAAAATTATCTAAAATAAGCTCTAATGAAGTTAATGCTAAAATTAAAAAGCCAACTGGAAATGCTAAAAACATCCACCAAATAGGAATATTAATTTCCAATTCCATCATTTGTCCTAAATTGTAATACATTGTTGTTGCATCAACTCCTGCTTTAAAGAAGACACACGCAGAAATAAGAGCTATTAAATTTACAATTGTTCCAATAATATTTTTTGATTTTTCAGATAAATAATGACTTAAAAAATCTACTTTAATATGTTGTCCTTGCTTTAATAAAGGACCAAGTAATGGAAATACTAACCAACTCACCATTACGGGTGGTAATTCAATAAACCATGCAAATCCTGTGCCTGTGATAAATCTTGTTGTGGCGCTTAATGCTAAAGCTGCCACCATTAAAAAGACAATGAACATTGCAAGCGAAATTGCAGCTTTTGCTAGCAAATTATTAATAGCTCGCAATGCCCTCATAATCTTTATAGAAAAAGTTTAACTTCTTCTAATTGCTCTTAGCATATGCTTGTGCTGCCTCTAAGGCGTCAGCATCAATCATTTTAGCCATTGCTGGCATTACTTCATCTTTCATAAGCTTATCAAACTTAGCTTTTTCAGCTCCTGAAAGAGTAGTAACAACCCCACCTCTTTCTTGGAATTTTTTAAGGGTGCTTTCTCCAGTATCCATAATTAAGTCAGTTGATCTTTTTCCTATTTCTTTACCAACATCCATTATGATTTTTTGTAAGTCTGGAGACAGACTATTAAACCAAGTTGAGTTTGCCATAATATACGCGTCCGCATAATATTGATATGGCTTTTGAGCGTATTTTAAAAACTCCCACCAACTGTATGCTTCGATACTTCCTGGAGGACTGTTTATTGTATCAATCATTCCAGTTTGTAATGAAGTATAAACTTCACCAGTTGGCAAAGATACTCTGTTTGCACCTAAAGCATCCCACATTGGCTCTTCACTTTTTAAAAGTCTTCTAGCTTTTAGACCTTTCATAGCATCTATACCTGTTAACTCTTTAGCACTTGAAAAAGTCATTACAGGTCCAACTGGGTTATACATTACTAATGTTGAATTAGTTTTTTTTGTTAATTCACCCCAAATTTCTTTTCCTTTAGGTGAGTTTTGAAAAAAACTTCTTTGTTGTTCCCATGAATTAAACAAACCTGGGAATGAAGCCACATTAAAGTTTTTATTAATTGGTGGAAAACTAACGACTCCAACAATCCCTCCAAGCTCAACTGCACCAGAAGTTACCGCTCCCATTACTTCTCTAATTCCAAATAATTGTTTAGATGGATAAACTTCGATTTTTAATTTTCCTTTTGCCCTTTTATTTACTTCATCTGCAAAAATTTGTGCATGTTTTGCACTGTGGTGCTTCGGACTCCAGTGAACAGATAATCGTCCAACTATCTCTGAAAAAGCAGCTGTTGAAGTAAGAACAAACGAAAAAACAAATGTTAAGCTAATTACAGCTTTGTATATTGATTTAAATTTATTCATTTTTCCTCTCTTTTTTAAAATTATATATTATTAGTTGCATATATTTTAACAATGCAAATTTTTATTTAATTTAATATTATTTATTAAATTTAATTATGAATTATGACGATAACAATATTTTTGCAAAAATTTTAAGGGGTGAGATTCCTTGTAGCAAAATTTATGAAGATGATTTTGTTTTATCTTTTTATGATATTAATCCACAAAAAAAGATTCATGCTTTAGTAATACCCAAAGGAAAATATATAGATTTGGATGATTTTAACACCAACGCCTCAAGTGAAGAAATTATTGGTTTAATGAAAGGTATTACTACAGTTACAAAAAAATTAGGAATTTCTTCTATTGATGGGAAAGGTTATAGAGCTCTCGCTAATATAAGCGATTATGGTGGTCAAGAAGTACCACATCTTCATTTCCATTTATTTGGTGGTGAAAAAGTTGGAAAAATGGTTTCGTGATCACTAAAGTATATAGAAAATACTTAGAAATTAATTCAATTGATGAAATCAATTTATCAAAAAAACCCAAAAGTAATTGCAAAGTAGAAAAAAAAATTCCACCAGATTTTCAAATCAATAAATTTTTTTACAAACAAATTGGTAAAAGTTATCGTTGGATTGATAGATTAGTTTGGAATGATACTAAATGGACAGATTATACAAACAATTCAAATTTAGAGACTTACATTCTTACAGAAAATGAAGATCTAATAGGCTTTTTTGAACTTTTATTTCATCCAGAGACAAGAAAATGCGAAGTTGCCTATTTTGGGATCCTTGACCAATTTATTGGAAAAAAATATGGTGGTTATCTTTTATCGGAGGCTTTGAAACTAGGATTTAGAAAAAATACTAAGAAAGTTTGGTTACATACTTGTTCTCTAGATCACAAACATGCATTAAAAAACTATCTAGGACGCGGGATGAAAATTTTTAAATCTGAAACTATTAATTTGGATATTAGTTAATATAATTTTGAACTCTGAATATCTTTTCATCAATCATTATATTTAACTTTATATTAAATAATATTGTTTCAACTCTGTTTTGATAAATATCAGTTGTTGTCCATCCTTTAATTTCATAATTATTTTTATCAAAAAAAATATTTAATAAATTATTATTATGAATAATTTCAATAGAAAAAGTTTCATTATTTTCCTGAATTATTTCTACTTGATCTAATCTCTCAAGTAGAAATTTTTTATCTAAAATTAAATAAAGAGGAGTATCCTTTAGGTTATACCTTAAATAATTTGAAATTTTTTTACTGTTAATTACCAGTGATCTACCGTTAGACACTAAAATTTTATTATAAATATCATCATATTTACATAAAATTTTTTTTGGATACAAAATTACACATTCTCCTTTCTCAGTTTTTTTACCAATCTTTTGTGTAAATTTAAAAGATATATTTTCTGTTTCTTCCAATTTATTTTTTATTAATTCCTTGGAGGATGCAAAAATATTTAATGGATAAAAAAATATTAAAATAAAAATTATATATTTCACTATTTTAAAACTTCTCTTTTTCCCACATGATTAGCTTTACTGACTTCGCCATTTTCTTCCATTTGGTCAATAATCCTCGCAGCTCTATTATATCCAATTTGTAATTTTCTTTGTAAAAACGAGGTAGATGCCTTTCTTTCTGATTTAATTATCTCTAAAGCTTCATTATATAATTCATCGGTTTCAGAATTGTCCTTATTTTTTTCATTATTCTCTTTTTCGTCAGCAAAGTTCAAAATTTCATCAACATAGTCCGGCTCTGCTTGATTTCTTAAGAAGTTATTTACTTTATCTATTTCTATCTCTGACACATAAGGTGCGTGTATCCTTGTTATTCTATTCGCTGAGGACATATACAACATGTCACCTTTACCTAAAAGTTGTTCCGCCCCTTGTTCACCTAAAATTGTTCGACTATCAATTTTAGAAGTTACTTGAAATGAAATACGAGTAGGAAAATTGGCCTTTATCGTTCCAGTAATTACATCTACACTTGGTCTTTGAGTTGCCATTATAATATGAATTCCAGCTGCTCTGGCCATTTGAGATAATTTTTGAATGTAGTTTTCAATCTCTTTACCTGCTACCAGCATAAGGTCAGACATTTCATCAACAATTACAACAATATAAGGCATTTTAACTTTATGCTTTTCATTATATCCATCAATGTTCCTTACACCTACTTTTGTCATTAGCCTGTACCTGCTTTCCATTTCTTTAACCACCCAACCCAAAACAGACGCTGCTTTTTTTGCTTCAGTTATAACTGGACACAATAAATGTGGTATTCCTTCATAAGTAGACAATTCTAACATTTTTGGATCAATTAAAATAAATTTACATACTTCGGGAGTATGTTTATAAATTAATGAAAGTATAATCGTATTTATACAAACTGATTTACCAGATCCTGTAGTTCCAGCAATTAAAAGATGTGGCATTGAGCTTAAATCACTTATTATTGGTTCCCCAGAAATACTCTTACCTAATGCAATAGGTAATTTGATGTCTTTTTTTTTAAAACTTTTATCGGAAATTATCTCTCTTAAAAAAACATTTTCTCTAGAGTTTTTTGGTAATTCAATACCTACAGTGTTGCTGCCTAAGATAGTTGCTATCCTTGCAGATTCTGAACTTGTATTTCTAGCTATATCTTCGGAAAGATTTATTATTTTGGATACTTTTACTCCAGCAGCGGGCTCAAATTCATTTAGAGAAACTACTGGTCCATGACTTATTTTTTTAATTTTACCTTCTACACCAAAATCTAGTAAAATCTTTTCTAAACTTTGAGCATCTATTCTTATATCTTCTTTAGAATTTGAATTCTTCTCCGCTTTTTTTAAAAAATCAATTAGAGGAAGTCTTATATTTAAATCAGGCTTTTTTGATTTACTTTGATCAAATAAATTTTCTTGGACTCTTGGGCT
>CACLYQ010000009.1 GCA_902611175.1 uncultured Pelagibacteraceae bacterium
TAATTGGTGTATCAAAGAAATAAGAAAGTTATGTGATCAAAAAGGAATACTACTAATTCTTGATGAAGTTCAATGTGGAATTGGTAGAACTGGAAAATTTTTTGCTTTTGAATATGCTAATGTTAAACCAGATATTGTTCCTATAGCTAAGGGACTTGGTGGCGGTTTTCCTATTGGAGCTGTTTTAATGACAAAAAAAGTTTCTAAAGCTATGATTCCAGGAACACATGGCTCTACTTTTGGGGGAAATCCACTTGCTATGGCAGTTGGAAATGCCGTTTTAGATCAAATAAATATGAATTTGCTAAAAAAAGTAAAAAAAAATTCAAAATACTTTATTTCAGAATTAAATAAATTAAAGATTAAATATCCTAAAATAATTAAAGAGGTCAGAGGGGTCGGTTTATTGATAGGCTTACAACTTTTTAAAAATCAGACTTATTTTATTAATAAATTGATGAAGAATAAATTGCTGACGATAAGAGCTGCAGAAAATGTTATTAGAATTCTCCCACCACTAAATGTGAAAAAAAGTGAAATTGAACTAGCATTAAAAATTATTACGAAAGTTTGCAGAGAATCAAATTAATATGAAACATTTCATAGAGTTGAAAGATATACCAAGCAAAGATTTAAAAAAAATTATAATCGATGCTAAAAAAAGAAAAAATAAAAGAAAAAATTTAAATACTTTGGAGGTAGATAGTGGATCACCTCTTAAGGGTAAATTGTTAATTCAAATGTTTGAAAAAGCAAGCTCACGAACAAGACTTAGTTTTTATATTGCCATCAAACAATTAGGAGGTGGTACAATAAACTTAAAATCTAGTGAAATTCATTTAGGTAGAGGTGGAGAAAGCTTAGCAGATACTGCTAAAGTGCTTTCAACTTATGGAGATGGCTTTATGTTAAGAACTAGCAACGATAAAAAAATAAGTAGTTTTTCCAAATATTTAAAAATACCACTTATTAATGGTTTAAGTCCATCATCTCACCCTACCCAGGTACTTTCTGATATTTTTACTGTTCAAGAAATAAAAAAAAGATCAATAAATAATTTGTTAATTTGTTGGATAGGAGACTCAAACAATGTATTAAATAGTCTTATAGCTGCCTCTGTAAAATTTTCTTTCCCTTTAAATATTGGCTGTCCTAAGAAATACAGACCCAAAAAAAAAATAATAGAATGGGCTATTAAAAATAATGCAAAAATAAATATATTTTATAATGCAAAAGATGCGGCCAAAAATGCAGATGTAGTATTCACTGATAAAGTTATCTCCTTAAATGATAATGTTAATAAAATAAAAAAATTAAAGGATTTTAAGAATTTTAAAATAGATAATAAATTGATGAGTTACACAAAAAAAAATTCAATTTTTTTACATTGTTTACCAAGAGGGAATGAAGTTACAGACGAAGTATTTCTTGGAAAAAAGTCAAGGGTTTGGCAGCAAGCAATGAATAGAGTTCATGTGCAAAAAAGCATTTTATTATACTGCTTTGGAAAATTAAGGTAATGGCAATGGATTGTCAGAGTTTTTATTTAAATATAAAATTACAGAAGCTCTATCTTTCTCTTTTCTAAGACCTGCAAAAGCCATTTTAGTTCCCTTAATATAACTTTGAGGTTTTTTTAAATATCCATTCATTTCTTCAAAAGTCCAATTTTTATCATAACCGGCCATAGCTTTTGAATATTTGTAATCTTTTTTAGATGCAACTTTTCGTCCAAGAACTCCGTAAAGTGCCGGACCAATTTTATTGTCACCGCCTTTGTTTATTAAGTGACAAGCTGCACATTTCTTAAATACTTTTTCTCCATGTTCAATATTTCCTAAAGCTAACAATGCTACAATATCTATTTTTTCAACTGCTTTTTCTACTTTAGAACTTGATGTGGGTGAATCTTCTACAATTTCAACTTTGTAAGCAGATTTTTCTGGCTTATCTACTTTAAATGCAATATCAGAAATTTTTCCAATACCAATTACAATTAGAGCAATTAGTAGCACTGCAGCAATTACTTTATTAATTTCAAAAGAATCCATGATTTTTTATTAATATGGTCGTATAACATGATAAACAATATTAAAACGAATTTTAATTTTTTAATTTGCGTCTCAAAGACGCATAAAATATTATTTTATGAGCAAATCTGTCATTATAATCCCTTCGAGGCTTGCAGCAACAAGACTTCCTAATAAACCTTTATTAAGAGTAAATGAAAAAACGTTAATTATGCATGTGTATGAAAAAGCTGTAAAATCTGAAATAGGAGATGTCTATGTTGCAACATGTGATGATGAAATTGCAAATGAAGTCCAGAAAAATGGTGGAAAAATAATTACAACAGACGCTTCACATGAATCAGGAACAGATAGAGTCTTTGAAGCTGCAAAAAAGTTAGATTTACAACAAACTGACTACATAATAAATGTTCAAGGAGATGAACCTATGATTGATCCATTAGATATCAAAAATCTTAATTTTGTATCAAAAGAGAAAAATTTAGATTTTTCAACACTAGCATTTAATATTAGCAATAATGATAATTATAAAGAGGAAAATATTGTAAAGGTATTTACAAGGGATAAAATAACAAATTTATCAACCTCAGTCGCTGAAAATTTTTCAAGAAAAGTCAATTTTAAAAATATCAGTGATAAAATATATCATCATTATGGTATATATCTTTACAAATTTAATACTTTGGAGAAATTTGTAAAATTAGATCACTCTAAAAACGAGAAAATTGAAAAGCTTGAACAGCTAAGAGCTTTAGATAATAATATGAAAATTTATGTACTACTAGCTAGCCATTTTTCTATTGGAATTGACACTATAGAAAACTTATTAGAATATAAAAAAATTATGAAAAAAACTAAAAAATGAAAATAGCTTATCAAGGAGTTTCTGGCAGTTATAGTGAAAGTTGTGCTAGATTTATGTATCCAGATTGTGAAACAATTTCTTGCAAAACTTTCGATGAATGTTTTGAAAAAGCTAACGATAACTCTGAAATAAAAACAATAATACCAGAGTCAAATAAAACTACAGGAAACATAGGAGTAGAATACCTAGTATTTAAATACAGATTAAACATCTATGATGAATGTTTTTTTCCAATTAACCATAACTTAATCGGTATTAAAGGTTCAAAAATTAGTGATATTAAAAATGTTTACTCGCATGCACAAGCATTAAGTCAATCTTCAATTTATATTAAGAATAACAAACTTTTGGAAAATGTTAGAGCAGACACTGCTGGATCAGCTAAATATATTTCTGAGCAAAAAGATAAAACTAAAGGTGCTATTGCATCTAAATTAAGTGCAGAAATTTATGATCTAGAAATTTTAAAGGAAAATATTCAAGATGATAAAGATAATTTCACAAGATTTTTAATTATGGGTAAAGAAATTATCCAGCCAGAAATTGATAAAGAAAAATATATAACTTCTTTTTTATTTAAACTTAGAGATAAGCCTGCAGCTTTGTACTCAGCCTTATCTGGATTTGCTATAAATGGTGTCAATATGACTAAACTTCAAAGTTTTCCAGAAAAGAATTCGTTTTCCTCCTTTTTCTTCTTGTGCGATATTGATGGACACCTAGATGATAAAAAAATAAAAAATTCACTGGAAGAACTAGCCTTTCATTGCGAAGACATGCATGTTTTAGGCGTTTATAAAGCTCATGAATTTCGAAAAAAATAGTTTAAGTTCCTTGATGAATAGAAATATTTACTGTTATAATAGTAAGGGGCCAATCAGGTGGATTTGCCACGAATCCCCCAGGCTTGAAAAAGAGCAAGGGTAATGAGCAGTATTCAGGTTGATTGGTCTCAATTAAATGAAAGAAAATTCAAAAGTACTTGCGCTAAAATACAGACCTCAGCACTTTGAGGATTTAATTGGACAACAAATTGTTTCTGAGACAATTCAAAATTCTATTAAAATATCAAAACCAGCAAATGCTTACCTTTTTAACGGTATTAGAGGAGTAGGCAAAACTACTTTTGCAAGAATAATAGCTAAAGCTTTAAATTGCAAAAATGCGCCAGAGGCACTGTGTAAGGAAAATTTATGTGAAAATTGTATTGCTATAATAAATTCTAGTCATATTGATGTATTAGAAATTGATGCGGCTAGTAAGACAGGTGTTGATGATGTGAGAGACTTAATTGAATTTTCAAGATATCCACCGACACTATCAAATTACAAAATTTTTATTATAGACGAAGTACATATGCTGAGTAAGCAAGCATTTAATGCATTACTTAAAACTTTAGAGGAACCTCCAGGTTACTTAAAATTTATTTTTGCAACAACTGAGATAAAAAAAATTCCTGTTACAGTTCTATCTAGGTGTCAAAGGTTTAATCTTTCAAGAGTAAAAACAGATGAATTATTTAGTTTTCTAAAAAAAATTTCAGAATTAGAGAAGATTGATGTTACTGAAGATGCATTAAAATTAATTGTTAAAATTTCCGAAGGTTCAGTTAGGGATGCACTGTCTTTACTTGATAGAGGATCATATGTAAATTTCGAAAAAAAAAAATTAGATTTAAAAAAAGCCCAGGAAATTTTTGGCTATTTTGATAAAAGTCAAATCATAGAAATTCTTAAAGAATTATTAAAAGGAAACGAGGAAAAAATTATAAAAAAAAATAAGGATCTGTATTTATCTGGAATAGACCCAACAGTATTTCTAAGTGATTTTTTGGAAATCTTATATTACTTAAAAAATATTACATACCTAAAATTAAATAGCACAAACTACTCATTAAATGATCAAGAGCTATCTGAATTATCTAAGATTTCAAAAAATGTAAACAATTCATCAATTTTTTTAATGTGGGATTTTACCTTAAAGGCTTTGAATGACATAAACTTCGTTTCCAATAAAAATTTATATATTGAAATGTTTTTTATTAGACTCATGTATGTAAAAAATAATATAAAATTTAAATTTCCTGTTGAGGAAAACAAATCTGAATCTTATGTTGAAGAAAGTAAAAATAGTTCAGAAAAAGTTGAGGCAAACTTAAATTTAGAAACTAAATCTGTAGGTCAAATTAAAAGAACCTCACAGGCAAAAATAGAACCATTAAAAAAAGAAAAGAATGAAAATATCATTTCTAATATAGAAGATTTAATCGAGTTATGTGCAATTAAAAAAGAGGTAAGTTTGAAATATGAGTTGGAAAACAATGTAAATTTAGTAAATTTTAATGAACAAAAAATTGAAATTTCCTTTAATGAAAAACTTGATCAAAACTTCATAAAAAATTTAACAGAAAAATTAATACTTTGGACTGGAAAACGATGGATAATTTTATTTTCTAAAGAGATAGGATTGCCTTCAAAGAAAGAAATAGAAAAAAGTAAAAAAAAAGAAAATAAAAAACAAATACTTGAGAGTAAAATTTACAAATCGCTCAAGAGTAAATTCGATGATATTGAATTAATTGATATTTTGGAAAAAAATAAATGACAGATTTTGAAAATATAATTAAAAAAGCCAAAGAATTAGAAGAAAAAATGAAAGATAGTAAAGAAAAAATTAAAAATATTCAGGTTTCGGGCTCCTCAGGACTTGAAGATGTTAAATTAGTTTTGAATGGCGACAGTGAAATAGTTAAATTGGAGATTTCAGACAAAATCCTGAGAGAGAATAAGGAAATTTTACAAGATTTGATTATCGCAGCTTTCAATAATGCAAAGGAAAAATTAAAAGTAAAAACTTTAGAAGAAATTTCAAAAAGTACTAGTGAATTAAATATACCTGGCTTTAAGTGGCCGTTATAATATGAATTCATTGTCTGAAATTGAAAAATTAATAAAAATTATATCTAAATTGCCTGGTTTAGGTCCTAAATCAGCAAAAAGAATTATTTTGAAACTAATTAATAATAGATCAGAGATAATGGATCCTCTTTCTAAGTCTCTTCTAGATGTTTATGATAATGTTTTAAGATGTAAAAGTTGTGGTATGTTAAAATCAAATCAAGCTAAATGTAAAAATTGTGAAATTTTAAATACTAACAATGAAAAAATATGTGTTGTAGAAAATATAGCAGACCAATGGGCTATATCTACTTCTGAAATTTACAAAGGATATTTTCACGTATTGGGTGGCACAATTTCAAACTTTAATAATGAAAATAAAGAAAATTTTTTAATTGACTCATTAATTTTGACTGTAAAAAAATTTAAAATTGATGAAGTAATTTTGGCTACCAGCTCAACTATTGAAGGTCAAACAACTGCATTTTATATTAATGATAGTTTAAAAAAATTAGGTGTTAAAATCACTAAATTAGCACAAGGTATACCTATTGGAGGCGAAATAGAAAGTTTAGATGACGGCACATTAATATCAGCTTTTAAAAATAGAAAAAAAATAGAGAATATATAGCTTTAACTTTTTTTAATAGTTCTATTTAAATGCAATAATGGCTCAGTATAACCCGAAGGTTGTGATTTACCGTGAAATATAAGTTCACAGGCAGCTTTAAATGAGATTGATTTATCAAACTTTGGAGACATTTTTTCATAATTTGAATCGTATTGATTTTGCTCATCAACTATTTTCGCCATTTTTTTTAATATTTCTAAAACTTGTCGGTTTGAACAAATACCGTGGTGCAACCAATTAGCAATATGTTGAGATGAAATTCTAAGCGTAGCTCTATCTTCCATTAAACCAATATTATTTATATCTGGCACTTTCGAACAACCAATACCTTGATCAACCCATCTAACGACATATCCTAATATAGTTTGTGCAGAATTTGAAATCTCATTATTAATTTCCTCCTTGCTCCAATTTGGTCTATCCGCAATAGGTATAGTTAACAAATCATCAATATAGTTAGATGTATTGCTTTTTAACTTTTTATGTTGATCAAATATATTTATTTTATGGTAGTGCATTGCATGTAATGAAGCAGCTGTTGGGGATGGAACCCATGCACAATTTGCACCAGCTTCAAGATGTGATATTTTTTGATCTATCATATCTTTCATTTTATCAGGCATAGCCCACATACCCTTTCCTATTTGTGCAACACCAGAAAATCCGCATTTTATGCCAACATCAACATTGTTACTTTCATAAGCAGATATCCATTTAGATTTTTTCATATCTCCCTTTTTTATCATTGGTCCTGCTTCCATGGATGTGTGCATTTCATCGCCAGTCCTATCAAGAAAACCTGTATTTATAAAAAACACTCTACTTCTTAGTGTTCTTATACATTCTTTTAAATTCACTGATGTTCTTCTTTCCTCGTCCATAATTCCACATTTGATTGTATTTTTTTTAAGCTTTAACACTTCTTCTACCTTAGAAAATATTTCATCTGCAAATGCTGTTTCATCGGGACCATGCATTTTAGGTTTTACGATATAGATCGAGCCAGTTCTTGAATTTCCCTTTCTTTTTAAATCATGCATTGCTGCAGCTGTTGTGATAAAAGCGTCCATAATACCTTCTGGAACCTCTGATCCATCATCTAAAATTATTGCTGAATTCGTCATTAGATGCCCCACATTTCTTATTAATAATAAACTTCTTCCATGAAGTTTATCTTTTTTATTTTCTCTATTAATATAACTTCTATCTGGATTAAGTTTTCTTTCCAAAGTTTTACCATCTTTTTCAAAAATTGATTTTAAATTACCTTTCATCAAACCTAACCAATTTCTGTAGCAAAGTACTTTATCCTCCGCGTCTACAGCAGCAACACTATCTTCATTATCACATATTGTTGATATAGCTGACTCTATTATGATATCGCTAATACCCGCAGCATCCTGAACAGCACTAAATGCTTTTGGATTTATTATAATTTCAACTTTTAAATTATTATTTTCAAGAATTATTGTAGATGGATTATTGTTGTCTCCTCTAAAACCAATAAATTTATTATCATCAACCAATTCATAAGCTTTGTCATCCTTAATTATTTTTAAGCAATTATTTTCTACTTTAAATCCAGTTATATTTTTCCAATGTATGTTACTTATCGGAAAATAATTGTTAAGAAATTTTCTTGCATATTTAATTACTTCTTGTCCTCTTAATGGATCATATTTTTGACTTCCCGTTTCTTCAGATTCAATTATATCTGTACCATACAAACTATCGTAAAGACTAACCCACCTAGCATTTGCTGCATTTAATGTATATCTTGAATTCATAATAGGCACTACCAATTGTGGTCCTGCTATACTTGAGATTTCCTCATCTAAATTTTTAGTATCAATCGTAAAATCCTTACCTTCTTTTTTTAAATAACCTATTTCTATTAAAAAATTCTTGTAATTCTTTTTATTGAAATTTTCATTTTTATTCTTTTTTAACCACAAATCTATTTCGGATTGAAGAGTCTCTCGTGTCTCCAATAATTTTCTATTGATTGGAGCAAGTTCATTTATATTTTTCTCGAAACCATCCCAAAATTCTTTCTCTTTAATATCTAAACCAGGAAGTAGCTCGTTTTTTATAAAATCTGCTAAGATTTTTGATACTGACAAAGAGTTTATTTTTACAAAAGAATTGCTCATTTTTTTATTTATGAATGAGTTATATATGACAACTATTAAATTATGTCATTACTTTTATTTATGATAATTGTTATCAAAATTTTATTATAAAAATTTGTTAATTTTGATCATTTTAATGCCTAATTGTAATATATATTAAATTAATGAAAAATTATTTAAATTTTGAAACAGAAATTAAAAACTTAGAAGTTGAATTAGATAAACTCAAAGACCCTTACAATGAAGATGGTTTATCTGAGGTTAATACCGATAAAATAAATAATTTACAAAATGAAATAGATAATAAATTAAAAGAAATATATGAAAATTTAGATCCTTGGCAAACCACTTTAGTTGCTAGACATGAAGATAGGCCTAAATCTAAATTTTTTATTGATAACCTATTTGATAACTTTATCTCTCTTTCTGGTGATAGATTTTATGGAGAGGATAAATCTGTAATTGCAGGATTTGGAAAATTTAATCGAAAATCAGTTTTAGTTATTGGACAAGAAAAAGGAGAAAACTTAAATGCGAGAATTGAGCGAAATTTTGGGATGATGAGACCAGAGGGTTATAGAAAAACTATTAGGTTAATGAAGTTGGCTGATAAATTTAAAATTCCAATAATAAATTTTGTAGATACTCCCGGAGCTTATCCGGGTGTTGGGGCTGAAGAGAGAGGTCAAGCTGAAGCAATAGCTAGATCTATCGAATGTTCAATGAGTCTGACTGTTCCAACTATTTCCATAATCATTGGAGAAGGTGGGTCTGGTGGAGCAATAGCTTTGGCATCATCAAGTAAAGTTTTAATGCTTGAGAATGCAATTTATTCAGTAATTTCACCCGAAGGATGCGCAACTATACTTTGGAGAGATCCAACAAAAACTTTAGAAGCTGCTAGAGCGATGAAACTATCAGCTAAAGATCTTTTGGATTTAGAAATTATTGATGAAATAATATCCGAGCCTCTAGGTGGAGCGCATAGAGATAAGGATTTAATTTTAGATAATGTTCGAAAGTCAATTGAAAAAAATTTAACAAAATTTTTGACCTTAAGTGAGGATGAAATAATAAATCAAAGAAAAAATAAATTTTTAGGTATTGGTAGAAAAAAAGGTTTTTCAACAAATAGTTCTGATAAAGATAAGCTAACAGCCAATACAAATATTTTACAAATTTTAAAATTTAAGAAGTTTCTATCAATAAAAAATATTTTTATTTTCGGCATTATATTAATACTGGCTTTATCAATAATTTTTTATCTTTAATTTACAAAGCTCCACAACAATGTTTATATTTTTTTCCTGAGTTGCATGGACATGGATCATTTCTCCCAATTTTACTTTTTGCGATTGACTTTAAATTTTTTCTAATTTCTTCATTTGAATTGTCTTCATCTTCTTTTTGAATGATTTTTAAATTTAAAAGCATGGTAACTAAGTCATTTTTTAGTTTACTTAATAAATTTTCAAATAGAATAAATGCTTCTTTTTTATATTCTACTAAAGGGTCTCTTTGACCATATGATCTGAGACCAATCACTTGCCTTAATTGTTCTAGATATTGAATATGAGATTTCCAATTTTGATCAATTATCTGAACCAATATTCTTTTTTCTATGTCATTGGCTTGTAAAGTTCCTAATAATTTGTTTCTATCTTCTCTATTTTTATTAAATTTATCTTTTATAAAATTTTCAATATCATTCGCACTAGAATCAATAAGCTCATCAAATTCAATATTTGTTACAGATTTTCCTAAAGTTTGTTTTAGATAGTTTTGGAATTCATTAGCGTTTGGTGACTTTTCATGTATTAATTTTAATCTTCTAATATTTTCTAAAACTTCATTTAAAAAAATCTTTGAATAATTTAATTCTTCATTAGCTTCAATTATTTGTTTCCTCTGTTCAAAAATTACTTGTCTTTGATCATTCAAGACATTATCAAATTTAATAAGCGTTTTTCTAATATCAAAGTTTCTTCCCTCTACTTTTTCTTGAGCTCTTTCAATAGCTTTATTTATCCACGGATGGTCAATACTTTCACCATCTTTTAATCCAAGTTTTTCTAACATTGTATTCATTGTTTCTGATCCAAAAAGTCTCATAAGGTCATCTTCCAAACTGACAAAAAAAATTGAACTTCCTTCATCACCTTGTCTACCTGAACGACCTCTTGCTTGATTGTCAACTCTACGGCTTTCCATTCTCTCTGTGCCAATTACAAATAATCCGCCTAATTTTTTTACTAATTCCTTTTCTTCTTGGTCTCGTCCCCCTAATTTTATATCTACTCCCCTTCCCGATATACTTGTGGTTATTATTATAGATTTTGTTTTACCCGCATTAGCTATTATATCTGCTTCTTTTTCATGATTTTTTGCGTTCAAAACAATATGATTTATTTTTTCTTTTGTTAACAAATTAGAGTAATGCTCTGATTTATTTATGCTTGATGTAAAAACTAAAAGCGGCTGTCCTATTTCATTACACTCTTTAATTTTTTCTAAAATAGCTTTATCTTTTTCATCACTTGTTCTAAAAATTTTATCATTAAAATCTGTTCTTATCATTTTCTTATTTGTTGGTATCTGCAGGACAGGTAAATTATAAATTTCAAAGAATTCTGCAGACTCAGTCAATGCAGTTCCAGTACATCCAGCAAGTTTTTTATATAATTTAAAAAAATTCTGATATGTAATCGATGCGAGGGTTTGATTTTCTGCCTTTACCTCAATTTTCTCTTTCGCTTCTAAGCTTTGGTGTAGTCCATCACCAAATCTTCTTCCAGGTAATTGACGACCAGTTTGCTCATCAATTATTATAATCTCATTTTCTTTAACTATATAGTCTTTACCATTTTCGAATAAATAATTTGCTCTCAATGCCTGATTAACATGATGAACTAAACTAAGATTTTCAGGGTCATAGAAATTATTATTTTTTAAAATACCTGCATCAGAAAATATCTTTTCTACTTTGTCTATTCCTTTATTTGTTAAAAGTATATTCTTATCTTTTTCATCTAAATCAAAATCTTGATTATTTAAGTTTTTGATTAATTTATCAACGGCAATATATTGCAAAGTCTTATCTTCAGCAGCACCAGATATTACTAGAGGAGTTCTAGCTTCATCAATCAAGCAAGAGTCTATTTCATCTACTATCGCAAAATTATGATTTCTTAAGACCATTTCCGATTTAGTGTATTTCATATTATCTCTTAGGAAATCAAAACCTAATTCACTATTTGTTGCATAGGTGATGTCCTTATTATAATTTTCCTTTCTTACTTCATCATTCTGATCTGAGCTAATGTATCCACAAGTTAAACCTGCAAAGTTATAAATTTTGCCCATATTCATGCTATCTCTTTTTGCTAGGTAATCATTTACAGTTACTATATGTACCCCTTTTTTTTCTAATGCATTTAGGTAAGCCGCTAGAGCAATAGTTAATGTCTTACCTTCTCCAGTTTTCATTTCTGCTATTTTATTTTCGTGTAAAGCTATTCCCCCAATTAATTGAACATCAAAATGCCTTTCACTTGTAGTTCTTTTTGAAGCCTCTCTTATTAGAGCAAATGCATCAGGTAAAATTTCATCCAAGGTTTTTCCACTTTTTAATTTTTCTATAAATTCTTTAGTTAACTTTGGGAAATCTTCATCTTTGAGTTTGTTGAATTTATCTTCCAAATCGTTAATTTTTTTTACGATTTTTTGAATTCTATCTAATTCTTTTTGATTACTACTTTTTATAAATTTAGATATAATGTTTAAAGGATTTAGCATAATTTTGCTTTATTAATGTTTATAAAATATATAGTCATTTATTAAAAAAATTAAATATCATGGATTTTAGTATAAACAACTTTTTTGACATAAAACATAAAGACTCCAAGATTGGTCATTTTCAAGATCTTGAACATATTGATGGATTATCTATTTCAACAGTGAGTTCTGGATTATACGACAAGAAAAGAGATGATTTGGTCCTTTTTTATTTTAGAGATGGAGTAAATTATGCTTCATTATTTACACAATCAAAAATAATTTCAGAAAACATTAAATGGAATAAGCGAATTAAAGAAAAAAAAATATTCGGTCTTTTAATTAATACAAGAAATGCAAATGCACTTACAGGAAAGGATGGTTATAATTCACTAAAAAAAATTTCGTTAAAGTTATCAAAATTATTAACGGATAAACAAACTTTAGACGAGGATGAACCGAAAAAAATTAAACCAGGGCATATATTATTTGCATGCACTGGAACAATTGGAGAAAAATTTCCTGAAAAAAAAATTACTGATAATTTAATTAATTTGGTTGAAAAGATTAAGTATACTCAAAATAAGTTAATATGGATAAAAGCTGCACTTGGAATAATGACGACAGATACAAAGCCCAAACTTTCAATGGCGGAATGTAAAGTTGGTAATTCAGATGTAAAAATTTATGGAATGGCTAAAGGATCTGGAATGATTTTTCCAAATATGGCAACTACGTTAGGTTTCATTTTTACAGATGCCAATATTTCTTCTTCTGTTTTAAAACAAGTTCTAAATTTAAATGTTAAGACAACATTTAATGCTATATCTGTGGACGGAGATTGCAGCACAAATGATATGATATCAATTTTTTCAACTGCAAAATCATCCAACAAACAAATTAATAGTATTAATGATCCAAAATTAAAGAATTTTATAAGCAGTGTTCATGAGGTAATGCTGAATTTAGCTAAACGAGTGGTAAGTGATGGAGAGGGAGCAACAAAATTTGTGATTGTAAAATGTAAGAATAGCAAATCAGAAAAAGAAGCAAAGAATATCTGCTTTTCTATTGCAAACTCACCATTAGTCAAGACAGCTTTATTCGGACAGGATCCAAATTGGGGGAGGATTGCCATGGCAATCGGTAAAAGTGGATCTAAAGTGAATACTGAAAAATTAACAATAATGATTGGATCTTACATTGTACTGCACAAAGGCAAGTTAGATAAAAATTATAATGAAAGTGATGTTGCGCAATATATGAAAAATGAAAATATTGAGATATGTGTAGATCTCTCATTAGGAAGCAAAAACTTTACAGCTTATTCAACAGATTTATCAAATGAATATATTCAAATAAATTCAGATTATAGGTCCTAAATATTGAAATTGAAAAATATAATACTAAATATTATTAATGATTAAATATCTTCTGAATTGTAAAAAATGTAAACTTGAATTTGAAAGTTGGTTTGCAAGTTCAAAAGAATTCGACAAACTAAAGAAACTTAAACTTCTTAACTGCCAAAAATGTAATTCAACTAAAGTTGAAAAATCATTAATGAAACCTAGCTTAGCAAATTCTAATTTTAAAATTGATATACATAAAAATAATACAAGTAAAATATTAAAAAAGAAGATTAAAGAATACCAAAAATTTATAAAAAAAAATTTTGAGTATGTTGGTGAAAACTTTACATATGAGGCTAGATCAATTCACTATAATAAAAATAAAAAAAATATTTATGGTAAGGCAACAATTCAAGATGTTAAGCAATTAAATGAAGAGGGAATTGAAACATCCACTTTACCGTGGATTGAAGACAAAGAAAATTAATTTTTTTTATACTTCGTTATATAATTTACAGATTTATCACTAGAAATTTTCCACTTACTTAAAATTGGGTTAAATTTAACACCATCGATTTTTTTCAACTCTAGAGAACTCATATTGCAAATTTTTTCTAATTTTTCTGGTTTAACAAATTTATTCCAGTCATGTGTTCCAATAGGCAGCCATCTTAAAATATACTCTGCTCCTAATATTGCAAAAATGTAAGATTTTAAAGTTTGATTTAATGTTGCAATAAACATAATTCCATTGTTATTTAAAAATTTTGAACATTTATTAATGAAATCTTCAATATTATTTACATGTTCAACTATTTCCATATTCAGAATAACATTAAACTTTTTATTATAGGAAAAGTTATCAGGTGAGGCATTATAATATTCAATATTTAAATTGCTTTTTTTTAAATGGTGCTTGGCTACATCTATATTTCTTTTTGATGCATCAATACCTACCACAAACGCACCTAGTCTTGCTAATGGTTCTGAAAGTAAACCACCCCCACAACCAATATCAAGAATGGATATTCCTTTTAAAGGTTTGTCAGTTTTTGAAACTTTAAAGTCTTCAATTATATTATTTTTTATATATTCTATTCTTATTGGATTAAACTTATGAAGTGGTTTAAATTTACCATTAGGATCCCACCATTCTTCTGCAATTTTATCAAATTTTTCTATTTCTAGCTTATTAATAGTATTAGCATTCATTCTATATTGACATTATTAATTAGATGTATTTTATCAATATAAATAAAGTTGTAAATAAAACTACCAATGAAAATAATTGTATTAAAATTTGGAGGTACATCTGTTGGCTCAATCGCAAGAATTAAAAAAATAGCTAAAATAATCAAAGCATACTCAAAAAGTTATAGGGTAATAGTTCTTTCTTCAGCAATGAGTGGGACAACTAATAAATTGATAGATTTATCAAAAAAAATAAGTAAAAATTTTTCAGATCAAGAGTATGATGTCTTGGTGTCAACAGGAGAGCAAATTTCATGCTCTCTATTAGCAGGTCAATTAATTGAAAATGGATTAATAGCAAGATCTTTGATGGCCTGGCAAATACCAATAGTCACTGAAGGAGAATATAAATTTTCAAGAATCAAGTATATTGACAAAAAAAAAATTTTAAATTTTTTAAAGAGTGGAGGAATTCCAATTATTTCTGGGTTTCAAGGGATTAATAAAGATTTAAACATCACAACTATTGGCAGGGGGGGAACAGATGCAAGCGCAATTATGTTCGCAAAATTTTTTAAAGCAGAAAGATGTGTTATATATACTGATGTTGAAGGAATATATACTACAGATCCAAATAAATTAAAAAAGGCAAAAAAAATCAAAAATATATCTTATGAAGAAATGCTGGAAATGGCTTCCTTAGGATCAAAAGTGATGCAGCCACATTCAATTCAAGATGCAAGATTGAATAGGATAAATATTGAAGTTAAATCATCTTTTTTTAATAAAACAGGAACTTTAATAACCAAAAGAAAAAATATAATTAGTAATAAAATAATTACTGGCATTTCATCTACAGATAATGATGCTAAAGTTACACTCTTAGGTGTTAAAGATAGGCCAGGAATTGCAGCTTTAATATTTAAACCACTTTCTCAGAATTCAATTAATGTTGATATGGTAGTTCAAAACATATCTTCAAATGGAAAAGAGACTGATTTAACTTTTACAATTAAGTCATTTGATTTAAATAAAACGATAAAAATTCTTAAAAATAATACAAAAATAAGTTTTAAAAAATTGATCGTTGACAAAAATGTATCAAAAGTTTCTATTATAGGTGTAGGCATGATTACTACACCTGGTGTAACATTTAGAATGTTTCAAGCGCTAGCTAAACAAAATATTAATATTCAAGTTATTTCAACTTCTGAAATAAAAATTTCAGTGCTAATAAAAAGAAAAAATATTTTAAAAGCAATAAAAGCTCTTCATGCAGAATTTAATCTAAATAAATGATATCAGAAATTAGACCATTTAGAAAAATAAACAGAAAAAGAACTAAGGAAATAAATGTAGGTAAAATAAAAATAGGTGGCAATAATCCGATTTCAGTTCAAACTATGACAAATACATTAACAACCGATCATAAATCAACTATAGAACAGATTAACAGAGTTACAGAAGCTGGAGCAGACATTGTAAGAGTTTCATGTCCAGATGAGAAATCTACTGAATCTTTAAAAACAATAATTAAAAATATCGATGTACCTCTTGTTGCTGATATACATTTTCATTATAAAAGGGCAATTGAAGCAGCTGAGAATGGTGCAGATTGTCTTCGTATAAATCCAGGAAATATTGGTGAAAGAAAAAGAGTTGCCGAAATTGTTTCTGCAGCCAAAAATAATAATTGTTCAATTAGAATTGGAGTAAATGCTGGATCTTTAGAAAAAGATATACTTGAAAAATATAGAGAGCCATGCCCCGAAGCTCTCGTCGATAGCGCACTTAGGAATATAAAAATATTGGAGGATATGGATTTTTCAAACTTTAAAATTAGTGTTAAATCTTCAGACGTTTTTTTATCAATAATGGCTTACAAATTATTGTCAAATAAAACAGATTATCCACTTCATTTAGGAATTACAGAAGCAGGTAGTTTTTTGCCCGGAAGTATCAAAACATCAATTGGATTCGGAAGTTTGTTGTTGGATGGAATCGGAGATACAATAAGAGTATCGCTTTCTGATGATCCAATTGAAGAAGTAAATGTTGGAAATGAAATTTTAAAATCTTTAAATTTGAGAAATAGAGGTGTTAAAATAATTTCATGTCCTTCTTGCGCAAGACAAGCTTTTCAAGTTATTGATACTGTTAAGAAACTAGAAAAAAACTTGTCTCACATTAAAGAGCCAATAACTTTATCTATTATAGGATGTGTAGTTAATGGCCCAGGAGAAGCTAAACAAACAGATATAGGAATTACAGGTGGTGGCAAAGACAATCATATGCTCTATTTAAATGGTTTGGATACAGAAAAAGTAACAACCCAAGATATGATTGACAAAATTGTCTCCTTAGTCGAGGAAAAAGCTTCCAATATAAAAAAATAATTCAATGCTTCCAAAAGAAAAAGTAAAAAATTTAATTGATAAACATATTAAACTGGAAGAGAAGCTTTCTTCAGGAGAAGTAGATAAAAAAAAATTTGCAGAAATTTCAAAAGAATACTCTGATCTAAATGAAATAGTAAAAAATGCGAAAGAGTATTTAAGTTTTGAAAAAGATATCGAAGATTTAAAGATTATAATTAATGATAAAAAATCAGATAATGAGATGAAAGAATTTGCAAATGTTGAATTAGAAAATTTAAAACAAAATTTCCTAATAAATGAAAAAAAAATTAAATTATTCCTTTTACCAAAAGATCAAGCAGATAGTAAAAATGCAATTATTGAAATCAGAGCAGGAACAGGAGGTCTAGAAGCTAGTTTGTTCGCATCTGATCTCTATAAAATGTATGAAAAAGTAAGTCAAAAAAAAAAATGGGATATCGAAATAATTTCAATTTCAAAAAGTGATGCTGGCGGTCTGAAGGAAATAGTAGCTATAATAAAAGGAAATAATATTTATTCATCTTTAAAATATGAAAGTGGTGTTCATAGAGTGCAAAGAGTTCCAGATACAGAAACACAGGGTAGAGTTCATACATCTGCAGCTACAGTAGCTGTCCTACCAGAGGCAGAAGATATAGATATTAAATTGGATGAAAAGGATTTGAGAATTGATGTGTTTAGAAGTAGTGGACCAGGTGGACAAAGTGTTAATACGACAGACTCTGCGGTAAGAATTACTCATATTCCAACAGGCATTGTTGTAAGTCAACAAGACGAAAAATCACAAATAAGAAACAAAGAAAAGGGACTTAAAATTTTGAGATCTAGAATATTTGATTTTGAGAGACAGAAGATTGAAAAAGAGAGATCTAAAGATAGAAAAAATAAGATTGGAACAGGAGATCGATCAGAAAGAATCAGAACTTATAATTATCCACAAGGAAGAGTAACAGATCATAGAATTAATCTTACATTACATAAATTAGATGAATTCATGGAGGGAGAAGTTTTTGATGATATGATAGAAAATTTAAGTTTGCAAGCTCAAGAGGAAGAATTAAATAAAATTTCTCAATGAATTATAAAGATGTTATTGAATATGGTATACTAGAATTAAAATCAAAAAATATTGAAAGTGCTCCCATTGATTCTGAATTAATACTTTCAAATATATTAAAATATAAAAGAGAAAACATTCTATTAAACCTAACTAAAAAATTTGAGCCATCAAAATTTAAAAGTTTTAAAAATCTTTTGGATAGAAGAAAAAAAAACGAGCCAATTGCTCATATATTGAAGAACAAGGAATTTTGGAAATATAATTTTTTAGTAGACAATAATGTTTTAATACCTAGACCCGAATCCGAACTTATAATTCAAGAAACATTAAACTTGATTAAATTACATGATAAAAAAAGTATTTTAGATATTGGAACCGGCTCTGGGTGCCTTGTAATATCGGTTTTAAAAGAAAGGCCAAAGAGTTACGCAACTGCAATTGATATATCAAAAAAAGCTTTAAATATTGCCAAAACTAATGCAAAAATACATCACCTTCAAAATAAAATTAGGTTTATTAATATGGATATTGACAAATTTATTGGTAATAAATATGATTTTATTATTTCTAATCCACCTTACATAAATAAATTTTGTTTAAAAAGATTAGATGATAATGTTAAGTTATTTGAACCTCATATAGCACTTGATGGCGGTATAGATGGTTTCAGTGGAATAAGAAAAACTATTTTTAATAGTAAAAAATTACTAAAAAAAAACGGTAGGTTAATTATAGAAATAGGGAATAAACAATTAGCTTTTTCAAAAAGTTTATTAATAAATAATGGATTTTATATAAACAAGATATGCAAAGATATTCAATTTTATCCAAGAGTAATTATATCAACTAAGATAACTTGATGAACAATTATAAAAATAATAGAAAAAATAGATTTAAAATAAATGGTGAACGAAATTTTAGAAAAAGACTAACTAACGGACACAAAAACCAAAATGACTTTAATGCAAATGTTGATTTTAAACGAAAAAGTCCAGGACGTTTCAACCAAAACGCAGGAAGATTGGTAGAAAAATATACTGATTTAGCTAGAGAAGCATTATCTAATGGTGACAAAATTTTATCTGAAAATTATATGCAACATGCTGATCATTTTTCAAGAGTTCAAAGTTTACAAGAAGCGTTGAAAATTCAATCAAATAATAACTCACGCGACACTGAGATAAAATCTGAAAATCTCGAAAATTAGAATAAAGTTTAATTAAAAAGCAATCCTAATTTAAATTTGTTATAAGGTCTGATTTTAGAACATCAATTTTAATTTTAGAAACTTCAAAATTTTTTCTATCATTATTTTTTAGTATTTTACCAGATGGTAGTTTTAATTTTTGAGAATTTATTTTTCTTCCATTTTCTATTACTTCGTAATGAAGATGTGGACCAGTTGATAATCCTGTTGAACCAACATATCCAATAATTTGACCTTGTTTAACTCTTTTTCCTTTTTTGATACCTTTAGCAAATTTAGACATGTGAGCATAAATTGTCTGATATTTACTATTATGTTTTATTTTAACACAATTTCCACCACCGCCACACCAAGAAGCTTTTGTAACAATTCCATCTCCAGATGCCATAATAGGTGTACCTGTAGGAGCTGCAAAATCTGTTCCTGTATGCATTTTAGTATATCCTAAAATGGGATGCTTTCTTTTTCCAAAAGACGATGATAAGCGGGCACCATTTATTGGAGTTTTCATTAGAGTTTTTTTTATGCTTTTTCCATTCTCGTCAAAATAATCTATCTTACCTTTTTCATATTCATATCGATATAGTTGTAAGTCAGTATCTTGTAATTTTAGATTAGCAAATATTATTTCGCCAGTATCAATAATCTTTCCCTCAGTATTTTTAAACTCTTCATAAATGATTTGAAAACTGTCGTTTTTCCAAATATCTCGTTGGAAATCCACTTGAAATCCATAAATTCTCGCAAATTCAATTATTATATTTGGTTTAATATTAATATTTAATGCACTATTATATAAACTGTTTGTAATAACAGCCTCTTTGTAAACAATATTTTTTTGAAAATTCTTTTGAATTTTTTTTGATAAATAATTTTCAGTTTTTTGATTGTAAACAAATACTATTTCATTTTTTTTATCTGTTTCTACTCTAAGCTCAATCACTTTTATTTTATTTAATTTGTCTATTTTAAAATTAAATTTTTGATTTGTTTTTAGCGTTTTAAGAGATTTATTATTTAAAATTGATTTTAGTAGTAATTTTCTTTCATTATTATCTATTTCTAAATAATCAATTATTTTTTCATAAGTATCTCCTGGCTTAGCTTTATATTTAAAAGACAAGTAACGTGAATCTAGGTTTGAAGTGATGTTTTTTATAGTTTTTTTAAAATATAAATTATCTAAAATTTTGTAAATTTGTTCAGCATTTTGCTTACTGTTCTCTTCATAAATTTTATAGATTGACAATGCTATAAACATAGCTCCTATAAGCCAAAAAAAAATTGAAAATTCCTTTAGTTTGTTTCTTATATACAGTTTGTTCATTAAATTCGATCGTCTTAAAATACTGATTTTTCAGGCTTTTTAGCATATTTTTTATCAATCTAATAACTTGATTTATTATTTTTTTTGAATATAAGCAGTCCACTCGGCACAAAAAGTGCCAATATTGGATTTAATTTCCAATTAGCTATTTTATTAGTAGATATTTAAGAAGAGAAGTGTGGACGGTTAAGGTTACCAAAATTTGTCGTACACACTTCAACATTATGTAATTATTATTCTTAGTGATTACATAGAAGCTAGTGTGCGCCGTTTTTAAACTTGAGAGTTTGATCATGGCTCAGAACGTACGCTGGCGGCACGCCTTATACATGCAAGTCGAACGAAGTAGCAATACTTAGTGGCAGACGGGTGAGTAACATGTAGGTATCTTCCCTATGGTGAGGAATAACACGAGGAAACTTGTGCTAATACCTCATAAGTCTTTACGGAGAAAGCTTTATGCGCCATTGGATGAGCCTGCACTTGATTAGTTTGTTGGTAGGGTAATGGCCTACCAAGACTTTGATCAATAGCTGATCTGAGAGGATGATCAGCCACATTGGGACTGAGACACGGCCCAAACTCCTACGGGAGGCAGCAGTAGGGAATATTGCACAATGGAGGAAACTCTGATGCAGCGATGCCGCGTGAGTGAAGAAGGCCCTTGGGTTGTAAAGCTCTTTCGTCGGGGAAGAAAATGACTGTACCCGAATAAGAAGGTCCGGCTAACTTCGTGCCAGCAGCCGCGGTAATACGAAGGGACCTAGCGTAGTTCGGAATTACTGGGCTTAAAGAGTTCGTAGGTGGTTAAAATAGTTGGTTGTGAAATCCCGGAGCTTAACTCCGGAACTGCAATCAAAACTTTTTAGCTAGAGTTTGATAGAGGAAAGCAGAATTTCTAGTGTAGAGGTGAAATTCGTAGATATTAGAAAGAATACCAATTGCGAAGGCAGCTTTCTGGATCAATACTGACACTGAGGAACGAAAGCATGGGTAGCGAAGAGGATTAGATACCCTCGTAGTCCATGCCGTAAACGATGTGTGTTAGACGTTGGAAATTTATTTTCAGTGTCGCAGCGAAAGCATTAAACACACCGCCTGGGGAGTACGACCGCAAGGTTAAAACTCAAATGAATTGACGGGGACCCGCACAAGTAGTGGAGCATGTGGTTTAATTCGAAGATACGCGCAGAACCTTACCAACACTTGACATGTTCGTCGCGACTTTAAGAGATTAAAGTTTTCGGTTCGGCCGGACGAAACACAGGTGCTGCATGGCTGTCGTCAGCTCGTGTCGTGAGATGTTGGGTTAAGTCCCGCAACGAGCGCAACCCTCACTTTTAGTTGCCATCATTAAGTTGGGCACTCTGAAAGAACTGCCGGTGATAAGCTGGAGGAAGGTGGGGATGACGTCAAGTCCTCATGGCCCTTACGTGTTGGGCTACACACGTGCTACAATGGCATTTACAATAGGAAGCAAGATGGCGACGTCAAGCAAATCCTAAAAAAATGCCTCAGTTCGGATTGTACTCTGCAACTCGAGTACATGAAGCTGGAATTACTAGTAATCGCGGATCAGCGCGCCGCGGTGAATACGTTCCCGGGTCTTGTACACACCGCCCGTCACACCATGGGAGTTGGTTCTACCTTAAGGCAAGGTTTAAAACCCTTGACCACGGTATAGTCAGCGACTGGGGTGAAGTCGTAACAAGGTAGCCGTAGGGGAACCTGCGGCTGGATTACCTCCTTTCTAAGGATGATTAAGATTAAATCTTAATCTAAATAATATACAGGTTAATGTTGACCGTCCTCATTTCTCTTCTTGAAATGTGTTTCACTCTTCTGCAAAAAGGGCCGGTAGCTCAGTTGGTTAGAGCACACCCTTGATAAGGGTGGGGTCGAAAGTTCGAGTCTTTCTCGGCCCACCATTCTTTGAGGGGGATTAGCTCAGCTGGGAGAGCGCCTGATTTGCATTCAGGAGGTCAGCGGTTCGATCCCGCTATCCTCCACCATGAAACACTTAGCTTTTTAATTCGTAAATAATTTTATTATCAATATCTATATCCGATTGTTCGAATTGATGAACAATCATGAATGTTTAAAAACATTCCAACAAAAATTTGATTCAACACAGAATTTTTTTCAGTGCATAAATCAAGCGTTTAAGGGCGTGTGGCGGATGCCTTGGCACTGAAAGACGATGAAGGACGTGGTATACTGCGATAAGTTACGGGGAGCTGTATGCAAGTTTTGATCCGTAAATTTCCGAATGGGGAAACCCAACACTTTATGTGTTACTTTAAACTGAATACATAGGTTTAAAGAGAAAACCCGGAGAACTGAAACATCTAAGTAACCGGAGGAAAAGAAATCAATTGAGATTCCGTTAGTAGTGGCGAGCGAAAGCGGACTAGGCCAGTAGACTTGTTAAAAAAATCTGAATAGTTTGGAAAAACTAGCCAAAGAAGGTGATAGCCCTGTATGAGTAATGTTTAACAAGTTTCTTGAGTAAAGCGGGACACGTGAAATCTTGCTCGAATATAGGGGGACCACCCTCTAAGCCTAAATACTCTTCAGTGACCGATAGTGAACTAGTACCGTGAGGGAAAGGTGAAAAGAACCCCTATTAGGGGAGTGAAATAGAACCTGAAACTGCATGCCTACAATCAGTCGAAGCTCTTTTTAGAGTGACGGCGTACCTTTTGTATAATGGGTCAGTGACTTAATTTATAAAGCAAGCTTAAGCCATCTAGGTGTAGGCGTAGCGAAAGCAAGTCTGAATAGGGCGAATAGTTTTATGAATTAGACCCGAAAACGAATGAGCTTACCATGAGCAGGTTGAATGCAAGGTAACACTTGCTGGAGGACCGAACCAGTTGACGTTGAAAAGTCTTTGGATGACTTGTGGTAAGGGGTGAAAGGCCAACCAAATTCGTAGATAGCTGGTTTTCCGCGAAAACTATTTAGGTAGTGCGTTGAATAAATATGCATTAAGAGGTAGAGCACTAAATGGGCTAGGGGGAAGAGATTCTTACCAAACCTAATAAAACTCCGAATGCTTAATGTAGTTCTTCAACAGACAGACTGTGGGTGCTAAGGTCCATGGTCGAGAGGGAAAGAGCCCAGACCACCAGATAAGGTCCCAAAATTGTGATTAAGTGTGAAAGGATGTGGAAATTCCTTAACAGCCGGGAGGTTGGCTTAGAAGCAGCCATCCTTTAAAGATAGCGTAACAGCTCACCGGTCTAATAGAGTTTCTGCGCCGAAGATGTAACGGGGCTAAAATCACATACCGAATCTGTGGGTTTATAAAGTTTATAACTTTATAAGCGGTAGCGGAACGTTCTGTAAGCCTGTAAAGGAATACCCGTGAGGGATTCTGGAGGTATCAGAAGTGCGAATGCTGACATGAGTAACGATAAAAGAAGTGAAAAACTTCTTCGCCGAAAATCCAAGGGTTTCTGCGCAAGGTTAATCCGCGCAGAGTTAGTCGGCCCCTAAGGCGAGGGCGAAAGCCGTAGTCGATGGAAATAAGGTTAATATTCCTTAACCAGATGGTAGTGACAGATTTTGTAAGTTGTAAATTCTTAATGGATTGAATTTGCCGCGAAAAAGTCTCAGGAAATAGCTCCATCATTAAGACCGTACCCTAAACCGACACAGGTGGATTAATAGAGTATATTTAGGCGCTTGAGAGAATGATGTTGAAGGAACTCGGCAAAATGCTTCTGTAACTTCGGAATAAAGAAGACCTTTTTTTGGGCAACCATTAAGAGGTGGCACAAGCCAGGGAGAAGCGACTGTTTATCAAAAACACAGGGCTCTGCTAACACGTAAGTGGATGTATAGGGTCTGACGCCTGCCCGGTGCTGGAAGGTTAATGCGATGGGTGCAAGCTCATTTCTGAAGCCCCAGTAAACGGCGGCCGTAACTATAACGGTCCTAAGGTAGCGAAATTCCTTGTCGGGTAAGTTCCGACCTGCATGAATGGCGTAACGATTTCTCCGCTGTCTCCAACATCAACTCAGTGAAATTGAATTCTCCGTGAAGATGCGGAGTTCGCGTAGTTAGACGGAAAGACCCCGTGCACCTTTACTGCAACTTTACATTGGTGTTAGGAAAAGCATATTTAGCATAGGAGGGAGACATTGAAGCGATGGCGTCAGTTGTCGTGGAGTCACCAGTGAAATACCTCTTTTGCTTTTCTTGACATCTAACTGATTGCCGTTATCCGGCATCAAGACATTGTATGGTGGGTAGTTTGACTGGGGCGGTCGCCTCCCAAATAGTAACGGAGGCGTGCGAAGGTAAGCTCAGAACGGTCAGAAATCGTTCGTAGAGTGCAATGGCATAAGCTTGCCTGACTGTGAGACTGACAAGTCGAGCAGAGTCGAAAGACGGTCATAGTGATCCGGTGGTTCTGAGTGGAAGGGCCATCGCTCAACGGATAAAAGGTACGCCGGGGATAACAGGCTGATACTGCCCAAGAGCTCATATCGACGGCAGTGTTTGGCACCTCGATGTCGGCTCATCACATCCTGGGGCTGGAGCAGGTCCCAAGGGTTTGGCTGTTCGCCAATTAAAGTGGTACGTGAGCTGGGTTCAGAACGTCGTGAGACAGTTCGGTCCCTATCTGCTATGCGTGTAGAAGAATTGAGAGGAGCTGTCCCTAGTACGAGAGGACCGGGATGGACGTACCACTGGTGGACCGGTTGTAGCGCCAGCTGCAGTGCCGGGTAGCTAAGTACGGACGAGATAACTGCTGAAAGCATCTAAGCGGGAAACTCACCTCAAAACTAGTTCTTCCCATAGAGCCGTGGTAGACTACCACGTTGATAGGCTGGGTGTGGAAGTGCGGTAACGCATGTAGCTGACCAGTACTAATAGCTCAATTGGCTTGATTTATGCACTGAAAAAAATTTTTATAATCTATTTATTTTAATCATTAAATTTAGAAAACGTGTCCTAAATAATTTGTAGGCTAATTCTATTATAAATGAAAAAAAGATTGTTGATATTAAACTGTATCCAAAAAATGGCAGTGCAAGCATGTAACACTCAACAAAACCTCTAAAATTATAACCATAAGCTCCGTTCAACCACACCCCAAAATTGCTTAATATAAAAAATATAACTACACCTGTCATTACCCCAAAAAATCTGAACAATATTGATCTGTTAAAATATTTAGAAATTATACCTATACAAATTACACTTCCCCATGTGAATAAAATTACAGAGTGTATGCCAATAATCGTGTCAGTTATAATCAATGAAAATAAAACTATTGGGATAAATTTGATACCGAATACTGCAGGCAAATAAAAGCTTAAGGTTTGTAAACTTGTAAAATTTGGTGGATGAGGAATAAACCTACTGATTGCAAGAAAACTAAAAACTATTAAACTAACTTTTAAGTAACCCATAAAAAACAATATCATTCTTTGTGAACAAAACAAGCTATTAAAACTTGTAACCTACTTTCAAAATTCTTCCATCTTGGTTATACCCATGTGGTCTTTGATAATTTTCTTTCAACAAGTTATCTACTTTTAAGTACCAATCATTATTATAAATTTTTTTCATTATTTTTAAGTCTACTATGTCTGTACTGTCCATCTCAATTGTGCTAAAGTTGCTTGAGTGAGTATCAAAATGTTTTCCATAATGATTGTAAAGTATATTTATATTATAATTACCAAATAAATCGTTATAGTTTTTTTTAAACAAACTAAATCCATAGTTTTTGGTTGGTCTCCTTAGTTGACTTGATCCATTTTCTTTTTTGGAAGAAAGCAAAGATGCATGAAAATTAAAATCTATATTATCTGCTTTATAATTTAATTGATTGTTAAATCCAGACTGATTTAAATTGATATTATCTTTATCATTTTGATATTTGTTACTTATGTATTCAATATTATTTTCAACATTAGATCTAAAACCTCGCAATATGATACTAATTTTTTCATTTAATTGTATCGTTGAATAAACTTCATATGTATTACTTTTTTCAGCCTGTAAAGATCTATTACCAGAGTAACCAAAATTATCTGTGCCAAACAATTCATATAAGGTTGGATTTCTAAGACCCGTCATATATGAAATTCCCAATTTAGAATTTCCAAATGATTGCTCTAAATTTAATTTGTATGTTGAATTTAAATGTGTGTATTTATGATAATCGCTTCTCGCAAATATTGATAAATTTGACTTTTTGGCAAAATTCCATCCAAAATTTGTAAATACTGCAAAATTATTTGAATTACCTTTTGTTGAAGCTTCATAAGATCCATTATTATCGAAATAACCCCAATCGTACTTATATTCTGACCCTGCTCCAAGTGAAAATTTATCGCTGATTTTTTTTGATAAATCATATTTTAATCCGACAACTTCACTCTCATAACTATCAATAGTACCTCTTTCATTATATTTTCTGTCATATTTGTTGTAGTATAAAATATAATCTGAAATTCTGTTTTGATATTTTTTTTCAACACCCAATTGGATGGTACCCATCCGATTATCACCTAAGTAACCTGTTTGATTATTTACTGAATTATCGTACTCCGATTTTGTTTTTCTAAAATAAGTGGTGGTATGAAATCTTAAATTATTTTCAATAAAATTCTCGTAATTAACATTAAAAGTATAATTTTTTACTTCATCTTTTTCTCCATTTCTATTTCCTCTAGCACTGATAGTTTTATTTTCTACACCACCCAATTTTAAGTTTAGAGTTGAGTTTGGATATAAGAAAGATTTATTTCCATAAAACTCATAATTAGTATTCTTATCTGTAGTCAACGAAATACTGTCTTTAAGGTCTCCGGCTAATATAATATTTATTGCACCACCAATAGCATTAGTACCAAAATTAGAAGCACTTGATCCAGGATAAATTTCAATTTGTTGAACAGTTTGAATAAAATCTACACCAAAATCATGCAGACCTTGTGTTGTTGATTGATCATTTATAGGTATACCATTTATCATTACTAGAGTGTGATTAGATCCAGTGCCCCTCATAAATAATGAGGCTTGTTGTCCTTTAGGACCTGATTGTGTAATATTAATATCAGGCACAGATTTTAAGACATCAATAATATCTACAGCACCAATCTGCTCTATTTCTTTCCTTGTTATTACATATTTGTTTATCCCGGACTTAGATAAATTTGATTGGTTTGAGATTTTTCCAGTAATTTCAATACAAGGGGTTTCTGTTCTATTTTCCCAAGTACAAGAACTTAAATATTGAGTTTCTTTTGAAAAAGATGAACCAATATAATTAATAAAAATTACCACTAAAATTAACAACTTTGACATATTAACCTCTAGGTTTAAACTTTTAACAATGCCTTTGTTAATTTTTCATAGCAGAACTAGACTTTTCCTGGCCTTCATTCGACAAAGGGCTTAACTGGGTGGCGCTCCGACTATACGGTTGCAGGGACAGCCAATGAATTTCACAATGATTTCCCACCATGCATTTCAGTTGATTAACTTATATATTTTTGAATTAATAAATCAATCATTTATTGATAAATTGAAAATTTATTATTATATAAATATATGCAAAAAAGATTTCTTTATACTGACAAAAATATTCTAAACTATTTTAATGAAAATGGTTATGTGATTATAAAAAATTTTTTCAATAAAAAAAATTGTAATAAATTTAAAAAAATAATTTCCAATTATGCAAATGATGGTTTTGCTCCAATAATGAATCCTGATAGATCGGAATATTTAATAAGTCAAATAACTCATAAGATAGAAAAGATTAACCAAATAGGAGAAAAAGCTAACTTCGTAGATAATATTAAAAAAGACACTGAATATTTCAGATCTATAATGAAAAATAAAAAAATAATAAAACTATTATCAAAATTAAAAAAAAATAAAAAAATTTTCCCCTTAATGTCTCAAATGATATTTAAAAAGGCAAATACAGTATACTCAAAACAAAGTTGGCAACCACATCAAGATAATTCATATGCAAAAAACAAAAATGGACATTATATAACCATCAACATATTTATGGATAAAAGCAATCTGGATAATGGAACAATGTATGTTTGGAAAAAATCACATAAACATGGAATTTTTAACTATCAAAGGAAAGTAAGTTACAGAGAAAAAGATAGTAAGCCAGGAAATGTTTCTGTTTCTAATAAAAAGTTTGAGGTAGAAAATTTATTTTTTGAAAAAGGAGATATGCTAATATTACATGGAAATTTGGTCCATGGATCTTATCCAAATAACTCAAAAAAAAAATCTAGGTCTTTATATTCGGTAAGCTATATTCCAGAGAAAGAAAAATTTATATCTGGAAAAAATGCTCAAAGAAAAATAATCCATTAGTATGAAAAAAATAGTTATATTTGGGGCTTCTGGCTTCATTGGTTTTAATTTATTACTACGTTTAAATAAAAATAAAAATAATCATATACATGCTATTTACAAAACAAAAAAAAGAAATTTTGATAATAAGAGAATAACTTGGATTAAGTTAGATTTGACAAAAAATTCAAATAAATTGAAGAAAATAATGTTTAATGCAGATGAATGTTATCATTGTGCTAGTTTTTCGGAAGGATCAAAAACTATATTAAACAATCCATTAAAATTGTTAACCCAGAACTATATTATTAACAATGTAATTCTTAACAATTTACAAGAAAGCAATATTAAAAAATTTATTTTTTTCAGTTGTACAATCATGTACCCAAATTCCAAAATACCTTGTACTGAAAATATGTTTAATTTAAAAAAATGCCATAAAAGTTACCTACAAGGGGCTAAAGTAAAAATTCAAGTCGAAGAGTTATGCAATTATCTTTCAAATTTTTTAAAAACTAAATTTATAATTTTGAGACATTCAAACATCTATGGACCATTTGATAAATATGACAATGATAGATCCCACATATTTGCTCATTTAATTTCCAATTTGTCAAAAAAAATAACATCAAAAAAAATGCTCATATTAAGAGGTAACGGTAGAGAAAAAAGAGATTTCCTTTTTATAGATGATCTATTGAACGCGGTAGAGATTATAACAAAAAAAATAAAAAATAATTTTGAAATTATTAATATTTGTTATGGAAAATCCTTTTCGATAAAATATGTATCTCATTTAATTAAAGATTTGGCAAAAAGCAATAAGGATATATATTTTAAACAAAAAAATAATTCTATTCAAATTGATATTTTAGTTAGTAACAAAAAATTGAAGAAAAATTTTAAATGGAATATTGAAAATAATTTGAAGCTTGGAATATTAAAATCTATTAATTGGTACAGAAACAAAAAAAACTTTAATTAAATTCTTTATCCAAAGCTGCAAATGATTTGTTATGGTATTTAATTTTAGTAAAGTTTAATTTTTTCCATTCATTTATATTATACGTTTTGTAAATTTCTCTTTCTTTAAGAGGATTATAATCGAGCTTGTTATTTTTTATGTCTATTCTTAAATCTAATGAAACTCGAGGTTTACAATTTCTTCTTAGAAAAGTTTGATGCAAACACAATTGGTCAAATAAATATATTTTTTGTTTTTTTATTAAACCAATTTCTCTCAATTTTTTTACTTTTTTAATTGCATCTTCAAAACTTTTATTCTTTTTTAAAATATTTTTTTCAAAATTTATAGGTTTGAAAAGTTTGATAGTATTGTTTTCTGTATCACCTAATATATTTATTATTATTTTTGAGTGATTTTTTTCCCCGTTCCACGAGTCAGAGTGTATTTTCGATGTGGCATATCTTTTCTTTTTATAATTATTATTTTCAACAGAATTTTTGATTCTTATTGATATCCATCCTCCTCTATTTATATAATTAATTAATCCTGTTTGAAAAAAAATTTCTTTCAAGTTCATTTGTATTTTTTGATAAAGAAAAGAAGTTTCTTTAGTTGCTCTTATTTGTCCACCAGGCGTTATATTTGGTAATTTTAAAACCTTGTTTATATTTTTAATTAAAAAATTTTTTTTATTAAATTTCTGTTTATAATAAATACATGTACTTGAGTATATAAATTCAAAAACACTTTTTGATAACTTATTAAAATTTTTTTTCCTTATATTAAAAATATATAATAATTCATTTGAAGTAACATTTCTTAAACTTTTTATTTCTCTATATAAGTCAACTCTCCTTTTTAATAAGTTATTTGCCTGAATTGACTGTGTTTTAGACATTTTAGATTTGATAAATATTATAAAACATATATTTTCATATTTTTGTATGAAATTAAAGTTTCACGATAAAGGGATATTTTCTTGGAAAAATTACAATTATTTCTGGAAAAATGGATATATTATAATAAAAAATTTACTACCAAATGAATTGTGTGATCTTAGTAATAAGTATGCTGATCAAATAGCTGACAAAAATTATGGTCAAATCATGCATCTTCACAGAGAAGATTTTTTGGTAGCACAAACTTCTAGCAAAATTAACAGACTTAAAGATCTACATGAAAAAATTATATTTTTAAAACAGCTTAAGCAAATTTCCAGCCACTACCAAGATTTCTTAAAAAATCCCTATATAGTAGAGTATTTAAACTGGTTATATAGTAGAAAAATGACTGGTTTATTGACTAATATATTTTTTAAAAAGCCAAAAACAAAATATGCGAAGCAATCATGGCAAATTCATCAAGATAATAACTATCTGAATAATAAAAACGGTTTATACGTTACAGTCAATGTTGCATTTAATTATATGAGTCAAAAAAATGGAGGATTGAAACTTTACCCAGGTAGTCACAAATTAGGACAATTAAAAGCAAAGAAGAAAGTTAGTTATAGAGATAGAGATGGCAAACCAGGAAATAAAATTGAAATTAAATTACCAATAAAGCCTGTGCCAATTAAATTAAGTAAAGGAGATGTTTTATTTATGCATGGTTTATGTGCCCATGAATCAACAGATAATAATTCAGTGGATCCTCGACCTCTACTATCATTAGGATATTTACCTTATGGTGAGAAATTTGATCCTGGATATAATTCTAAAAGATCAGTTCTTTTTCTTGATTAAAAATTTGAAATATTTTTTTTTAATATGTCTTAGTTTATTTTTGAATAAAGCTAATTGATATAATATTTTATATTTTAACTTATCTTTGTACTTATAATTAAAATTTTCAAATTTTTTTAATGGATATATATTTTTTTTACCTTCTAAAATGTTACAACATATTTTATAAAAATTTTTGTCCGAGAATAATTCTTGAAATTTCTTGTAATTTTCTTCACAAATTTCTCTTCTTTCATTTTCATTCTTTAAAAAATAGGATACTTTATCGATAATATCTTTTGAATTTTCAAATGAAAAATAATTAATGCCATCTTCAAAAAAGTAATCTATCTCATTTGCTTTTTCGGATAGCATCAAACACTTTGCAGTTATTATACTTTGAATTTTACCGCTCCAGGAAGTTTTTTCCTCAAAATAATTTTTATATTTGTCAAGATCATGGTCAGTCTTTGGGTACACAAAATTTAAAGATATCTTCGATCTTAATAAATTATTTTCATGTTCATTAATGGTTTGAATGTTTTCATACCTACCACCCATAATTAAAAAATTACATTTTAGTTTTAATTTTAATTGATTGACTAAATTTCTACTTTTACTAATAGAACCTGAATAATAAAAATCGTAAGTTTTGTCTGGAAATTTACTTCTATAATAAAAACTTGATTTATTGAAAACAATTTGAGGATGAAAAATTTTTTTCTCTGTAAAACTTGACCAATACAGAGGGTTTAATTCATGTAGCATCATGTTATCTACGTACTCTTCTTTATTTTGATACTCATGGTAATGACCAAAGCATTCGTGTGCTATTGCGCAAATTTTTAGGCTTTTAAAGTTATTTCTTATTAATATTAAAAGATTTTCTTTAATTTGCGATATATCAAAAAAAAATATATCTGGTTTGAAAGAATTTATTTTAGATATTAATGCTTCCTCAATATTCGGTTTTTTTTTGATATCGTAATCGAAAAAATCATAAGTAACATTGGGGTATTCTTTTATAGGATTAATTAGGTCTTCTACAGTTTCAACTCTATTGTTTTCTTTATTTAAATCTATATTTGAACTATCTTTTTTTATAGCAAGTAATAATTTCATTCTTTTATAAAATATTTGTATATTGTTTTAAAAAAATTTCATTTAAAATAATTTATGAAAAAAAATAACCAAATACAAAAATATAGTAAAAATTTTCAAAATAAATTTTTAAAGGATTATTTGCAAGAAAGTTACTTAAAAAAAAATTTTGATAAAACCAAACTTATTAAAAAACTAAAAAATTCTGTCACTTTCGAAAAATATATTTTAGAAAAATTGTACAAAAATAATCTAATTGTAAAAAAAAATATCAAACTTGAAAATGTACATTTGTATGTAAAAAAAAATCAGTTCACAAAGGAAAACAGCTCATCTGATATAACAAGGAACATTCTTACTGAATATTTTTTTAATAAAGATAAAATTTTTTTTAACATATATAAAAAAATAATTTTCCAACTCAAAAGGGAACTTCAATTTGACTTTCTCTACCAAAAAGATCCATTTTTAAGGTTCAATTTTCCGACAAAAAAAAAAGAAGATAATCTACTTCCACATGTAGATCTCGCACTTGGACATCCCCCTGGAGAAATAAATATTTGGTTGCCTATAACAAATGTTTCAAAAAATAATTCTATGTCGATATCAACTTTGGAATATAGCAATAATTTTTTTTCAAAATATAATTTTAATTTTCAAAAATACATAAAAGCTTACAACTATAGTATAAAGAAAAAGGCTGAAAAAATTTTAATTCCTTATGTTGCTAAGAAAGGTGAAGCTGCAATTTTTGATGGAAGAATAATGCATAAATCATTACTTAATAACTCAAAAAAAACCAGAGTTAGTCTAGATTTTAGAATATTGCCAGTTATTTATGAAAAATCTGCAAAAAAATATATTGGGACCGGTTATTTAAAACAAAGGTTTATAAGAGGAAAATATTACAATATTAAAAATGCATAAATTTATCTCATCTTTAATTAATAATTTAAGAAAAATAAAAAAAAAAATTTCTTTTAAAAAAGAAAACAAAAAGTACTTTTATGAGCATTTATATAAAAAATATTCAAATAAAAAGTTAGTAAATTTAGGATCGGGTTTATTTAACTACCCTCACTGGATTTGTGTAGATATTAACTCTAAACACTATTACCCAAATGGTTTTCCAAAAAATTATATTGAGATTAATTTTATGGATGATTTTAAATTACCTTTCGAAGATAATTCGATTGATATTTTTTATACTTCCCATTGCATAGAACATCTTCCCAATTTGTCTATTAATAAATTATTTGCTGAGGTTTATAGATCACTTAAAAAAGAAGGATTATTTAGAATAACTTGCCCTAATATAGATCTAGCGATAGAGGCTTTGATGTCAAATAACAGGTATTTTTTTGATGTTTCCAATCGGCACAAAGAATTAAACATTTTTGAATTATATTTTCAAGAATGGCAGGATCCACAACATAAGCATTTTAAAAATGAGAAACTATTACAAGATTATATATCAAAAGGTTTTGATGAGACTTCGTTGAATAATTTATTTGAGGTTAAATCATATGGAGAGCTTAATGGCCATATAAATTGGTTAAATGAAACAAAGATTATAAAATTTTTAGTTAATAACAATTTCAATAAGGAAAAAATATTTAAAAGAATACCAAATCAATCAAATTCAGAACTATTTTTTGATAATTATATTTTTGAGAGAAATTATTATAATTTTAGTCTATTTATAGAAACAATTAAATAAAATTAAATTTTAGTTATTTTATTAATTAACTCAATTAATTGAATTTTCGGATTCGAAAAAATATTATATGATGAAATGTTTATTAATTTATCACCTTCAAAATAGTAAATTCTATCTTTATTTTGAAATGCCAAATCATAATATTTAATTAATTTTTTTGTGGCTTTAACATGAATATAATATTTTTTATCATTATTCGCGTTAATAATATCTAATGTCGACGCTGATAAATGTCCTACGAATATATTGTGTGACTTGATAACTTCAACCAAGGTAGTTTCCTTAGGTATTATTTCTACTTTAAATTTTTCTTTTGTTAATATTTCCACAACTTCTTTATACCAGTCTCCATTATCTCTTGGATGAATTTTAAACTTTATAATACTTGATCCATATTTATTTCTAAGGAAAATAAAACTTTCTATAATTTCCTCAATATATTCATTTTCTATTTTATCTTCATTTATGAAAACATTAGAAATAAAAACAAAATCGTCATTTTTAACTTTTTCAATATTAAAAAATTCATGTGGATGATTCGTCAAATATATATTTTTATTTGAAGTAAATTTTTTAAATGCCTCAACTTCAAAATCAGTTAGAAACAAGTAATAATCAGCGTTTCCAGAACCAACATTTGTTACGTAATCTAAATGTGTAAAATTTATCTCTGATAAAAAAATTTTATTTATAAGAATATTTTGAAATTCTTTTAGTAATCTAAAAAATCTTGATTTAACTGATCTATATATAAATCTTATAAATAAATTTAAACCTTCTTTTATTATTAATAATTTTTTAAGTTTATTAGCTAATTTTTTTGTCTCTTTTTCCTTTTTCTTTTTATTAAAAGTCAAAGAATAAATATTATTCAAATAGTTTTTACAAAATTCTTCATGATCTAAAAAATAACTAGAATGTATCCAATACACTAACACAGGAATTTCTTTATTAATTATTTTATGAATTAAAATTTTCGAGTATGGCTCTCTCTCGTCTCCTGTTATGATCAAGCTTGATTTATTTATAATTTTTTTTAAATTATAAATTTTAATATAGCTTAATATGTCTGTAAAAGTATTAAAATAAATTAATTTAAAACTTTTTATATATGATTTTTCACTAAAAAATTTTTTAGTACTCTCTCCATTATATATTGACAAAAGAATAATATTTATTTCATATTTTTTACTTAATTTTTCTAACAAGCCCTCTAAAGAATATAATGAGTATGGATTTCCCCATAGTATTGTAATAACTTTCTTCATCAGGAAATAATTTTGAAATCTTTAAACTTTTTAAATAGTTTATTATAATCACCATTAGCAATAATTTTCCCATTTTTTAAAAGAAATATTTCATCAAATTTTTTTAAGTTTGAAATTTTGTGTGTGGAAAATATAATTGTTTTATTTCTAAAATTTGTCATTATTTTATCTAAAATTTTTCTTTCAGTTTCGTTATCCAATGAATTAGTTGACTCATCAAAAATTAATATATTTGCATCTTGATAAAGACCTCTTGCAATCCCTATTCTTTGAATTTGTCCTCCACTTAATGAATTCTGTGAAATGGTCGTATTATATTTTTTTTCTAAAATATTTACAAATTCATCAATTTCACAAATTCTACAAATTTTATTAAATTTTTTTAAATTAAATCTTTTATCTAGTACAATGTTATCCTTAATAGTTTTAGTAAAAATGTTAGTTTTTTGCGGTATATAAGAAATTTCAGGCTTTAATTTTTTTAATTTTAATTTTCCGTCATACTTTAGTATTCCATTTTCTAGAATCAAAATATTTGATACGATATCTATTAAAGTTGATTTACCACTCCCTGATTTTCCAACAATTCCAATATTTTTTTTTGATAAAATATTTATGTTTAAATTTTTAAATATCTTTAAATCTTTTTTGTATCCAAATATACCATTTTTTATATTTGCATTATTTACACTAAACAAATCATCTTTGATATTCAGATAAAAATCTTCTTTTAAAGGTTTTCTTATAGAATCAACAGATGATTGGTTGTTTAAAATTGAGCTATAGTTAAAGAAACATTGATTCATTGCTGGCAGAATTTTTGAAGCAGAAACAAAGTATAATATTATCAGAGGTACGTAGTCAGTCATATTTTGACCACCAACAAAAAATAAATATGAACTACCTATTATTAAAATTATCAATATTATATCCATTATTTGCTTTGGTAAGAACGCTATAGTATTCATAAATATTTTAATGTTATATATTGATCTATTAATATTGTGATATTTTTTCAAAAAAAAGTTTTCTAAATTAAAGATTTTGATTTCTTTAAAAAAAGTTATTGGCTGATTTAAGTTTGAGAAAATTTTTTCTTCTAAACCTTGAATTTGCAAACCTGTTTCAATTAACTTTTTTCTTAACAAAAAGTTAATTGTTAAATAAATTGATCCAATTATAAGAGTAAGAATTAAAGTAGTTTTAAACGAGACAATTAATAATAATATGGTTAATAAAACTAAAGTAAAACTTTTATTAATAAGATTTAAAACTGGTAATATTACGCCAACAACACACCTGACTGTTTCATTAATTATATTATTTAATATTTGATGATTACTTTCTTTTAAATAATTATTATAATCTAAAGAAAGATAGTATTTATAAATTCTTTGTTTAAACTCATATAATATCTTTTCTGATACCGATGTAATTTTATAATTATTTAATGTATTTACAAAAAAAATAAATATATTGAATAATATTATTATTAATCCAAAATAAAAAATTACCTCGTTGTCGGATAGTTCATATTTACTTATGTATTTTATAAAATACTCATTTTTCGAAACTCTCTCATAATCAACAAGAGTATACAAAAAAGGTAAAATCAAACCAAAGGTAAAAATTTCTAGTACTCCATTAATCAAAATAAGTAATTGTAATTTTAATACTTCAATTTTTTGTTTTTTATCTAAAAGATTAAAAGATTTTTTGATATTATTTATAATCATCTTGCTCCACTTACTGAAAAGATCTTTCCAGAAAATAAATTTTTGTTATTTTCTACAAGAAAAAAAATTATGCTAGCAACTTCTTCTGGTTTTCCAACTCTTCCTAAGGGTATTGTTTTATTTATTATTTTTATTTTTTTTTTATTAATTTTATTTGCTTTTGACATTCCTTCAGTCATAATAATCCCAGGACTTACCGCATTTATGAGTATATCTTTTGGCAGTTCATTCGATAATCCTTTTACTAATGTATTAATTGCAGATTTTGTTGGAGCATAATGCGTTAAATTCTTTCCCCCAAATTTTGATGCTTCTGAAGATAAAAAAATAAAATTTTTTTTATATTTTTTGCTTTGACTGATTATTATTTTATATAGACCTTGGCATAATAAATAGTGACCAAAAAAGTTTATATTGAAAATTCTTCGAATTTCTTTTTCTTTTACTTTATCAAATGTAATTCTATTTATTCTTGCGCCAGAATTAAATATAACAGCTTTTATACCGTTCGAATTTAAAACAATTTTTTTTAAAAAATTATTTATTGAATGAGTTTTTGACAAATCGAGCTTAAAACAACTGCAATTAACATCTTTAGCTTTTAATTTATTTTTCAAATTAACAGCGTTTTTTTTATCAGTGTTATAGCTAAAAATTATCTTGTAATTTTTTGTCGCAAATTTTTCTACGATTCCTTTGCCAATCCCTTTATTTCCACCAATTATAATGATTTCTTGCATTTTTTTTTTTTTATATTAGCAATAAATACTTTTATAAACTTAAAATTAACTTATTACTGAGATATAATGAAAAAAAGTATCAAAATTGGGTCTGCCCAAATTAATAACGGTTTCTCAAATCAATATTATTTGCCATATTCAATAGGTATTTTACAAGCTTTCATACTACATAATAGCAAAAAACATAATTATATATTTAAAGATACGATTTATAAAAGAGAAGATTTAAATATTTGTGTAGACAAGCTTAAAGACTCAGACATTGTATTTTTCAGTGTATATGTTTGGAACGAAAAAATATCTTTAAAAATTGGTGAAGAATTAAAAAAATTAAACAAAGATATTTTGTTAGTATATGGGGGCCCAAGCGTACCGGATAATAAATTTAATATGGCTGAAAAGTTTTTAAGAGAAAATCAATTCATTGACTTATTGGTTCATCAGGAAGGTGAGAGAACAAGTCTTCAGATTGTTGAGAACTTCCCAAGTAAAAATTATGAACAAATTGATAATATAAGTTTTTTAAAAGAAAATAAATACTTCAATAAACCGAATCTGCCAAGATTAAGAGATTTTTCTCAAGTTCCATCTCCATATTTGTGTGGAGTATTTGATAACATCATTAAAAATAATCCTACTGAAAGATGGCTCGCAAGTTGGGAAACAAATAGGGGCTGCCCATTTTCTTGTGCCTTTTGTGACTGGGGATCTGCGACAGCTAGCAAAGTTTCTAGAATGGATCTTGATAGAGTATTTAGAGAATTAGACTGGTTTAGTAAACATAAAGTAGAGTTTATTTTTTGTTGTGACGCAAATTTTGGAATGTTGCCAAGAGATTATGAAATCGCAAAAAGAGCGGCAGAAAATAAAAAAAAGTATGGTTATCCAAAAGTATTATCGGTTCAAAATACAAAAAATGCTAGAGATAGAGCTTATAAAGTTCAAAAATTATTAGCAGAAAATGAATTGAGTAAAGGTGTAACTTTAGCGATGCAATCTGTAAATCCGCATACTTTAAAAGCAATAAAAAGAGACAATATATCTTTAGAAGATTATGCAGAATTACAAAGAAGATTCGCTGAGGATAAAATTCCAACTTATACTGAATTTATTTTAGGTTTGCCTGGAGATAGTTATGATGACTTTGCCTCAGGCGTATCAAATGTTATAAAATCTGGTCAGCATAATAGGATTCAATACAACAATCTTTCAATTCTACCTAATGCGGAAATGAATATGCCAGACTATAGAGAAAAATACAAAATAAAAACAGTCCCAGGTCCGATTGTTAATGTACACGGGTCATTAGAAGAAGAACCAAAAGATGGTATCAAAGAGGAACAACATGTGGTTATTTCAACATCTACTTTAAAACAAGAAGAGTGGGTTGAAACTAGAGCATATGCATCAGTTTCAGAATTTTTATATTTTAACAAAATTCTACAAATACCTATATTGTTATTATCAGATATTTTAGATATTTCTTTTAGAAAAATATTTGAAGATTTTTTAAAATCAAAAAACTTTAAAACATTAAACTCGATATCAAATTCTTTTTATGATCATGCTAAAAAAATATGTGAAGGTAGACCAGAATTTATAAGAAAAAATGGAATGTTAGACATTTATTGGCCTCCAGGCGAATATGAGTATATAAAAATGTATACAAAAAATACATTTGATAAGTTTTATGATGAAGCAAATTTATTTTTAGGTAACTACTTGGATGATAGTTTTCAAAAAGAAATAGTATCTGAAGCTATAAAATTTAATAGAAATATCATGAGACAACCTTCTAATTTACAAGATACATGTCTAGATTTGAAATTTAATATTCCTGATTACTTTAATCATCTAGTAAAAGGAAAAAAAATAGACTACTTACAATATTCACATCCAGTAACAGTGGAAATATTAAGATCTGATAGAAAATTTGAAAATATTGAAGAATGGATGAGGGAAGTAGTTTGGTATGGTCATAGATCAGGTGCATATCTATATAAGTTTAAAGTTTCAAAAAATTTGGAAAATATGGATAATCGAGGGTCATCAAAAAGACTTTCGGCATAGAACCATTAATGATTTATGAATATTCAGACATTTTAAAGAAAAAAGTTTCTAAAATATGTTTTGGTAGTTGGTCAATAGGTGGTGCTACAATTAAAAATCCTTCATATAAAAAAATTAAGCTAAAAAAATGTTTATCTATTTTAGAAAAAAGTTACAAAATAGGAATAAATTTTTTTGATACATCTCCAGCTTATGGAAAAAGTGAGAGGATAATTGGAAAATTTTTAAAAAATAAAAATAGGGAAAATTTCATAATTGCAACAAAAATTGGATGCGAAAATTTTCAACAACCATTAAAGTTTGACCTAAAAAATGTAAAAAAACAAATTAACAATTCACTAAAAAATTTGAATACTAATTATATTGATATAATCAAGTTTCATAGTCCATCCGGTTTAGATGATGTAAAAAAATCTTTAAATTACTTAAAATATTTAAAAAAAAAAAAAATAATTAGATCAATTGGAATTTCTTTAAAAAGTCCTCTTGATTATAAAAAATTTTCCAATTTGAAGCTCGATTATTATCAAATGAATTATAATTTAATTGATCAAAGAGCCATGAGCATAAAAAAAAATCCTATGGATAAATTTGTTGCACGAACAATATTTAATTTTGGCTTTTTAACAGATGAATTAGCAGGAAAAAAAAAACTTAAATTCAATAAATTTGATCACAGAAGTATGTGGTCTAATGAACAAGTATTATTATGGCATAGACACGCAAATGCAATAAAAAAAAAATTTGTTTCAAAAAATTCAAATATAAAAGAATTGTCATGCAGATTTATTTTTTCAACAAATAGAATTGATCATGCAATAGTAGGGTTTACCTCTCTAAATGACTTAAAATTTTTTGAGAGCGATAATATTTTTCAAAAATTAAAAAAAAATCAAATTACCAAATTAATTAAATATTATAAAAACAACACTTTTTTCTATAAAAGTAGGAAGAGACAAACAAAATTAAATTAGTGTTAAAAAAAACTTCAATAATAATTCCAACAAAAAATCGTAAAAATTTCGTTTTACGTACACTTAATTATTACCTAGAAAAAAAAATAAATTTCAATGTTTATGTTGTTGACTCCTCCGAAATCCCTTTAGATAAAAATATAATTTCTAAATATTATTTTTTAAAATATTTCCATAAAAAATTAAAAACACAAGAGGCAATACTTTATGCATTGAATTTTGTTGATACTGAATATTGCATTTATCAAGGTGACGATGATATTTTTATACCTGATAATTTAAAAGACTTCGAAACTATTTTAGATAATGATAAAGAAATTTCAGCAGTCGGAGGAAAGATTATTGGAATAAATATTGAAAATGACGATTATAAAGGAAAAATTTCTCATCTAAGTGAGTATAAAACTGATCAAGTTTTAAACAACAACAAGTTTTTTAGATTAAAATATTTTTGTAAAAATTATTTCGTTTGCTTATTTTATTTGTCCCGAACAAAACATATAAAGAAAGCATATGAAATATCATCTAGTGTAGAAATTCCAGAGGTAAACGGAGAAATTTGCCAAGTATTCTTTTTAGCCTTATCAGGCAAAATTAAATTAATAGATGATAAATTATTTATGGTACGACAAATATTAGAAAGCCATACAAAACTTTATGGATTAATGCATTATCTTTTAAAAGATATAAAGTTTCTAGATCAAATGAATAAATTATATATAAATTTTTATAATTCCGACAAAAGAAATGATGATTATGATTTAAATAAATATTTAAATTATTTAAATAATATTTTCTCACGTTTTGCTTTACTCGAATATTTTGGAAAAGACTCCATTAAATTTGATAATATTATTTTTAATTCTTTTTTTAATGAGTTTAATAAATTAAAAATTTTTAATAATAGATATATACAAAGGTTAAGTTTTAAATTTTTAAAAATTTTAGACAAAAAATTTAAAAAAGTTAATAATAATTCTATTGATTTCCTTATCAAGGGTAAAAGTTTCAAAGATTATTTAAATTATAATCAAATTAAGTATGAATAAATTGAAGATTGATATTTTAAGTTTCCAAAGAAA
>CACLYQ010000010.1 GCA_902611175.1 uncultured Pelagibacteraceae bacterium
TTTGAAATAAAAACTAAGGAGATATCTTTAGATACTAAGAACAATATATTGGTTTTAAATTTATGGATTTCAGTTGATCCTTATATGAGGGCAAGGATGACTGAAAGAAAAAACTATAAACCACCTTTTAATATTGGTGAAGAGATGGAAGGTTATGCTTTAGGTATAGTTAAAGAGTCTAAAGACAAAAATTTTAAAGAAGGAGATATTGTTTTTAGTAATTTCGGAATGAGAGATTACTTTGTTTGTAATTCCAATGATCTAAAAAAAATTGAGCCAATGAATATTCCTATACAAACATATCTGGGTCCACTTGGAATGACAGGTCATACAGCTTATATAGGACTTTTTAAACATGGTGAATTAAAACCAGGTCAAACAATCCTTGTTTCTTCAGCTGGAGGTAGTGTTGGATCTACTGTTTGTCAAATTGCAAAAAATATGGGTTGTAAAGTAATTGCAAGTACAGGATCTGATGAAAAAGTTAAATGGCTGAAAAATGATTTAAAAATTGATCATGCGTTTAACTATAAAAAAATTGAAAATCTTGTTTTGCATCTTAAAGAAGTTTGTCCCGAAGGATTTGATTTATATTTTGATAATGTAGGTGGTGATTTCTTAGAGTCAGCTATTTTTCAAATGAAGAACTTTGGAAGAATTGTAATTTGTGGAAGGATATCCCAAATGAATGCAACTAATCCTGGCTCTGGTTTAAAAAATATGGCTCATGTTCTTGTAAAAAGACTAACTATTAAAGGTTTTATAATTTTTGATCATGAAGATGATCGAGAACAGTTTGAAACCGATATGGCTAAATGGCTACTAGAAGATAAAATTAAATTTAAAGAAACTGTTTACGAGGGTATAGAAAATACGCCAAAATCATTCATTGATTTATTAGAAGGTAAAAACATAGGAAAAATGCTTGTAAAAATTTAATTAGAATTTTTATGAAGTTTTTAAAGAAATTTTATAGACCCTTTTTATTAACCTATATTTTTTTGAGTATAGCTATCAGTTTTTATCCATCATTTGATTTTTACTCACTAAAAGGTCAAATTCTTATAATTGCCGTATCTTTTTTTAATGGGATGATGGGAGTTTACGTAAAAAAATTATAAGACGTAGGGCTCGGGTCTTGCAGAACTATTTAATACTCTTTCGACTGCGAAAACACTAATATCTATAGTTTGATAACTGCCTGTAGTTATTAATTCAGTTAGAGCTCTACCAATTCCTGGTGCTTGCATTAAACCTCTGCCAGTAAATCCTGAGGCCATGTAAACATTTTCATATTTTGGATGTTTTCCAACTACAGCATTATTATCTAATTTGTTACAATCATAATATCCAGCCCATCCACCTGTTAATTTGAGTTCTTCAAATGCTGGTATTCTTTTTGCAAGAGCAGGCCAAACTAATTCTTCAAAATCATTCCATGCAGGTTCGAGATCTTCTGCATCAAAAACTGAAATTGGAGAACCTGCTAAATATTCTTTTCCTTCTGGTCGCCAATATACTCCTGTTGTTAGATCCCCGGATAATGGCATCTCTGGAATATGCTTAGGACATTTAACTCTAAAGACTGTATGTTTTTGAGGTACTACAGGAATATCTTCAAGTAGTTCCTTAGTCCAGCACCCAGCTGCGGAAATAATTGTCTTTGCATTAATTTCAGATAGGCTCTTAACCTCTCCCTTAATAAATTCTGCCCCAAGATCAATTGCTTTATGCTTTAAAGCGCTATGAAATAAAAATGGATCAATCCATCCCTCACTCTTGTTATCAGTAAATGTTGCAGTTTCAATTCCTTCCTCATTAATGTAAGGAAAATAGTTTTTCAATTCAGAACCTTTAATATTTTTTGTACCCGCTTCACATTCTTTATGATTTTCTAAAGCTCTGTATTGCTCTTCTGCATGATCTGGTCCAAACATTAGAAGATATCCATTGGGCACCATGCTAGCTGTTGGATTTGGATTTTTTTCAGTTTTCAATAATTCTGGTATTTGAAATATAAATTCCCTTGCAAATTTTCCTAAAAGAATATTTTCTTTTTGAAAAAACTGTCGTCTAAATCCACCAAGTGATAATGGGAATGATGCAGTTTTATAAGTTGGATCCCTTTCAATGACTTTTACTTTTCTGCCTTCTTTAGACATAAAGTATGCAGTTGCAGCTCCAATTATACCACCACCTACTATTACAACATCATCCATATTAGTTTATCAAAAAAATGTTTATATTTAAAAGCAATGCAAAACAACACCATAACAAATATGGAATCATCAAGTACATGCTTAATTGACTTATATTCTTATATTTAAATACCAATAAAACAATAAATATAATTAACACAACAAGATTTAAAATTGCTAAAGAAATATTATGGAAACCAAAGAAAACAACACTCCAAGTTGTATTAAAAAAAAGATGAATGAAATATAAAAATACAATATTTAAATTTTTTGTGTTTTTATGCCATGCATTCCATATGGCTATTGTCATAAATAAATAAAGTAATGTCCATACTGGCCCAAATATCCAATCTGGTGGATTGTATTGAGGTTTAGATAAATTTGAATACCAAGGTTCTTTAAAATTTATAGTAACCAAACCTCCAATAAATGAAGCTGAAAACGTAGTAATTGCAAAGAGAATAAAAGATAAAATTTTATTTTTTAGCATTTAAGTACTATACAGCAGTTAAATATGAATAAAAAAGTAATTTGGATCACCGGCGGAAGTACAGGAATTGGCAAAGCACTTGCGTTAAAATTTGCTAATAATGGATGGACAGTTGCTATTTCTGCAAGAAGAGAAAATTTATTAAAAGAAATCGAAGATAAGTATCAAAATATTAAATCTTTTCCACTTGATGTAAATGATAAGGAAAAGTGTAAGTCTGTTTTTGAAAATATAAAAAAGGAACTTGGTGACATCGAAATTTGTTTTTTTTCTACGGGAACTTGGGATCCAAAAAAAGAAAAAGAAATTGATGTAGAGCAAATTGAAAACGTATTTAAAGTAAATTTTTTTGGAACATTAAATTGTATAAAAGCAGTTGAAACTCATTTTCGAGAGAGAGGAAAAGGTATTATTACCATTGTATCTTCGATTGCAGGATACAAAGGCTTACCTAACTCAAGTGGCTATGGACCATCAAAAGCTGCTTTAAGTAATCTTGCTGAAAGTTTACATTTTGATTTTGGAAGATATGGTGTGAGGGTTTGTTTAGTTTCTCCAGGTTTTATCAAAACACCAATGACTGATAAGAATGATTTTAAGATGCCTTTTCTAAAAACTCCAGAATTCTCGTCAGACAAAATTTATGATGGGCTTATTAATGGTTCTAATTTTGAAATACACTACCCAAAAGAATTAACTTTGATCCTTAAATTTTTAAAAATAATACCTGATCGATTATATTTTTATTTAATACGGAAATTAACTAAATTACAAAAAAAATAAAATTAATCTTTAACAAACATCACAGTCAACTCTGCAACTTTAATTCCAAATTTTGTCATCTTAGCTCTGTTGATAGCTACTCTTTCATCTTGCATAAATATCCAATCATCAAAAGTAATTTTGATATTTTTTCCTTTCACAGGAACTAACAAAACATACTCAAATTTAAATGCTGGGCCATATGAATACCCCCTAGCCTTACCAACTACATCGCCTGCAGTTCCCTCGTAATTATGTTCATCAATTTTATCTATTACCCATTGCCTATTTTGTATTTCACCATCATTCCAAATAAATTTTTCGTCTAATATAAGTTGTTTGCCATCCCATTTACCGTCTAGGTCTGCTGAAAATTGTCTTGTAACTTTACCTGATCTGTTTTGGAGTATACCCCAAGCTTTGACATTTCCGCTTAAATATTCTTCAATTATTAGTCTTGGTTTTTGATCTTTAAAATCTTCTGGTTTCATAGATTGATTATTTATACAGCTTGTAATTAATCCTGTGAAAATTATCAATAAAAATACTTTAAAAAATTTTTTGTTAATCATATTAAATTTTATTTTGCATGGAAAATTGAATTAAATCTATATTCTTTGATTTAAACCCAGCTTCACAATATGACAAATAAAAATGCCACATACGTTTAAATTTATTATCAAATCCATGTTTTGAAATCTCTTCCCATTTTTTTAGGAATTCATCTCTCCATATTTTTAAAGTATTGGAATAGTGAGAGCCATATGACTCATATTTTTTAATTTCTAAACCGTTGCTACTAGATAAATCATATAATTTTCTTTTTGATGGCAAAAAACCTCCAGGAAATATATATTTTTGTATAAAGTCTTCTTTAGTTTTATATCTGTCAAATAAACTATCATCGATTGTTATCGCTTGTATCGCGGCCCTTCCATTCTCAGATAGATTTTTTTTAATACTTTTAAAATAATTGACTAAATAATTTTGCCCAACCGCTTCTATCATTTCTATAGATGCGATAGAGTCATATTTGTCTTTTACATCTCTATAATCTTTCAAAAATATATTCACTTTTTCATTCAATCCATTTTCAAATATTCTTTTTTTTGAAAATTCAAATTGCTCTTTAGAAATTGTTATACAATCTAATTTTACATCATAATTTTTACCCACATATTCAGCAAAGCCACCCCAGCCACAGCCAATTTCTAAAATTTTATTTCCTACGTTTGGCTTTATTAATTCTGTAAGCTTTTTATATTTATTTAGTTGAGCAGAAAATAAGTCGTCTTTTTGTTTTTCAAAAATTGCACTTGAATAAGTTAGTGAAGGATCCAACCATAATGAAAAGAAATCATTTCCTAAATCATAATGTTTTGAAATATTTTTCTTACTTCTACTCTTATTATTTTTTATGAAAATACCCTTTAATTTATTAATCATTGATAAATCAAAAATACCTGAAAATTTATAGACAATTTTTATATTTTTAGCTGTTATTTCTATTAGATTAGTTAGATTATCTGTTTCAAATTCATTTCGCATGTACGCTTCTGCAAGTCCTACACTTCCCGATTTTATTATTTGAAGTGTTAAACCAGGTTTGTTAATTTTAATCTTTGCTCTTAATTGTTCACTCTCATTACCAAACTTATATATTTTGCTGTCATGATTTTGAATTTCAAGAAATCCATGCTTTATTAGTTTTAGAGAATTAAATACGATTTTATCTGACAAAAGATTAAAATTCATTTTTTTTCAAACGTAATATTATTTTTTATTTTTATGTTTTTTTTAACTAACTTAACTCCCTTTAACCATAATTTTAATGCTTCAAAATGAATTGCGGCAATGACTTTAAAGGTCATTAAAGGGTGAGAAATATAAGATATAAGCATATTTTTATTGTTAATTTCTTTTGCAACCCCATCTTGTGAAGCATATAACAATTTTCCCTCCTTATCACTTTGATCAATTATTACGGATAACATTTTTTCAGGTTTGAGGATTCTAAAATTGTATTTACTTTTCATTTCAATAAATGGTGAAACGAAAAACTTCTTCTCACAGCTATTTGTAATTATTTTTTCGTCGTTGACTTTAAATATATAAGTATGTTGCTCACCAAATGTATTTTTAACTTCATACAATATAGCTATAATTTTTGAATGATTATCATAAACGAAAAAAATACTTAATGGATTAAATACGTAACCAAATATTCTAGGATAACAAAGTAATTTTACCTTTATATTTTTAAATTGAATGTTGTTTGATTTTAAATTTTCTATTACCCAGGCTTTTAAATCACTACCATCTCTAGGTCCGTGATCTTTTTCATAAAAGCTTAAAATATTAAAACTATTGTTAGAAAAAATTTTAATTTTTTTTTGTATCAAATTAATTTCATCAAGATCTAAAAAGAGTGAAAAAACGTTGTATTTAAAAAAGTGATATTTTGGCTTAAATCTTTTATGTATTACTTTACCTTCGTAAATATTGGAATTTTTAATCATTTAGGTTTTCAATCATATTAATGGATGATTTTATTCCATCTTCATGAAAACCGTAACCAAAATAACTTCCACAAAACAATACATTTCTTTTATTTTGTATTTCTTTTAATAATTTTTGATTATTCAAAGCATCTTTATCAAAATAAGGGTGGGTAAAAGTAACTTTTTGTAGGACTTTTTTTTGATCTATTTCAAAAAAAGGATTTAAGGTTAAGAAAATATTTTTTTCTGTTTCCAGGTTTTGTAATAAGTTCAACCAATAAGTTAATGATGTCTTACTAATATCTGATTTATCAACTGAGGAATTCCATGAAGACCAAGCTTTTTTATTATTTGGCATACATACATCATCAGTATGTATTACTGCTAAATTTGATTTGTATTTGAAATTTGATAGTATTTTTTTTTCATCCTCAGTCGGTTCACTTAAAATTTTCAATGCATCATCCGCATGAGTAGCGATGACAACTTTATCATAGTCAAAAAATTCGTTGCTAGCACCGTAATATACTTGAACTCCAATTTTATTTCTTTTTATCAAACTAATTTTATAATTTTTAAAATATTCTCCACTTATTTGAGTTAATACTTTCTCTACATAAGTTCTACTTCTTTTGGTAACTGTGTACCATTGTGGTCTATTTTTTAATTTAAAAAGTCCATGATTTTGAAAAAATTTTAAGAAAAATTTAATTGGCATTTGATTTGCTTCTACTGGTGGCATAGACCAGATAGCAGAAACCATTGGGATTAGATGAAAATTAATAAAATTTTTTGACCATTTATTTTTTTCAAGAAATTCACCAAGAGTAATCTCTTCATTTAAACTTTTAATTTGATCACATTTTTTGTAGAAATTTATAATATCAAAAAACATTTTTAAAAATTTTAAATTAAAAAGATTAGCTTTGTTTGCAAAAATTCCGTTAAAACCTCTGCCACAATATTCATAATTTGTATCTTTTACAGAAACAGAAAATGACATATCGCTTTTTTCAATTTCAATTTTTAATTCGTTAAAAAAATTTATGAGATTTGGATAAGTTTCATGATTAAAAACAATAAAGCCAATATCTACAGGAACTTTTTTACCATTAATTAAAGTATCTAAGGTATATGAATGACCACCAAAATGATCTTCACTTTCAAATAAATCAACATGGTGTTTTTTGGAAAGCTTTTGTGCTGCTGATAAACCAGAGATTCCTGATCCAATTACTGCAATTCGCATTAAGGTTATGCTGCGTCTTCTTTAAACTCATCCATGCTAGGACATGTACAGAATATATTTTTATCTCCATAAACATTGTCTACCCGGGCAACTGGAGGCCAAAATTTATTTTGTTTTAGAAAACTTGCAGGATATGCTGCTTCTTGTCTTGAATATTTATGTTCCCATACATCTGATGATAATTCAGTATCAGTGTGAGGAGCATTTTTAATTGGATTATCAATTTTATCAAATTCACCTGATTTAATTTTTTCAATTTCTTGTTTAATCTTAATTAAAGTGTCACAAAATCTGTCTATTTCTGACAAACCTTCACTTTCGGTTGGCTCTATCATCATAGTGCCAGCAACAGGCCATGACATAGTTGGTGCATGAAATCCAAAATCTATCATTCTTTTAGCAATATCTTCTTCTGTTACTCCTGTTTCAGATTTAATATTTCTAATATCAATTATGCACTCATGTGCAACGTTGCCATTTGCACCTTTGTACAAAATCGGAAAGTGATCTTTTAGTCTGTGAGCAATATAATTTGCGTTTAAAATTGCAACTTGAGTAGCAAGCTTTAATCCTGCTGATCCCATCATTTTAATATACATCCAAGAGATTGATAAAATACTTGAGCTACCCCAAGGAGCTGCTGATACTGCTCCAATTCCACTTGTTGGTCCGCAATCCTTTATTACTGGATGATTAGGTAGATAAACTTGTAAATGTTTTTTACAAGCTATAGGTCCCATACCAGGTCCTCCACCACCGTGAGGAATACAAAATGTTTTATGCAGATTGATATGACAAACATCTGGACCAAAATTTCCAGGCTTTGCAACTCCAACAAGGGCATTTAAATTTGCTCCATCCATATAGACCTGTCCACCATGTTTATGAACTAACTCACAAATATCAGTTATTTTTTCCTCAAATACTCCATGGGTAGATGGGTAAGTTACCATTAAAGCTGCAAGATTTTCTGAATGTTGCTCTACTTTTTTCTTTAAATCATCGAAATCTACATTTCCCTCTTTATCACAATTAACAACAACAACTTTCATTCCAACCATTTGTGCGCTTGCTGGATTTGTACCATGTGCCGAACTTGGGATTAAACATATATTACGATGAGCTTCATCTCTATCTAAGTGGTACTTTCTTATAACCATTAGACCTGCATATTCTCCTTGGGCGCCTGCATTAGGTTGTAGAGAAACACCTGAAAAACCTGTTATAGATCTCAACCAATTTTTTAAATCAGTAAACAAATCTCTAAAACCTTCCATTTGTTCAACTGGAACAAAAGGATGAGGTTCTGCAAATTCTTTCCAAGAAATCGGGATCATTTCAGCAGCAGCATTTAACTTCATTGTGCACGAACCAAGTGCTATCATAGTTCTATTCAATGCTATATCCTTATCCTCTAGCTTTTTAAGATATCTAAGCATTTCAGTTTCTGAATGATATAAGTTAAAAATTGGATGCTCTAAATATTTTGAAGTTCTTAATAAATTTTTTGGTAAATTAGGTAATTTAATTGAAGGATCCTCTTTTTTTATTGATTCTGCAGCATTAAAAATTTTTAATAATTGATTTACTCTATAAACGTTTTTTCTTTCATCGAAAGAGACAGCAAGCATTTCAGAATTAACTTTTCGTATATTAACTTTCTGATTTAGAGCATTTTTATAAATTTGATCAGTCTTTTCTTTGGTAATAATTGTAACAGTATCAAAAAAATAGTCAGAATAAATTTCATAACCTGACTGTTTTATTTTATCAGCAAAACTTTTTGCTAATTGAGAAACTCTTTCAGAAATATTTTTAATTCCATCTGGACCATGATAAATAGCATATGCTGCTGAAACAATTGCTAATAAAGCTTGTGCAGTACAAATATTGCTTGTCGCCTTATCTCTTCTGATGTGTTGCTCTCTAGTTTGTAAAGATAATCTGTATGCCTTGTTACCATGTCTATCAACTGACACACCAACAATTCTACCAGGCATCGATCTCTTATACTCGTCTTTAGTTGCAAAAAATGCTGCATGTGGACCTCCATAGCCCATTGGTATTCCAAATCGCTGAGAACTTCCTACTGCTATATCAGCACCAAGTTCTCTTGGTGTTTTTAATTTTGCTAAAGCTAATAAATCACAAGCTAATACAGCCTTACCGTTTTTTTTATGAATTTTGCTAATTGCTTCACTTGGGTCTTTAATATCACCTAAAGTTCCAGGATATTGTAAAATTCCACAAACTAGATCTTCTTTTAATTGGTCTAAAACTTCATCTTCTTTTCCAACTAAAACTTTTAAACCCATTGGTTCAGCTCTAGTTTGAATTACATTTATTGTTTGAGGATGGCAATCCTCAGATACAAAAACTAAATTACTATCTTTTTTATTTAATCTATGACTAAGACCCATGGCTTCTGCTGCTGCTGTACCTTCATCCAATAAAGAAGCATTAGCGATATCCATTCCAGTAAAATCAACAATCATTTGTTGAAAGTTTAACAACATTTCAAGTCTTCCTTGAGCTACTTCGGGCTGATAAGGTGTATATGATGTATACCAACCTGGATTTTCTAAAATATTTCTTAAAATTACATATGGCGTATAAGTTCCATAATAACCCATTCCAATAAAATTTGAGTAAACATGATTTTTTTTTGAAATTGCTCTTAATTTTCTTAACGCCTCATATTCCGAATTAGATTCTCCGATATTAAGCTCACCTTTAAACATTATTTTTTCTGGAACAGTGTTATTCATTAAATCATCTATTGATTGATAATTTAATTCTTTTAACATTTTTGATTGGTCTTCTTTAGAAGGTCCAATGTGTCTTTTTATAAAATCTTTTTCTGAATTTGGTAACATTATGCTGATGTCTCCTTTGCAAATTTTTCATATTCTTCTTTACTCATAAGACTATCCATTTCAGATTTGTCTTTTATTTTAAGTTTAAAAAACCATGCAGACTCTTCTGGGTCTTCATTTATTTTTGATGGATCATCAACTATCATTTGATTTGTATCTATAACTTCTCCACTAACAGGAGTGTAAACATCACTAGCAGCTTTCGTTGACTCAACCACTCCAGCAGTTCCATCTTTATCAACATTTGAACCTTTCTCTGGGAGTTCAGCAAATACTATATCCCCAAGCATTTCTGTTGCATGCTTGGTTATTCCAATTGTAGCTTCTTCTCCATCTAGTTTAATCCACTCATGTTCTTTTGAATATTTAACTTCAGACATTAATTTCCCCTTTTACGTAATTTTTTTTATAAAACGGTAAGTTACAAATATTTGCAGGAATTTTTTTTCCTCTAACTTCAAGAAATATTTTTGTATTTACAGTTGAATAACTATTATCGACATATCCCATTGCTATTGGATGTTCAACGCTTGGTCCAAATGTGCCACTTGTTACTTTCCCAATTTCTTGATTTTTATCATTGTAAATTTTGGTATTTCCTCTAGCAATTACTTTGCTGTCTGGTTTTATACCAACTCTCAATTTTTTTACTCCGCTTTGAAATTGGTTTTTTAAAACTTCTGATCCAACAAATTCAGTCTCAATTCTGCTCTTAGGTATTGCCCATTTTAGATTAGCTTCGATAGGACTTGTATCGTTGTCTAAATCATTTCCATACAAGCAGAGTCCAGCTTCCATCCTTAATGTATCTCTTGCTCCTAAACCAATCAATTTAGATCCATTTTCTATCAAACTTTCTACAAAAGTTTCAGCATCACTATGTTTTATAGAAATTTCAAATCCATCCTCACCAGTATATCCTGATCTAGTTATGTATACTTTTTCATTTTTATAGACATAGTTGTTTCCGTTCATAAATTTTAGACTGTCACAACCAGGTATAACTTTATTTAAAACATTTTTTGCTTCGGGGCCCTGCAACGCAATTAATGACAATGACTCGTCAAGATTTAATTTATATTGATTATCAAGTTTAGATTTTATTACTTCATAATCATTATACTTGCATGCAGCATTCAAGATAATTAAAAATCCATCAGATGTTTTGGTAATTATCAGATCGTCCTGAATTCCTCCTTTGTTATTCATTAAAAATGAATACTTACTTTGATTAGTTTTCAATTTTTTCAAATCTGCAGGAAAAATCTTCTCAAGATCATTTGTAAGATCATCACCACCCGATATAAATAATTGACCCATATGAGAAACATCAAAAATACCAGAGTGTGAACGTGTGTATTTATGCTCTTGTATAATCCCATCTTTATATTGGATGGGCATTTGATATCCAGCAAACTCTACAAGCTTTGCGCCATACTTAATGTGGAGATTATTTAACGATGTTTTTTTTATACTCATATTAACTCTTTATGCCCCCTCTGTCTTTTTGCCTGAGAGATTTGCTCCTTCGGCGAGAATAATTCTCTTTCCAGAGTTAATATGTACGGTCCATTTGCCTGAGAGTTTCCGGGGTGGTTGCTCCTTCGGCGCTACAAAAGTAGTCTCTCCCGTATAAATTCTTATACCATAACTAATATAAATTTATAGCTCTAATTTGTTGCACTTTTTTTTTTCATAAGTGAAAGAAATTGTATTAAAACTGCAAATATCACTATTAAACCACCAATTAAAACGCTGGCTGGAGGATCTTCATTTATAAACATCCACGCCCAAAAAGGTCCTAAGACTGCCTCTGATAACATTATGATTCCAACTAAGGCTGAAGGTGTAGATCTTGCACCAATTGTAATAAAAATAAAACCAAAACCAAGTTGGAAAAAGCCAGCTAAAAATCCCAAAAAAATGTCATTTAAAGATATAAAGATCGTTTTAGACATAAAATATCCAATGATCAAAGCAATAACGCCTGCAATAAATTGTAATGGAACCATATCTACACTTGGAAATTTTCTAACTATTAAAATTAATGTTGCGAATGATATTGGCATAATGAAAGCAGCAATATTTCCACTCATTTGTCCAACTGTTAAAGAGCTTCCTACCATCAAAATTATTCCTGAAATTGCTAAAACTATAGAAGTTAATGTTATTAAGTTTATTTTTTCTTTTAAAAAGATATATCCAAAGATTGCTAAAAATAATGTTTGGGTTTGAATTATAAAATTAGTATTTGCTACAGTAGTATTATACATTGCAAAAACATAACCACTAAAGCCACACGCAAGTATAATGCCTCCAATAAGACCAGGGATACCAGATTTATAAAATGCTGAAATAAAATTTTGCTTATAACTAATAATTAGAAAGATCAGAACTACAATTATAAAAAAAACTGATCTCCAAAATAGAATTTGCCATAGAGTGGAACCTTCGAAAGATTTGACTATCAACCCTCCAAAACTTAAACTGAAAGCACCAAAAAAAATCAAAAGTGGCCCTGGTAATTTTGTAATTAAATTCATTTAATTTGGGAAATAAGATTATTAGTCTCCATCTGATAAAGTTTATATAATGTTTCAGCATCCTCTAAGCTTACATCTTTAAATTTAATATTAGATCCTGGTGTTAATTGTACTAGTCGATCATAGTCAGCAGATATAACAGTTGCAATCTTCGGATATCCACCAATAGTCCCATGATCTGATAACATAATTATTGGATCTCCAGCAGATGTTATTTGAATTACACCTTTTACCAAACCTTCAGATTTTATATTAGGATCAACAATATTTTCAATTTTTGGACCTTCTAATCTCATACCCATCCTGTCTGAAAGTTTTGTAATTTTAAAACTTTCTTTAAAGAATTTATTTTGTGAAGACTCAGAAAAATAATCATAGTTTGTGCCTTTAATGACCCTTATATTTTCAATAGTACTACCTAAGTAATCGAGTTTTCTTTTGTTAAAAGAATTATTAATATCAATTATTTCAATTTCTAAATCTTTAGAAAATTTACTCCCGTTATTTGGTCCAATTTGAGCTTGTGTATTTATTGAACAGCTTCCCCAATAATAATCAACACCAAAAGTTCCATTAATCGAAAAATATCCATAAACAGACTTGTTGGTTGAACGGATATCAACTTCATCACCATTTTTTAACAAATAACATTGGTAGGAATTACCATCAATAATACCCTCTTTTGTTATAATTTTAAATGATACATTTCCAGAAATACAAAAAAAAATATCTTTTCCAAAATACTTCAAATGCGGGCCTTGATAAGCAAATTCTATTACAGGTGAATTGTAATTATTTTGTAGAAGTGAGTTTAACAATTGAAAATTTCTTTTATCCATCGCTCCGCTAAAAGGAATACCAATATGGTATAAATTATTTCTTCCTAAGTCTTGATATGTGGTGTTGATACCAGCTCTTAAAATTTTAAAGTAGTTTCTATCTTTTGATTTCATTATATTGATCTAAAGTTATTCTATAAAATTTTATTGTATCACCTGGATTAACAAGATTAGGGTTTGATTGATTAGATGTGTCGAAAATATTTTGTGGTGTATTTCCCAAAATATTCCATCCCCCAGGTGTTTCAAAAGTGTATATGTTACAAAATTGTTCTGTTATTCCAACTGAACCTTTTGGAACTTTAACTCTTGGTGTTTCTAATCTTTTTAATCTCATTTCCTGGTTAAGGTCACCAAGAAAAGGCATACCAGCCACAAATCCTGTCATATAACAAAAGTAATTTTTGCTAAAAAATTTTTCTAGGATTATTTCTGATTTTAATTTTAGTTTATTTTCAACTCTTTTAATATCTAATGCAAAATTATTATCACAACATACAGGAATTTCGATTAAGTTTTTTTCTAATTTATTGTTTTCTTTAATCTCTATATTTTCAATTTTTTTTTTTAAAGATAAAAAAGAATGTATATTTAAATCATATGAAATTATTAATTTATTATAAGATGGAGTTAAGTTTGTAATACCTTTTAAATTTAATTTTTTTATATAGTAAAAATATTTGATAACATTTGAATTAATTTCTTGATTTACATCACTTCCAAAATCGCAATACAAAGCTGCGTCACCAAGATTTAATATATTTTTTATCATACCATGTTATACTTATGATTTATTAGTATGGAAATTAATATCAATTGTGATTTAGGTGAAAAATCAAAGCATCATTCAGATGAAAATGATCCAAAATTACTGGAAATTGTCAATTCAGCTAATGTTGCTTGTGGTTATCATGCTGGTGATGAAGATAGCATGAACCAAGTTGTAAAAATTTGTAAGAAAAACGGTGTGAGCATAGGTGCGCATCCATCATTTAATGATCCAGAAAACTTTGGACGTAAAAGACTAAATTTATCGTCAGATGAAATAAATAAATTATTAATTGATCAGTATGAAATTTTACAAAATATAGCTGAAAAACATGGTGAAATCGTTACACATATTAAACCACATGGTGCATTAAATAATATGGCTTGCGAAGATATTGAACTTGCAATGATCATTGCAAAATCAATCTGCAATTTTAATAAAGATTTAATTTATTTAGTGCCTACAGGTTCAAAGATGGAAGAAGCGGCAAAGAAATTTGATATGAGGATAGCATGTGAGATTTTTGCAGACAGAAATTATGAAGATAATGGAAACTTAGTATCTAGAAAAGAGCCTCATGCACTTATTACAGATCCAGATAAAGCAAAAAGTCACGTTTTAAGCATGGTTCAGAACCAAGCCATTAATTGTCACAGCGGAAAGCAAATACCTTGTGAAATAGACTCTGTGTGTATACATGGTGATAACGAAAGTTCTCTAGCTACAGCTATATCTATAAAAAATAATTTAATAGATAATGGCTTAGAACTAAAAACACTAACTAATTTAAGGAAATTTAAATAATGATAAAGAAAATATTTTTTTCAATGTTCTTTTTAATTTTTTTAGCAGGAACATCTTTTGCTGCTGGATCTAGTAGTGATTCTGGATCAACAGTAAGCCATTATGATAAGGCAGTGAAATTAATTAAAGCTGCAAAAAAATTAGAAAAAAAAGGTAAAACAGAGAAAGCAATTAAAAGATACGAAAGAGCAATTAAATTTTTAGTAAAGTCAAATAAGATGAAGCCAAATAAAGCAGACACATTAAATTATCTTGGATTTGCAACTAGAAAAACTGGCGATTTTGAAAATGGTGAGAAATATTATCTTCAAGGTTTAGCTATTGAACCAAATCACATAGGAATTAACGAATATCTTGGTGAATTATATGTTGCAACCAATAGGATGAATTTAGCAAAAGAAAGATTAAGTGTCCTAGAGGGATGTAATTGTGAAGAATACAATCAGCTAAAAGGTGTTATAGACGGATCTAAAAAATCAAAATACTAGTTTATATTTTTTATCATTTGCTCAGGCATCCAAAGAGCAATTTCTGGAAATATCACAACCAAAATAACAGCAAAAATCATTAGCAAGAAGAGTGGAAACGCACTTCTTGCTATATAACCCATATCTTTATTAGCCATACCCTGAAGAACAAAAAGATTAAAACCAACCGGCGGCGTAATCTGAGCCATTTCGACAACAATAACTAAAAAAACACCAAACCAAATCATATCAAAACCTGCTTGTCTAATCATTGGTTCAATTATAGCCATTGTTAAAACTACAGCAGAGATACCATCAAGAAACATTCCAAGAATTATGTAAAAGATCATTAAAACAAAAATTAAAACATAAGGAGAAAGTTCCATTCCTTCAATCCATAAAGCGAGATTTCTTGGTAATCCTGTAAAACCCATTGCCAAAGATAAAAAAGTGGCTCCAGCTAATATAAAAGCTATCATGCAAGAAGTTTTAGTAGCACCCAAGAGAGACTCTTTAAATGTTCTTAAAGACAAACTCTTTTGAAAGTATGATAAAATTAATGCACCTACTACACCCAAAGAAGCTGCTTCAGTTGCGGTTGCTATACCAGTATAAATCGAGCCAATAACTGAAACTATTAATAATATTACAGGTATCAGTTTTCCTGATTTCCTTACCTTTTCCATAAGTGAGAAGTCTTGTTTAAAAGTAGGCATGGATTTTTTATTTATTAACGACCAAATCATTACATATGTCATAAAGATCAACGCAATCATTATTCCTGGTACAATTCCTGCAATAAATAGTTTTGCTATCGACTCTTGGACAGTCACACCATAAATAATTAAAATAATTGAAGGTGGAATTAGAAGACCCAGCGTTCCTGAACCAGCTAAACTTCCAAGTAAAATACTTTCTGGATATTTTCTTTTTCTTAGTTCTGGAATAGACATTTTTCCTACTGTGGCTACAGTTGCTGCAGAAGATCCTGAGATAGCTGCAAATAAAGCACATCCAACTACATTAACATGCACTAAGCCACCGGGTAGTTTCTGCATCCATGGAGATAATCCTTCAAATAAATTTTCAGATAACTTCGTCCGAAATAAAATTTCACCCATCCAAACAAATAAAGGAAGTGCAGTTAAAGTCCATGAAGATGAAGCTCCCCAAATTGTTGTTGCCATCGCATCACCAACTGGCCTTGTGGTGAACAGCATCATTCCTATTGATGAAACTCCAACCATACTTATAGCAACCCAAATTCCCGAGCCTAAAAATATCAAGAGAACACTTATGAAAAATATAGTAAGTAAAATTTCAGTCATTTTTCGTTGTTTGTATTTTCAAAACTAATTGATGAGATACACATATGAAAAATATTAGCGATCCTAAAGCAACACTAGTTTGTGGTATCCAAATTAAAATTTCGTCGGCTCCTTCACTTCTCTCTTGAAATTCATAAGATATTTTTAGCATTTTTAAAAAATAAAAAGCTAGATAACCAGAAAATATAGTTGCAATTACCAAACTCCATAATTCCAAAAATCTTTTTTTAATCCCAGTAGCTTTTTCTAAAAATAAAGTAATTCTAATGTGACCACCTTCTACAAAAGTATAAGATAAAGCAAAAAAAGATGAGGCAGCCATACAGTACCCAGAATATTCAGCTAGGCCTCTTATATAAAAACCAAATATTCTTGATGAAATTCCAATTAAAATAAAAACTGCAACCAAAATAAGAAAGAATGCAGCAATATAGCCTGAGTAACTATAAAGATTATTTAAAAATTTATTGACTTTAGTAAACATATAAAAAGGCCGTTTAATACGGCCTTTTTAATTATAATGATTTAATTATAAGCAGCAAGAACACTAGCACCTCTATCGCCAGCTTTTTTCTTCCATTCTTCTGCCATTGTAGCACCAACTTTTTTGAAATGACTTTCAAGGGCTGCATTTACTTTACCTACTTTCATTCCAGCATCAGCTAAAGCTTTTTTATCAGCAACATTTCCTTTTTTTGAAAGTGCCCAACCTTTTTTCTCAGCAACTGCTGCCTCTTCCATAATCATTTTTTGTGTAGCTTTATCTAATTTATTCCAAGAACCTCTGTGAGCTACAATCATATTTTTTGGAAACCAAGCTGCAATATCATAAAAATACTTTACTCCATTTTCCCAAATTTTACTGTTCTTACCAGTAGTTGGTGAAGTAATCATACTTTCAACTGCGCCGGTTGAGAATGCTTGGCTTATTTCAGCTGCTTCTATTTTTGTAGGAGCCATACCTGTCAACTCGGCCATTCTAATAGTTGCAGAATTATATGCTCTAAATTTTAAACCTTTTAAATCAGCAACACTATTAATTTCCTTTTTACTATAAAGACCTTGCGCAGGCCATGGTACAGCGTATAAAAATACAAGACCTTTTTGATCTAGACCTTTAATTATTGCAGGCTTAGATGCTTGATACAGTTTCATAGCATCATCATAAGATGTAGCAAGAAATGGTTGTGAATCAATCTCTAATAACGGATCCTCTTTACCTAGAGCCGACATAAATCTCTCACCAATTTGAGCTTGTCCAGTTCTAACAGCCCTAAATATCTCTCCACCTTTAAATAGAGATCCACCTGGGTGTGTTACTATTGTTAATTTCCCCCCACTTTTTTCTGATACATTTTTAGCAAATTCAGCTGCATTAGCAGAATGGAAGTTGCTTGCACCATATGCAAGTGCCATATCCCATTTTTCTGCGGCAAAAGCATTAGCGGTTAAAAGAACAGAAAATAAAACAGAGAGCAAAATTTTGAAAAGTTTCATAAATCCTCCATATTTCTAAAAAACATATCTCATTATGTATTAAAACTTAAATCAATAAATATTTTTGATGTTTTATTGAAAAATAATAAATAATTACTATTATAATAGCATCTTGATCGAACAATCACTCATTTTACTGCAAATTATATTTATAGATATTATTCTTGCGGCTGATAATGCAATAATAATAGGGTTAATAGCAGCTAATTTTGTCCCAAAAAATAGAAAAAAAATAATATTCTGGGGAGTAGTTGGAGCGTTAGTTTTCAAAGTTATATTTGCAATATTTGCAACATATTTATTTAAGTTTTACTTCATAAAAATTCTTGGTGGATTACTTTTAATTTGGATTGTTAATGACTTAAGAAAAGATTTATTTGAAATTCAAAAAATTAAGTCTCCTAAAAAGAAATCTATGGAACCTTCATTTATCAAAAGTATTTACAAAGTGTTATTTGCAGATATTACTATTAGTTTTGATAACGTTATCGGCGTTGTGGGTGCAGCCAAAGGTAATTTTGGTTTTATGATTTTTGGCTTAGTATTATCAGTAGTTCTTACTGGAGCCTTAGCTACTTATTTAGCAAATTATATACAAAAACATTTATGGATAGCTTATATAGGTTTGGGCTTTATATTATTGGTTGCTATTCAATTAGTAATAGGTGGATTAGTCGATTTAGAAATTTTAAATATTAACGAAAAATATATAAAGTATTTCTAATATTACCAAGTTCCGGTATTTTCCATTGATGACCAGGGCTCTTTAGGAGGAAGATTTCCCTCCTGAAGTATTTCAATTGATATTTTATCTGGTGATTTCACAAATGCCATATGACCATCTCTAGGTGGTCTATTAATTGTATAACCCATATCCATTAGTCTTTGACATATTTCGTATATATTTTTAACTCTATAAGCTAAGTGACCAAAATTTCTAGATCCCTCTCCTAAGTTATCTCCATCCCAATTATAAGTTAGTTCAATTTCTGCATTATTATCGTTTGGTGCAGCTAAAAAAATTAATGTATATCTGCCTTTTTCATTTTCCATTCTTTTTGTCTCTTTTAAACCCAGTCCATCACAAAAAAATTTTAAAGACTCTTCAATATTAGAAATTCTGATCATTGTGTGCAAATATTTCATGGTAAAATTATAATTTATTTCTATTCTAGTTCAATAGTACTTGGTGGTTTAGAAGTCACATCATAAACTACTCTATTTATACCTCGAATATTATTAACTATTTTATTCGATACCATTTGCATAAATGATTTATTAAATTGAAAATAATCCGCTGTCATCCCATCTTCAGATGTTATTGCTCTAAGCAAGCATAAATATTCATAGGTTCTATTGTCTCCCATGACACCAACAGTTTTAACAGGCAGTAATGCAGCATAAGCCTGCCATATCTTATGATATAGATTGTGTTCTCTTAATGCATTTACAAAATAATTATCTGCTTCTTTTAAAATTTTTATTTTTTCTTTAGTAATTATGCCTGGTATTCTAATTGCTAAACCAGGACCAGGAAAAGGATGTCTAGAAATAATTTCTTTACTTAAATTTAATTCTAGACCTAACATTCTAACTTCATCTTTAAATAAATACTTCAATGGCTCAACCAGTTTTAATTTCATCCTTTTCGGCAGACCACCTACATTATGATGAGACTTAATTTTTGACGTTTGACTTCCTGTAACAGACTTACTTTCAATTAGATCAGGGTATAGAGTTCCTTGAGCTAAAAATTTTACATTTTTTATTTTTTTTGCGTATTTTTCAAAAAGTTTGATAAATAAATTTCCAATAATTTTTCTTTTTTTTTCTGGGTCTATTACATTTTTTAATTTACTTATGAATAATTGTTCAGCATTTACATAAATTAAATTCAATTTAAATTTTTTTTTAAAAGTATCCACTACTTGTTTTTCCTCATTTTTTCTAAGCAGACCAGTATTGACGAATATACAAGTTAAGTTTTTACCAATCGCATTACTAATTAATTTTGCTACCACACTACTATCTACTCCACCAGATAATGCACAAATTACTTTAGAATTTCCAACTTGTTCTTTAATTTGCTGCATAAGTTTGGATTTTTGATTTTTTGATGTCCAATTTTTTTTAACTTTACAAATTTTAATTACAAAGTTTTTTAATATTACTTTGCCTTTAACTGTATGGGATACTTCTGGATGAAACTGTATGCCATATATTTTTTTTTTTACATTTTCTATCATGCATAATTTCGAATTTGAGGATTTTGCTATAACTTTAAAACCTTTAGGTAATTTAATTACCTCATCTCCATGACTCATCCATACATTGGTAGATTTTTTTGAAAAGAAATTTTCGGTTAAAGCACTTTTTTTTAATTTTGTAACTTTTGCTAACCCGAATTCTCTTGATTTTGCTCGTTTTACTTTACCTCCTAATTCTTTAGAGATTATCTGGTGGCCAAAACAAATACCTAAAATTGGAATATTTAAACTTAATATACTTTTATTGAATTTAACTTTTTTATTTTGATAAACATTTAAGGGACCACCTGATAAAACGATACCTTTCACATTTTTTTCATTTTTGTAGTCTTTAAGTTTGTTGTGACTTATAATTTCACAAAAAACATTTAATTCTCTTACTTTTCTTGCAATTAATTGTGTAAACTGAGACCCAAAATCGATTATTAAAATTTTATCTAGATTATTTTCAAGACGCATCTTTTTTTTCAAACTCTTTTAGGCGTTTGTTAATAGATGCGATTTTATCACAAAGGTTCGAGCATATTTTCTTAAAATCTTCTCTAAGTTCCTCTGCTTTAGAAAAATTAGATCTTTCTAACTCAATATCTATTAATAGATACATTGCCTCTTCGTTATTTGGCTCGAGTAGTAAGACTGTATTTATATTTTTTTCCAGTTCTGTTTTGTTTTCTTCATTTTTAAATATTTTTGCTAAATATAGATACGACTTTGAGTCCTTTGGATTGTATACAATATTTCTTTGAAATAAAAATTTCGAATCTTCATATTTTTCATTTTCATAAAGATTTTTTGCTTCATCAAAAAAATTAACTTTTTCCGCGTTAACATTAAAAATTAAAGTAAAAAGTAAAATTATTGCTAAGGTAATTTTTTTTATCATCTTTTTATTTCGTCTATGTTATGTACCATACTTTCATAAAAACCTGCTTTAGTAATTTTGACAAATTTTGGTTTTTTTCTAAGATCTTTAATTTTTTTTGCACCTAAGTATCCCATTGATGATTTTAAACCCCCTACTAGTTGGTAGATTATTTTTTCAACTGTGCCTTTGTATTTAACAAAACCTTCAACACCTTCTGCTACATATTTTGAAGTATCTTTTTGTTTTGATTGAAAATATCTATCTGCTGATCCTTTATTCATTGCTCCAATAGATCCCATGCCCCTAAAACTTTTAAATAATTTACCACCTCTTTTTATAATTCTACCTGGAGCCTGATCTGTTCCTGCAAATAATGATCCAATCATCACCGCATCTGCTCCTGCTGCAAGTGCTTTTGCAATATCCCCAGAAAATTTGATGCCTCCATCAGCTATTAATGTTGCTTTACTTTTGCCCATACCTTTTTTTACATCTAAAATTGCACTTAACTGTGGAACTCCAATCCCGGCAACTAATCTTGTAGTGCATATAGATCCTGGTCCAATTCCAACTTTTATAATATCTACTCCTTGCTTAATCAGAAATTTAGCTGCTTCTGCTGTAGCAATATTACCTGCACATAAAGCTGTTTTAGTTGGTTTAATTTTTTTAATTTTTTTTATTATTTCAGCTACTTTTTTTGTATGGCCATGAGCTGTATCAACAACAATTAAATCGATATTTTCTTTTAAAATCTTTTGAGCTCTTATGTGTTCGTTTAAACTTGCACCAACAGCTGCACCAACTAACATTTTTTTTGCTCTTACTTTTCTTATTTCTTTTATCTGATCATTTATTGATAAATTTCTATGTATAACACCTATTCCACCCCTTTTACCGATTGAAATAGCCATATTAGACTCTGTTACAGTATCCATTGCTGAAGTTAGAAGGGGTATAGAAATATTTAAGTGTTTTGATAATTTAACTTCTGTCTTTACTTCTGAAGGTAGAATTTCAGAATAATTTGGTGCTAAAGTTACATCATCGAAAGTGAGCGCTTCTTTGATAGGATCCATGTCCTTATATAAACGATTCTTAAAAAAATGAAAGTATCTATCTTAAATTTTTGCAGATTAAAAAACTTTCTTTAGAGTCTTTTCTGCTTGCTGGAGGCTTATAGACATTAAATTTTACAAAATTTTTTTTTGAAAATGCAATTATCTCATTAAATGAAGTTCCCATAAATAATTTTGAGACAAAATAGCCATTTGGCTTCATCATTTTTGTAGCGAAATCCAAAGCTTCTAAAACTAATTCTCCAGTTACCATAGAGTCTAGATTTTTATTACCCGTAGTATTGACTGCCATATCTGAAATAATTAGGTCAATTTTTCCACCAAAATAATTATTAATTTTATTTTGTTGCTCAGTATCTGTAAAATCTCCTTTTAAAATTTTTACATTCTTTATTTCTTCTATTTCTTTTAAATCTATTGCTAAATGCTTATTACATTTTAAATTACTTGATATATATTGAGACCAGCTTCCAGGAGCAGCTCCAAGATCTATTACTGAAATATTATTTTTTAAAAATTTAAATTTTTCGTTAATTTCCTTTAATTTATAAACGGCTCTTGATCTATATCCTTCAACTTTTGATTGTCTAACATAAATATCTCTTCTCTGCTTATTAATCCAATTTTTTGAGATTTTATTTTTTTTCAATTAGTTTTGAACCTTAAAGATTTTGAGATTTTATTATTATCCAAAGTATTTAATTCTATCTCTAGATTTTTCTCGTTTCTCATATCTTTATCATTTACTTTAATACCACTAGCCAAATGTATAATTCCAATTTTATGATTTGGTAAAAAAGGTTCCACGAAAATATTATTCTTTTCATCAAACTTTGGAAGTAGGTTGCTAGCTAACCAGTTGCAATTATGAGGAAGAAATTCAACATCTACATTATCAATATATACGCATACATTTATTGCTAGTTGCTCTGAACCAAATATTTGGCCATGGCTAAGAGTAGTTTTTAAATTTTTTTGCCAAACATTCCAACAATTAGAGTCTTTTTCTAGTGAGAAAACACCAATATTAATATGCGGAGCAAATGCTAACTTTCTTGCTTTATTAATATCAATTTTAGATTTAATAGCATGTTTAAAGTTTTGAGATTTTATAATTGCTAATTTTCCAAACAACCAATTAACGTTACTTAATATTCTATATCCAGGTGTCATTGTCTGGGTAATGCCAAGTTTACCATTATCACAAGCTTTAAAATATAAGTCTATTGAACTCCAATCTTGAACCCATGCATCACAATCGATCCACAGGTATTTTTTATAGTTTGGAAAATATTTTGGAAGAAACGCTCTTGATACCTGACTTTTTAGCCATTCTTTACCATTAACTTTAGATTGCGGAACCTCAATATCCCATTCAGCTTTTTTGATCTCATCTACTTTATTTTTTAGAAGAGCGGTTTGCTCCCCTGTTAAACCCGCATCAAGTATACAAATAGCAACCTTTTCACTGTGATTGAATTGTTTAATAGAGTCTATTAATTCATTTAGCAATTCAAAGTAATTAGAATCTGCTAGAGAAATAATTACATTCTCTTTCATTACAAAATATCTTCGTGATGATCAACGCCATCATCTTTTTCTTTATTTTGTTTTTTTAAAAATAAGTAATGAATTGAACTTGCTGGAATCATTAATAAATAAATAATTCCTGAAATTATAATTGTATTAAAGGTATATATTAGCAACAAACCAAAATATAAAATTATTCCAAATAAAAGAAATATTGAAGTACTTCTTGGAACAACAATTCTTTTAAAAGAATATGTAGGAATTTTACTTATCAAAAGTACAGAAATAATAATGAATAAAGATGGAACAATAATATTTTTATTAATAGTTATAAACTGGACTTCGCTAAAACTGTAAATTAATGGCATTAATACCAATACTCCACCTGCAGGTGATGGAATACCTTCAAAAAAATTATCTCTCCATGAAGGTTCACCTCCTGTTGAAACATTAAATCTTGCAAGTCTTAAGGCAACACAAACCACATATATTAAAGATATTAACCAACCAAATCTGCCGATATTATCTAGTGCCCAGAAATACATGATGAATGCTGGCGCAACTCCAAAACTAATTACATCCGTTAATGAGTCTAATTCTTTTCCAACTTTTGATGTGGCTTTAATTAATCTTGCAATTCTTCCATCTAAACCATCAATGATTGCAGCAATTAAAACTGCAATAACTGATAATTCAAATCTTCCATCAAATGCAAATTTAATTGAAGTTAAACCAATACACACGCCAACTAATGTCATTATATTCGGCAAAATAACTCTAGAATTTTTATTTGATACTAATCTTATATTCTTTTTTGGATTTTCCATTTATCTTTTGGCTATCAATGTTTCTCCAGCGACTGCTCTTTGATTAACTTTTACTAATGGTTCATAGTTTTCAAAATATAAATCTGCTCTACTTCCAAATCTAATCATTCCTATTCTAGATCCTTGATCAACATTTTCTTCAACGGAGGTATCAGTTACTATTCTCCGTGCAACCAGTCCTGCTATTTGAACTACAATTATATCTTCTCCGTGAGAATTTTTAATTTTATAATAATTTCTTTCATTATCTTCGCTAGCTTTATCAAGAGATGCATTAATAAATTTTCCAGGTTTGTATAAAATTTCCTCAATTTTTCCTGAACATGGAGATCTATTCACATGACAGTCAAATACATTCATAAATATACTTACTTTCTTAAATTTTTTATTTTCAAGTCCCAATTCTTTTGGTCCGTTTGTATCTAAAACTTGTAAAACCAATCCGTCAGCAGGACTTGTTAAATAGTTCTCGTCATTTATTGGAATTCTCTCTGGATCTCTAAAAAAATAATAACACCAAATACTTAATACCAAACCTATGAAACCTAAAAAACCATGAATGAAATATAGAATGATCGTTGCTACTACGAAAATTACTATAAATTTATAGCCTTCGTTATGAATCTTTGGAAAAATTTTGTCTATCATAATCGTTCAATTGATAATTCTGGATTAATATGTATATAAAAAGTATAAATTCAATTATTAAGATACATCAAAAAATGAGCAAAATTAAGGTAAAAAATCCCATTGTCGAGCTAGACGGCGATGAAATGACAAGAGTAATTTGGGAATTCATCAAAAACAAATTAATTCTACCTTATTTGGATTTAGGCATTGAGTATTACGATCTAGGAATGAAAAGCAGGGATGATACGGATGACAAAATTACAATCGACTGTGCTAATGCAATCAAGAAAAATGGAGTAGGTATCAAATGCGCAACTATTACTCCTGACGAAGCGAGAGTTGAAGAATTTAAATTAAAGAAAATGTGGAGATCTCCGAATGGAACAATAAGAAATATTATTGGAGGAACAGTATTTAGAGAGCCAATAATTTGTAAAAATATTCCTAAACTTGTCCCATCTTGGACGGATCCATTAATTATTGGAAGGCATGCTTTCGGTGATCAATATAGAGCTACAGATTTTTTAGTTCCAGGAAAAGGTAAATTAGAAGTTAAGTGGACATCGGAAGATGGAAGTGATGAAAAAAAATATGAAGTATTTGACTTTCCAGGACCTGGTATTGCTCTTTCAATGTATAATTTAGATAAATCAATTGAGGACTTCGCAAGATCATGTTTCAATTACGGTCTAATTAAAAAATGGCCTGTATATTTATCAACTAAGAATACCATACTAAAAAAATATGACGGTAGATTTAAAGATATATTTCAAAATGTTTTTGAAAAAGATTTTAAATCAGAATTTGAAAAAAATAACATAACTTATGAACATAGGTTAATCGATGATATGGTTGCTTGTGCTATGAAGTGGCACGGTAAATATATATGGGCTTGTAAAAACTACGATGGCGATGTTCAATCAGATACTGTTGCTCAAGGTTATGGTTCATTAGGTTTAATGACTAGTGTTTTATTGGCACCTGATGGCAGAACAATGGAAGCAGAAGCGGCTCATGGAACTGTAACTCGACATTTTAGAATGCATCAGCAAGGTAAAGAAACATCAACCAATCCAATTGCATCTATATTTGCTTGGACAAGAGGTTTAGCACACAGAGGAAAGTTAGATAATAATGATGAATTAATTAAATTTGCTAAAACACTTGAAGAAGTATGTGTTGAGTCAGTTGAATCAGGTTCAATGACCAAAGATTTGGCAATACTTATTGGTCCTTCTACAAATTATTTAACAACTAACCAGTTTTTAGATGTAATTGATGGAAGTTTAAAACAGAAATTAAATTAAAGTTTTTAGTTTTTCTAAAGCTTCGTCGATTTTATTAGAGTCTTGGCCTCCAGCCTGTGCAAAATCTTTACGGCCTCCACCGCCCTTTCCACCAATAATTTCAGATCCTAGTTTTGCAAATTTAACTGCATCGTATTTATTTGTTAAATTTTCTGTTACACCTACAGCAAGACCAACTTTCTCATCCTTATTTGCAAATACTACTACTATTCCCTCACCCAACTCTTTTTTACCTGCATCAACGAGTTTTCTTAAGTCTTTTGGAGATAAATCTTGAACTTTTTGTAATCTAACTTGAGTGCCATTTATATTTTCATCTTTAATTATGTTTTTTGTTTTATCAGCTAAAACTGATTGAATATTTAATTGCTCTAGTTGTTTATTGAGGTCTTTAATTAATCCTTTCGTATCTTTATTTTCTAGATTTGGTTTTCCACCTAATTTAATAATTTGTGCAGACACTTCTTTAATACTGTCTTCATCCTTTTGTGCAGAAAGGTTTGACATTTTTTCCTTGTTTTTTAAGAATATTTCGAGTTGTTTGTCCCTTAAAGCCTCAACCCTTCTAACTCCAGCAGCTATTGAGGATTGGCTAATAGTTTTAAATTTTCCAATATCACCTGTATTTTTTACATGTGTTCCACCACATAATTCTGTTGAAAAATAAGAGTTATTTTCTGTTCCCATAGAAACTACTCTCACTTCTTCTCCATATTTTTCACCAAAAAAAGCTAAAGCACCTTTTTCAATGGCAGCTTTTGGTGTCATAATTCTTGTAGTTACATCAGTTTTGTTTTGTACGTATTCATTAACTAATTTATCGATAATTGTTAATTCATCCTCAGTAATTGGTTTCATATGACTAAAGTCAAATCTTAGTCTATCAGGCGCAACCAAAGACCCTTTTTGCATAACGTGCTTTCCCAATGTTCTTCTCAAAGACTCATGTAATAAATGAGTTGCAGAATGATATGCCTTAAGATTGTTACGTCTTTCAATATCTATTTTCATTTCTACAACGTTTTTAATCTTAATCTCACCAGATTTTAGAATTCCATGATGTATAAACAAATCTCCAAGTTTTTTTTGAGTATCTGTAACCTCAAATACTGAGTTACCAGATACTATTGTTCCTTGATCACCAACTTGTCCACCAGACTCTCCATAAAAAGGGGTTTGATTAGTAATAATTATCCCTTCCTCACCATTTGAAATATTTTGTGCTTCTTTATTATTTTTAATTATTGACAACACCACTCCTTCTGATTGGTTAAACTCATAACCAAGAAACTCTGTAGGTCCAATTTTATCTTTTATACCAAACCAGATTTCTTCTTCAGAGGCATCTCCAGAACCTTTCCAGTTTTGTTTCGCAAGCTCTTTGCTCTTTTTCATTAATTCATCAAATTTATTTTGATCAACGGTCAAAGATTTATTTTTTAAAATATCTTCTGTTAAGTCTAGCGGGAAACCATAAGTATCATATAATTTAAACGCTACTTCACCTGGTAAAACTTTTTTAATTTTTGAAATTTCATCGTTCAAAATTTTAATACCTCTATCAAGTAATACTAAAAATTTTTCCTCTTCCATTTTTAATGTTTCTTTAATTAAAGTCTCTGATCTTTCTAATTCAGGATAATTTCCCCTCATTTCATCTTTCAATGTATCAAATATTTTATTGAAGACTGGTTCTTTAGAACCTAGCAAATGAGAATGTCTCATTCCTCTTCTCATTATTCTTCTAAGAACATAACCTCTTCCTTCATTTGAAGGTAATACTCCTTCTGCAAGCAGAAATGAGCTAGCTCTTAAGTGATCTGCAATTACTCTAAAGCTTGATAAATTATTTTCATCTTGTTTTACTTTTGTAAATTCAGAAATCGAACTAATTAATTTTTTAAAATGATCTGTTTCGTAATTATCATGTGTGCCCTGAAGTAATGCTGCAATTCTCTCTAAACCCATTCCAGTATCTACAGAAGGTTTTGGAAGATTAATTCTCTTATCTTTTGAGACTTGCTCAAATTGCATGAAGACTAAATTCCATATCTCAATATATCTATCGCCATCCTCATCTTTGGTTCCGGGCAAACCACCTTTTAAATGATCTCCATGATCATAAAAAATCTCAGAACAAGGTCCGCAAGGGCCCGTTTCGCCCATTGACCAAAAATTATCAGAAGTTGCTATCCTAATAATTCTATCGTCGCTAAAACCCGCTATTTTCTTCCAAAAATTGAAGGCTTCATCGTCTTCATGAAATACAGTTACATATAATCTATCTTTATTTAATCCAAAATCCTTAGTAATTAAATTCCAAGCAAGTTCAATTCCCCTTTCCTTGAAGTAATCTCCGAAAGAAAAATTTCCAAGCATTTCAAAAAATGTATGGTGTCTTGGAGTGTAGCCAACGTTTTCAAGATCGTTATGTTTACCTCCTGCTCTTACACATTTTTGAGAAGTAGTCGCTCTTTGATAATCTCTTTTTTCTAATCCAGTAAAAACATTTTTAAACTGGACCATGCCTGAATTTGCAAACATTAATGTTGGATCATTATTTGGAACCAGATTGCTAGACTCAACTATCTTGTGATCATTTTTTTCAAAATAATTTAAAAAAGTTGATCTAATCTCGTTTAATGTTTTTGCCATATTTTGTTAAAATACAGCTTTTTTTATTGATGTCTACACCTCTGAAGGGAAAAAAGGCGCCCATTCGAGCGCCTTTTTAATAACTAAAAGTTATCTGCTAATTTTTTTTAGTAGGAATTTCTTCTTCTTTTTTTTGAGCCTCTACTTTTTCCTCGCTTAGTGGATTTCCCTCAATTTTCTTTGAGATCACACCAGCCTTTTCTCTGATTGCCATTTCAATTTCAGCAGCGGCTTTAGGATTTTGTTCAAGGTAAAGTTTCGCATTCTCTCTACCTTGACCAATTTTTTCACCTTTGTAAGCGTACCAAGCTCCAGATTTTTCCACGATATCTGCTTTGGCACCCAGGTCTATTAGTTCCCCTACTTTACTAATTCCTTTTCCATACATTAAGTCAAACTCAACAACTTTAAACGGTGGAGCAACTTTATTTTTCACAACTTTAACTCTTGTTGTGTTACCAACGATATTATCTTTATCTTTGATTGCTCCAATTCTTCTAATGTCCATTCTAACTGATGAGTAGAATTTTAAAGAGTTTCCACCTGATGTTGTTTCTGGACTTCCAAACATAACACCAATTTTCATTCTAATTTGGTTAATGAATATAACCATTGTATTGGTTCGTGAAATTGAGCCTGTTAATTTTCTCAATGCTTGAGACATCAATCTAGCTTGCAAACCAACATGAGTATCACCCATATCGCCTTCAATTTCAGCTCTTGGCGTTAATGCAGCTACAGAGTCCACTACAAGAACTGACATTGAGCCAGATTTAATTAATGTATCAGTAATTTCTAAAGCTTGTTCACCTGTGTCTGGTTGAGAAATTAATAACTCTTCGGTATTTACACCTAATTTCTTTGCATACACTGGATCTAAAGCGTGTTCTGCATCAACAAAACCACAAATACCACCTGCCTTCTGTGCTTCTGCAACTACTTGTAATGCTAATGTAGTTTTTCCTGAAGACTCTGGTCCATAAATTTCAATAATTCTTCCTTTTGGTAATCCACCAATTCCTAAAGCAAGATCTAAGCTTAAAGATCCAGTTGAGATAGACTCAACATCCATGGCTTTTTGCTCACCAAGCTTCATTACTGAGCCTTTTCCGAAGCTATCTGTAATTTGGCTGATTGCTGCGTCTAATGCTTTATTTTTCTCTTTGTTTTCCAATTCTTTATCTTTTGCGGTTTTCACCACTTTTAGGTTATTTTTAGTCATTTTTTGCCTCTTTTTTTTCTTTTTTTAACACTCGAATCATGAATTTAAATGTACACATTTTGTTCTCATTGGCAATATATTTCTCAAAATAGCTTAAAATCGTTAAATTACTTAAGTTTTAGGTATTCGCTATTCAATAAACCAATAGCTTTTAGAACATTATATTGGGCGATAAGATTATTTCTCTCAGATTCTGCTAGTGAAATTTTTGCAGCCAACAACAAAGAGTTTGATTGAATAACATCTAGTGTTGTTCTTGAACCTCTCTCATACTCTGCGGCTATTCCTTCGTTAGCAATTTTTGCTGCTCTAACTTGAGATCTTACAGAATTTAAAAAACTTTTTGATGCTTCAAGATTTGACCATGCACTTCCAACATTCTTCTCCGTTGTATTTACCGCATCCTCAAATAATAAAACTTTTCTAGTTTTTAGATTTGTATTTTTATTTATTTTGGCACGTTTACTACCACCAGAGTAAAATGGCCAGCTAATTGTTGTTTTTAAAATATCTTTTTCTTTTTCATCATAAGTTGAACTAAAATCATCAGCATAAGATCTTTCTAATGATAAAGATGCAGTTGGTTTTAAATCGCTCTCAGCGATAGCAATATCCATTTCAGACTGATTTAATTCTATTTTAGCAATCATTATATCTGGATTGTTCTCTCTGGCTAAATTAATTGCTGTGCTAAGTTCACTTGGAACACCTGCAATTGCTCTGTTCGTCTTTTTTAATTCATTTGTATTTAAAAGTTTACCAATAATATTTTCATAATTTAATTTGTTAATCATTAATTCACTTCTTGCTTGAGTTAGTTGAGCGCTTGCTCCTGCAAGAGAAGATTCAGTTTGTGATAAATCTGCAGTTTTTATTTGTCCTCTATCTAATCTAACTTTATCATTTTCAAGTTGTTTAATAAGTAAATTTAAATTTTGTCTATTAATCGAAACTTTTTCTCTTGATAAAATTACAGATGTAAAAGCTTCTATGGCACTGTAAAGAACATCCTGTTCTTTTTTAAATAATTTTGCTTTTGAAAGTTCTAAACCTATTAAATTTTTTTCATAATTAAGGTCTCTTCCAAAATCCAATAAGGTTTGTTCTAATTTGATAGATGTTGTAAATGGGTCTACATCACTGATTGTTGCATCACCACCACTCTGATTTGTTAGTTTATTTGTTTCTTCAAGACTTTTAGAACCACTTAAACTCAACGAAGGCATATAGTCGGCTTTAGATATATTTAGATCTTCTTCTGATGCTTTTATATTTTCTCTCTCAGCATTTAATTGTTTATTGTTATTGTAAGTTTCATTTAATGCTTCATATAATGTGACAGCTAGCGATTGAGCTGTTAAGCAAAAAAAACTAACAATTATTATTAATATTTTTTTCATTAGTTGTACTTTACAGAATTAATTTGATGATTAGAATTTAATTTAATAATTATAGATGCGTATTTTGGCGCATATTTAAACATATTCTGTGTAATTCTCTGGTAAGTTTGCATAAAGTTTAAAACTTCTTTTTTTGTCATAATTTTTTGTTTTGTTTTTTTATTCTTATTTTTTAATTTAAGTTTTTTTTCCTGAATAACTCTCCACTTTTGTAATAAGCTAAAATTTTCTGCCCTTAAAAATAATAAACAATCGAGTTTACTATAAAGTTTTTTGTATCCTTTTTTTAATTGATTATTAACGTATTTTCTCCAGATTAATCTATTATCATCGTTTTTTTCCATCATATTAACACTTTTTTTTAATGTTTTTAAGCTTTCAGGTCTTGCTCCAACACACCAACCTTCAAAAATGATTACATCTGGTCTGCTATTTACTTTGTACCAATTTTTTTTTGTAAATCTGTCATCAATTGCCTTATCGAACTTGGGTAACATAATTGATCTAAATTTTGTAGAGTTTGCTTTTTTAATAAAGCTAGACATATAATTTATATCATGGGTTCCTGGCACACCTCTTGTTAATAATAATGGATGAACTTTCTTTGATAACTTTATTCTATCATTCTTTGTTTTATAAATATCGTCAATTGATATTTTGAAAACTTTTAACTTAAAATATTTTTTTAAAATTATCATTAAGATAGAGCTTATAGTAGTTTTTCCAGTTCCTTGTCCTCCTGTTAAACCAACTATATAAGGTTTCTTTATATTTGTTTTTTTTGCAATCCAAAAACTCATTGGAACAAGATAATCTTTTAACATCTTGTCTTTGTTTTTAAATTTATCAGAAGATGTTTCTTGTGTTTTAATAAACTTATAACAATCTTTTTTTACTTTATTTAAACAATCCTCAACAAAATTCATTTAATTTTATTTTTGGTCAAGTGGATGGTTTAAACCATCAAAGAAAACAACGTCTTTTAAATCATCAGCTTTAACTTCATCTACACAACCTAAATTGAATCCAGTCATGGCGGGTGCACTTCTTGGGTTATGATGTGTGTAAATTCCACATTCAATACAAAAGTAATGATTAGCAACTTTCGTATGGTACTGATAAAGTTTTAATTTATCTTCTCCCTTAGTAACTTTAAAATCTTCATTTTTAACCATTCCCATTGTTGCATTTTTTCTTTTACATATAGAGCAGTTACATCTTACAATTTTTGGTAATTCATTAATTGGAACATTAATTTCTGCTTCTACACATCCACAATGACATGTTAGTTTCGGCATTAATTATTCTCCCCATTTTCCATGAAACTCATAAACAACTGCTGGCTTATCACCAACTACCCAGCCGTCATGACCTGGGTCAATTGAATATGCATCACCTGCTTTATATGTTAATTCTGTTCCATCATCATGTTTGGCGCAAACTGCTCCTGAAACTATTACTCCAAGATGTTTTGCTTTACAGCTATCAGTTCCTACAGTTGGTTTAATATCTTGTGACCATTTCCATCCTGGCTGCAAAACTAATCTCATTACTCTTTGATCTCCCACTTTTACGATATCCATTTTGGCATTGTTGAAACTGGTATTGCTTTCATCTGGATTATCAAAACTTTTAACTTCAATTGAACTCATGCTTCTCTCCTTTTATAATTAAATTAGGATTATAGACTACTAATGGTTTAAGTTATCCACAATAGCACAAAATATGGTTTTGGATGTTCACGTTTTGATTCACTTTTGATTCACTTACAGACTCAAAATACAACCTAATTGACACTATTGTATAACTCATGTACTAATAAGAACAAAACAAGAACACTTATGAAGCTAACAATACCTTATTATTTACATAAAGCAGGAGCTGGTTTTCCTTCCCCTGCAACTGACTACATAGAAGAAGATATAGATTTAAACGTACATCTAATCAAAAATGTTCCGGCAACTTTCATCATAAGAGTTCAAGGAAAATCAATGGTGGATGTTGGAATAAATGATGGTGATTTATTAGTTGTAGATAAAAGCTTAACTCCAAAAAATTTTTCAACTGTCATAGCAAATGTTCATGATGAGCTCGTTGTTAAAACTTTAGTTAAAGAAAAAGATAAACAATTTTTAACATCAGGTTCTAAAGAATTTTCTGATCGAATTTTAATAAATGAAGAACAAGATATTTTTATTTGGGGAGTAGTCACCTATGTCATACATTCAGTACACTAAAAAATTAGCACTGGTTGACTGTAATTCTTTCTATGTTTCTTGTGAAAGACTATTTAATCCAAAAATAAGAAAAAAACCTGTTGTAGTTTTATCTAATAATGATGGCTGTATAGTTTCAAGATCTACTGAAGCAAAAGCTTTGGGAATTAAAATGGGTGAGCCCTACTTTAAAGCAAAAGATATTATTATCAAAAATGATGTACAAGTATTCTCATCAAATTATTCTTTGTATGGAGATTTATCTAGAAGAGTAATGAGAACTTTAAAAAGATTTAACTCTGATATTGAAGTTTATTCAATTGATGAAGCATTTATGGATTTATCAAATTTTTCTGACAATGAAGTAGAGCAAGTTGGAAGAGAAATTAGAGAAACAGTTTTAAAGTGGACTGGTATTCCAACAAGTATAGGAATAGCTAAAACTAAAACTTTAAGCAAAGTTGCAAATCATATAGCTAAGAAAAAACAATCAGGTGTTACAAGTCTAATTGGAATAGAAAATCTCGATCCTATTCTTGAAAAAATTGATATCAATGATGTTTGGGGTGTTGGGAGACAGATGACAAAGTTTTATCAAAAAAATGGAATTTATAACGCTAAACAATTAAAAAATAAATCAAACACCTGGATTAAAAAATCTTCAAATGTTCTAAGTTCAAGGACTGCAATGGAGCTTAGAGGTGTGCCTTGTATTGATTTAGAAAAAACTGCATCAAAAAGAAAAAGCTGTGTAGTATCAAGATCATTTGGAAAAAGAATAGAAAAATTTCAAGAACTCGAAGAAGCTGTTGCTAGTTATTGTTTAAATGCATCAGAGAAAATAAGATCTGAAAACCTCGTTGCAAAAGCCGTTATGGTATTTGTTAGAACAAGTCCTTTTCAAAAACAATTTGGTTTTTATTCAAACTCCAGAACTGTTGATTTTCCTATAGCAACTAACAATAGTATAGAAATAGTAAAAAATGCCTTATCTGTCTTAAAAGTAATCTTTAGAAAAGGACATCGTTATCAAAAAGCAGGAGTGATGCTAACTGGGTTAACAGACGCTGAAAATAATGAAAACTTATTTTCATCAGCAAAAGATGAGAGAATTAATAGATTAATGAGATCAATTGATAATACAAATTATAGATATGGTAGATCCACACTAAGTCTTGCAAGTGCTGGGGTTAGAAAGTCCTGGAGTATGAAAAGAGATTACAACTCAAAAATAGATACAGCTGATTTTTATAGTTTGCCAACAATTAGAGCCTAAAAAAATTATTTTATCGTATCAATGCTTTCAATATTACTAAGAGAATTATTTAATTCCTCTAAATTTTCTCTTCTGCCAATCATTACGACAGATAATCCAAATGCAATAATTAAAGCTAAGGGGATAGCTGTAACAATACTTATGTAATCAGCCATTAATATTAAATAAATAGCATAAAATAAAATTGATCGAATAATAACTGTAGATTTAAAAACAGCTATGATTGCTAAAGAATGCTTAATTAAATTTTTAAAACTCATTTTAGAAGGACCAAAATATCTTGTTCCTCTTTCTGAAGGAGATGAAGATCTATCTTTTTCTAATTTTGCCAATGCTCCAGAGAAACTGCACCAAATAGATTTATCGTTTATTAATTTCTCAACAGTTGATTTTGGAAGACAAGTATAATTTCCAAATTTTATTGAGTGACCAGTAAATACGTAAGTGATTATTTTATGGAAATGATAACAAATTTTAAAAATAAAATTTTCAGATCTTTTTACTCTTTCTCCAACAATTGGTTTTCCTTCGTCATAATTAATATATTCTAGAAAACTTTTGATTTCTTCAGGTCTATCTTCACCATCTGAGTCCATTGGTATTACATAATTAAATTCTTTATTTTGAAATATATGCTTAAGCCCAGTTGCAATGCATCTTCCATGACCTTGATTATTTTTAATATTTAAAATTTCAACAGATAATAGGTTTTCTGTATTGAAAATAGAAGTTGGTTTTTTCTCAGTTGATGCATCGTTAACTATTATAATAGAAAATTCTGCATCTAAATCTTTTACTATTGTATTTATTTCTTCAATTAATTTTGAAGCTGATTTCCAGTCATTGTAAACTGGTGTTAAAATAGTAATTTTCATTTATTTAACTTGCAAGCAACCTCAATAAAGACGCTACAATTCCATGTCCAGACAACTCTATTATTACAACAATAAAGACGATGAAAAGTATGTTTTTATTGAATTTCATATCTAAGATCCAACACAAATCTTATCAATACACATATATTTTTCAAATGAATTCAATTTTTGCTTTGTAACAAAGCCTTTCCAAATAGGCCTTGAATTAATGTGATATGATAAATTTCCAGCTTTCCATTCATCGCCAAGAACATATTTAATAGGTTCATCATGTTGTTCATGCCATGCCATTTGAACTTTTATAGCTATATCTTTTCCGGGATAATCAGTCCTTTTATCAGTCTGAGATATTGAGACATAACCATACAAAATTGGAGATAATAAAAATAAAAATATAAATCCTATTAAAAAGGAATTTAGTTTTTTAATGTTTATTTGATTTTTCAAAAGGTAAATAAATAAAGTTCCAAAGAATAGGTAAAAAGGGGTCATCCACATAGTTCTAATTTTTGACCCGGTTATTAGCGCTGTCATAAAAACCAGAAAAATTGGAACTAAATTAACAAATATTAAAAATAAAAGTTTTTCATCTTTTAAATTTAATTTTTTAGGAATTTTTTTTATTAGTAGCCAGACTAAAATTAAAAATGGTATTAAAATACCAATTTGTTTTAATGTGAATATCAGTGGATATTTAAGATGATTAATTATTTGCCCTTCATCCAAACCTGCACGAGCAAAACCATATTTAATTGTAATAAAATCATTATTGAATAACCAAATTATATGTGGGATTAAAATTACAAAAAATACTTCTAAAGAAACTAAATATTTAAAATCAAACTTTTTTGATTTTTTAAAAAATATTAAATATGCGAATAATAAATCTATTGTGACCAATAAATATATAAAAAGATATTTAGATAAAATACCTAAGGCTGCTGCGGCTCCTAATAAAATACAATCATAGAGCTCAATTTTTTTACTGTTGTATATTTTCCAAGTATAGTAAACCGTCAAACACCAAAAAGGTAACTGGCAAACATTTACATTAAATTCTGGAGTTGTAAAATTATAGAAGTATATCCCTTCAATAAGAAAAACTGATAACAAACTCAAAGTACTATCATTAAGAATTTCCTTTGATAGTTTAAAAATTATGAAAAAAGATATAACTACAAAAATTTGACTTAACAAATAATAAGCCCAATCTTGTGGTCCAAATATTTGAAAAAAAACTTCCGGGAAAAATGCACTTAATGGTGGATGTTTGTTAAATCCCCAATCTAAATTACTACCCCAAGCCAAAGCTTCAATTGTATCTAAAGGTAAATTTGAATTTGTGATAGTTGGAACAACTGTCCATAGAATCAAGTGAGTCGTGACAAAAATATAAAAAATATTATTTATATTTCTTTTGTTTAAGGCCATTTTTATCAATCTATATGAATAAACCGTTCTTGACACTCATTTATTCATGAATATATTCACCAACTCAAAATAGTTAAGTATGGCAAGAATTTCAAAAACTTATACTCCAAAAGAAAAAGAGAAATACATGTGTGCTAAGCACTTAGCGTATTTTAAAATGAAATTAACCGAATGGAAGAAAGACTTAAAAAAATCAAATAATGAGGCAATTTTTCAAGCGTCGATGGATGATAATAGTGCTTCAGCTGATATTGTTGACCAAGCAAGTTCTTATACTGAAAAAAATGTTGAAATGAGAGCTATTAACAGACAAATCAAATTAATTTCAAAAATAGATGGTGCATTAAAAAAAATTCAAGATGGAACTTATGGTTTTTGTGAAGAAACAGGTGAGCCTATAGGTTTAAAAAGATTAATGGCCAGACCAGTTGCAACCCTTTGCATTGCGGCTCAAGAAAAACACGAAAAAAATGAAAAAGTTTACGCTGACGATTAAGGTAAATCTATTTCAGCATCTTTATTTAAAGCTTTAAACCCTTTTATTACAGCCGGACGCTCAGCTATTTCTAGAAACCACCTAGATAGATTTTGAAAGTTATTTAACCCAATATCGTGTCTTTTGTGTCTTGCGATCCACGACCATGTAGCAATGTCAGCAATAGAGTACTTATTATTTGCTAAAAACTTACTTTGAGCCAATCTATCTTCAAGATCTTCATAAATTTTTCTTGTGATTTTGAAATATCTTTCTTCACCCCATTCACTTTTTCCTTGGTGATAATAGTGAAACTGATGATGTTGTCCTATCATTGGACCAATAATAGCCATTTGAGCCATTAACCACTGATTTATCTCTAGTCTATCTGTTTCAGGGTATAATTTATTACTTTTTTCACCTAAATACATAAGAATTACTCCAGACTCAAAAATCGTCTTATTATTTTCATGATCTATAATTACAGGAATTTTATTAAATGGACTTATTTTTTTAAATTCCTCTTTGAATTGATCACCACTTAAATTAACTTTTGTTAATTTATATTCAAAGTTTATTTCTTCTAGCATTATACTAATTTTCCAACCATTAGGTGTATCAGCAGTAAAGAGTTCTATCATTCTTTTACACCCAACCTATCTTTGATAGTGTTGGATGCAGTAGTAAATTCAAATCTATATTTTTCATCTGGTCTCGCATATTTAAAGCAGCCTCTAGCGGCCAAAGCTCCTTCATGAAAACCTGAAAGTATTAATTTTAGTTTTCCTGGATAAGTACAAATATCTCCAATTGCAAATATACCCCTCTTGTTCGTTTCAAAATTTTCCGTATCTACTGGAATAGTTTTTTTGTTTAAATTTAGCCCCCAACTAGCAATTGGACCTAATTGCATTATTAAACCAAAAAAACCAAGAACATAATCAGTTTTAATATCTTTAATTTCTCCTGTTTCGCTTTTTATTTCCACACTTTCTAAGTTGCCATTTCCTTTGATATCTTTAATTGAATATTTAGTAATTAAATCAATTGTTTTATTATTACTCAATTCTTTTATTTTTTGAATACTTGATGGTGCGCCTCTGAACTCATCTCTTCGATGAACAAGGGTTACTTTAGATGAATTTGATAGTTCGATTGCCCAATCAAGTGCGCTATCTCCACCTCCAAATATAACTAC
>CACLYQ010000011.1 GCA_902611175.1 uncultured Pelagibacteraceae bacterium
AAAATTATCAAAAAATTCAAAAAATAAATATTTAATTATAGACTCAAATAATTATTCAAAAAAATTTGTTAAAGACATTATTGAAAATAAATTACAAATAATCTTAAATAGATGATTGATTTAATAGGTCATAGTAATTTATTAAATTTTTTTAATCTATTAAAAAAAAATAATAAATTTCCAAACAAAATTTTACTTTCTGGTAAAGAAGGTATTGGTAAATTTCTATTTATAAAAAAATTTTTATTTGAAATACACAATAATTTGGAAAACAATGAAATACTATTAAATGCAAATACACATCCTAATATATTTTATATAAATAAACAAAATGAAAAAAAAAATATTGAAATTTCTCAAATCAGAGAAATGATAAATTTTATAAATCATTCATCATTTAATAATCCATATAAATATATTATTATAGATAACATTGAATACCTTAATGAAAGTTCATCTAATGCCTTATTAAAATCTCTTGAAGACTCTGGTCAAAACTGTTTTTTCATTTTAATTTTAAATTCTGAAAGAAAAATCCATAAAACAATTAAATCAAGGTGTGTAGAATTTAAAATGTATTTAACAGAAAATGAAAGAAAGTTAATTTTAGAAAATATTTTTGATAAAATTAATTACAGCATATTACCTAATGAGTTTAAAAACGTATATTTATCTCCAAAGTTTATTATTTTATTTTATAATTTTGTTAATGAAATTAAGTACGATTTAAACAATTTTAATATTAATAATTTTTTTAATTACATAATTGACAATAAATTATTTAATAAGTTTAGTTTTTTAAAGGAGAATTTAAATGATCTTGTTGAAATTTTTTTTATAAAAATTTACATTTTGTTACTAATTATCCAATTGATTATAGTCAATATTTTTATAAAAAACTTTCGAACGTAAAAAGATATAATTTGGACTATGATACGTTTTTTATAGAATTTAAAGAAAGGTTATTAAAAAGTGAGTAAAAATTACTACATAACAACTCCAATTTACTATCCATCTGCAAAACCTCATATGGGTCACGCTTATTCAAGTATTGTTGCTGATTTTTTTGCTCGTTTTAAAAAAATAGATGGTTTTAATGTTTATTTTCTTACTGGAACTGATGAACATGGTTTAAAAATTCAAAGATCAGCAGAGAAATTAAATAAAGATCCAAAATCATTTTGTGATGAAATAAGTAATATTTTTGAAGGTTTAACTAAAACCCTTAATCTATCGAACACAGATTTTATAAGAACAACAGAGGACAGGCATAAATTATCTGTTCAAAATTTATGGAATATTCTCGAAAAAAACAAACAAATATATTTATCTAAATATTCAGGTTGGTATTCTGTTTCTGATGAAGCTTTTTATAATGAAGATGAAGTAATAGATAAAGATAATTTTAAAGTTTCAAAAACTTCTGGTTCTGCTGTTGAATGGGTTGAGGAGGAGTCATATTTTTTTAAACTCTCAGAATGGGAAAAGCCATTGTTAGAATTTTATGAAAAAAACAAGGATTTTATTCTACCAGAAAGTAGAAAAAATGAGGTTATAAGTTTTGTCAAAAACGGTTTGAAAGATTTATCTGTTAGTCGAAAAACATTTTCCTGGGGTATTAAAGTACCTCAAGATGAAAATCATGTAGTTTATGTATGGTTAGATGCATTAACAAATTATTTAAGTTCTTTAAATTATCCAGATCAAAATAATGAATTGTACAAAAAATTTTGGCCTGCAGATTTACATATAATTGGCAAAGATATTTTAAGATTTCATGCGATTTACTGGCCCGCTTTTTTACTTGCAGCCAATCTAAAACCTCCAAAAAGAGTTTATGGTCATGGCTGGATTCTTTCTGGTGATCAAAAAATGTCTAAATCAAAAGGAAATATTTTAGATCCTCTGGAAATTATTAATGTCTATGGGTTAGATCCACTAAGATATTATTTATTAAAAGAAGTATCATTTGGTAATGATGGAAATATTTCAGAAGAAAAATTAGAAAGCTGTATAAACAGTGACTTAGCTAATAATTTTGGAAATCTTTGTCAAAGAGTTTTATCATTTGCTGAAAAAAATTGTTCGTCAATTGTACCTGAAAGTGATTTTAATGATGAAGATTTATTTATTATGAATTCTATGACTGATATAGATAAAATTAGAACTATTATTGATAATCAAGATATCAATCAATATATGAATTTCATTGTGGATAGACTATTTGCGTCAAATAAATATTTTAATGATCAAGAACCATGGAAAAAAAAAGACAATAAATTAAGACTAAATACAATTGTTTATACATCATTAGAATTAATTAGAAAAATAACTATATTACTTTATCCTGTAATTCCACAGACATCTGCAAAAGTACTAAGAATTTTTGACATTGATGAAGATTCTATTAATTTTTCAACACTTGATAATAATAATATTTTAAGGAAAGGTTTAAAATTAAATAAGCTAAACATTTTGTTTAAAAAAATTGATAAATGATTGATTCTCATTGCCATCTTGATCACGAGCCTCTTTTCTCAAATATAAATGAAGTTATACAAAGATCAAAAAAAGCTGGCATAAAAAAAATATTAACCATATCAACAAATTTAAAAAGTTTTGAAAATATAAAAAAATTAGTTGAATTTGATAATATTATATATGGTAGTATTGGCATACATCCTCATGAGACTAGTAGTAATTATGTGGACAAAAATTTTATTACAGAAAACGCCAGTAAATTTAAAAAGATTATAGGAATTGGTGAAACAGGTTTAGATTTTTTTTATGAAAATAGTAAAAAAGATGATCAGATTAAAAGCTTTATAAATCATATTGAGGCATCGATTTCTTTAAATTATCCATTAATTGTCCACTCAAGGAGTGCTGAAAAAGAGACTTTTAATATACTAAATGAATATAAGAATAGTAATATTAAAATTTTAATGCACTGTTTCACTGGATCGAAAGAATTTGCAAAGAAAATGATGACTTTAAACTCTTATTTTTCTGCAAGTGGCATAATAACTTTTAAAAACAGTATAGATCTTCAAGATACATTTAAAATTATAGATAATAATAAAGTTTTGATTGAAACTGATAGTCCCTTTTTGGCTCCAATACCTATGAGGGGGAAAAAAAATGAACCCTCTTATCTAAGATATACACTCGAAAAACTATCAGAAATAAAAAATATGAGTTTTTCCGAACTTGAAAAGATAACAAATAATAATTTTAATAATCTCTTCTTTAACTTTGAAAATTAAATTTACGATTCTTGGATGTGGAAGTTCTCTTGGTATACCAAGAATTGATGGTTATTTTGGAAATTGTGATCCAAAAAATTTAAAAAATTATAGAACAAGATGCTCTGCTTTAATTGAAGTAGAAAATATCAATTTTTTAATTGATAGTTCACCTGATATAAAAACTCAGCTTATAAAATCTAAAATTAAAAATATTGATAAAATTTTTTATACCCATATGCATGCTGATCAAACACACGGCATTAACGAATTAAGAGCTTTTTATTTAATTAATAAAAAAAAAATTAATGTTTATGCTAACAAATTAACAAAAAAATATCTAAATGATAATTTTAATTACTATTTTAAAAAAACTTATGACTATCCACCAATATTAAAATTAAATAGTTTAAAAAAAACACATAAATTTAAGATTAAAAAAAAAATATTTAAGATTGAGTCATTTCCTGTAAAACATGGTAAGATTTATAGCACTTTATATAAAATTAATAATAAATGTGCCTATGCTAGTGATGTAAGTGAAATATATAAAAAAGATTACAAAAAATTAAAACATTTAAACTACTTAGTAATTGATTGTTTGAAATATAAATTTCATCCTTCACATTTTAATTTAGATGATGCTTTGAAACTTCATAATGATATTAAACCAAAAAAAACAATTTTAACAAATCTGGGAAATGATATCGATTATTTAGAAGTGCTAAAATTTCTACCAAAAAATGTAATTCCTGCTTATGATGGAATGAGTTTTTTAATTTAGAAGACTCTCTATTTTATTAATTATTTTCTTTGAAAGTGGTTTGGTAAAGGAAGCATAAGTTTCTTGAATATTTCCTTCTTTATTAATTAAAATTTTATGAAAATTCCACTTGGGAGTTGCAGATTTGCCAAAATTATTTTCTGCCCACCTAAAAATCTCATGAGCATTTTTTCCTTTAACTTCAGTAATAGCTGTTAATGGAAAATTTATGTCAAAATTTACTTCACAAAATTCTTTAACTTCACTGTTTGTTTTTTTTTCTTGATTGAATGAGTCTGAAGGCACTCCAAGGACAATAAGACCCTTAGATTTGTATTTATCCCATAATTCTTGCAGATCCTCATATTGTTTTGTGAACCCACAATAACTAGCAGTGTTAACTATAAGTATAACTTTATCTCGATAATCTTTTAATTTAATGATTTCTCCATTAATACTCTCTATTTCTAGATCATAAAAACTTTTCTGATTATTACTCATTGCTGAATTTTTAAAAAAAAACATTATTATTGTTAAACTTATTATTATTAATTTTTTCATAAACTACCTACTTATTTGGTGTAAGTAGTATTAAGAAGTACCCAAATAAAGTGGATAATAATGACCCAGTTAAAACTCCTATTTTGACTCCATCCATGTATTGCATATTTTCAACAAAAGCTAAATTTCCAACAAATAAGCTCATTGTAAAACCAATACCCGTTAAAACACCAACACCATAAAAGTTAAACCAGTTAGAATTATTAGGCATCTGGGCTATTTTCATTTTTATTGAGACATAAGAAAATACAAAAACTCCTAATTGTTTACCAACAAACAATCCTAATAAAATTCCTAATGGAACTTTATCAAGTAAAGATGCAAAAGATAAACCTTCTAATGAAACACCCGCATTTGCAAAAGCAAATAATGGCATAATACCAAAAGCAACGTAAGGACTTATTGCATGTTCAATTTTTATAAGTAGTGAAAAATCTTTATCTTTTTTTCTATGAGGTATAGTCATTGCTAGCAAAACACCTGCAATTGTTGCATGAATCCCAGAATTGTGAGTAAAGTCCCAAAGAAAAATTCCAACAATTAAATAAGGTAAAAATTTCTTTATATTGAACTTATTTATGACTAGAAGAACAATAAAGGCTAAAAGCATTAAGCTTAAGTATTTTATACTAAGGTCTCCCGAATAGAATAATGCAATAATAACAATAGCTCCTAAGTCATCTATAATAGCTAAAGCAGTTAAAAAAACTTTTAATGATAACGGAACTCTTTTACCCAATAATGAAAGTACTCCTAAAGAAAATGCAATATCAGTTGCAGATGGAATAGCCCAACCATTCATTGTTTCACTATCTCCAAAATTAATAAAAACATAAAATAATGCAGGAACCAACATTCCTCCAACAGCTGCAATAATTGGAAGAAGTGCTTGCTTTATATTTGAAAGTTCACCTTGTAAAAATTCTCTTTTAATCTCCAATGTTACAAAGAAAAAAAATATTGCCATCAAGGCATCATTTATCCAGTGTAAAACAGATAATTTTAAACCAAAATTATTTATTCCCAAAAATAAATATTTATTCAATGTAGAAAAATATATTTCTGCTAAATTAGAATTACTTACTATTAAAGCTATTATGGCTGCAAAAAGTAAAACAAGACCACTAGCAGCTTCTAATTTAAAAAACCACCTAAATGGTTTTGTAATTATCTGAATCATTTTATCTGACTAAATCTTTAATAAATAATTTCAAGTCATTTATTACTAGATACAGACTATCTGACATTTTTAATATACCAGGAAATATAACAGATATCTGATTTTTAAATGTGTCTATAAGCAAAATAAAAGCGATAATTGAAATAATTATTAGAAATATTTTTTTAATAATATTGTTTTCTCTAGAAACAGAACTTTTATCAATAGATACTAATTCTTTTGATGTACTCTCTTTTGTTGAAGATTTTTTTGAAATTTTTTTTCTTAATTTTTTCGTTTGTTTTATAGGTACATCAACTGGTTCTATATTAATCTCTGATTTATTTTCATCAATTTCATTTATTTTTATGGTTTCAGTTTCTAATTTTAAATTTTCTTCCTTTTTATAAAACCATGTATGATCGCAATTGCCGCACTTTAAAAGCCTACCTTCATCTGGAATTAATTTTTCATCAATATTGAACTTCTTAGAACAAGCTGGACATACAATGATCATAAATACTTATATATAACAAATTTTGTAAAATTTCCTTTTAAATAGTGATTAATATACTTTGAAATTTTTTTTATCTACTGTATTAGTACAGCATTCGGGGTGTAGCGCAGCCTGGTAGCGCACTTGGTTTGGGACCAAGGGGCCGTAGGTTCAAATCCTACCACCCCGACCATTTTATGAAAAAAGCTAAAATTTATAAACCATCTAAAACTGCTATGCAGTCAGGATTAAAGAAATTTGATAAATGGATTATTGAATACATCACTGATGATCCAGGTACCAATCCTTTGATGGGTTGGGAAAGTTCTACAGATACTTATAGTGAATTAAAATTAGAATTTTCCTCAAAAGAATTGGCAATTGAATACGCAAAAAAAAATAATATTGATTTTGAAGTAATTGAACCCAATAAAAGAAAAATTACTTTAAAATCCTACGCTGATAATTTTACAAAATAATGTTTAAATTTTTTACAGATAAAAGATGGTACGGTTGGAGCATATTTGGATCAATCTTCATATTAGTTTCAACTTGGTATCAAGTACAATTAGATGTAAAAATTAATGAATGGTTCGGTGAATTTTATGATACTCTTCAAAAAGCTCTTACGGAACCCGGTTCAGTAACAGAAACTGAATTTATTGGATATTTGTTTACATTTGCAAAAGTTGCAGGTCTTTGGATTATAATTGCAATTATAACAGGTTTTTTTGTATCTCATTGGGTTTTTAGGTGGAGAACTTCAATGGCTGAATATTATCACTCTCAATGGCTAAAAGCTCGTTTAACAGAGGGAGCTTCACAGAGAGTTCAAGAAGACACTTTAAAATTTGCAAGAATAATGGAAGGTCTTGGTGTCGGACTTTTAGATAGTATAATGACATTAGTAGCCTTCTTACCAATATTATGGGGATTATCTAAACAAGTCGATGTTCTTCCATGGATTGGTGAGGTTGATCATGCTTTAGTTTGGGTAGCAATAATATCTGCACTTGGTGGGACAGTTTTATTAGCGGCTGTAGGTATTAAATTGCCTGGTATTGAATATGATATTCAAAAAGAAGAAGCAGGTTATAGAAAAGAATTAGTCCATGGTGAAGATGATCCTATAAGGGCAGCTCCACCAACTATAGGTCAATTATATGATAGAGTAAGAGGTATTCACTATAAATCATATTTTCACTACTTATATTTTAATGCGGTGAAGTGGAGTTATTTTCAAGGTATGGTAATTGTTCCTTATTTAGCATTAGCACCAACTATAGTATCAGGTGCGATAACATTAGGTTTTGTACAACAGATAACCAGGGCATTTGGAAGAGTTGAAAATTCGTTACAATACTTAGTTCGAAGCTGGTCTACTATAGTGGAATTAATTTCAGTTTGGAAAAGATTAAGTGAGTTTGAGGCTAGATTGAAATATAATTCAGAAGAAACCACAGTTGAAAATATTTAATGTCATTAAATAAAGATTTGATCAACTCACTTGTAAAAGTCACTTCAAGAGCAGCTATTAATTGTTATCAATATCTTGGTAAAGGAGATAAAAAATTAGCCGATAAGGCTGCTACGGACTCTATGAGAAATGATTTAAATAATCTAGAAATTAATGGGGAAGTAGTGATAGGCGAGGGCGAACTTGATGAAGCACCAATGTTATATATAGGAGAAAAACTGGGAAAGGGTATTGGTCCAAGTATAGATATAGCTGTTGATCCTCTTGAAGGAACCAATTTTGCTGCAAAAAATATTCCAGGAGCTATATCGGTATTAGCCATCTCAGAAAAAGGAAATTTATTTAATGCTCCAGAAACTTATATGAATAAAATTGCAGTAGGTAAAGATGTTCCATTTGATGCAACCGATTTAGATTATCCTATAAAAAAAAATATTTCCAATATCGCAGAAGCCAAAAACAAAAATATTAATGAACTTACAGTATGTATTCTCGATAGACCAAGACATAAAGATGTTATTGATGAATTAAAATCATTAAAAGTAAATTTAAAATTAATTTCAGACGGTGATATTTGTGGTGCTCTCTTAGTTACTAATAATAAGTATAATATAGACTTATTTTTAGGCATTGGAGGGGGTCCCGAAGGAGTAATCTCTGCAGCTGCTTTGGACGCATATGGATGTAAATTTCAGGGCAGATTTTTATTTGCGACAGATCTAGATAAAACTAGAGCAAAAAAAATGGGAATATCTGACCTAAATAAAAAATATGAGTTAGATGAAATCATTAAAGGAGATAGTATTTTTTGTGCGACAGGTATTACCAGTACTGAAATGATTGCAGCTGTAAAAAAAGAAAATACAAAATTTATTACAGAAACTCTTGTCACACACAAAGAATCTACAATAGAAATTATAAAAAGTGAGGAACCTATAGCTTGATTATTTTTAATAATTGCAATAGAAATTCCATCTCTGGTCCCTTCGTCTATCGGTTAGGACACATGGTTTTCATCCATGAAAGAGGGGTTCGATTCCCCTAGGGACCGCCATTTAATGAGATATTTTGTTTACTTAATAATAAGTAATAATAATCAAAGTTTAATCAGTTATGTTGGCTACACTAATAATATTAAAAAAAGATTGAAGGATCACAATTCATCTAAAGGTGCTAAATTTACTAAAGGAAGAAAGTGGAAATTAGCTTATATTAAAGGCTATGATACAAAATCAAAAGCTATGAGTGAAGAACATAATCTAAAAAAGAATTCTAAATTAAGAAACCTAATTAAAAAAAATTTTAAAAATGAAAATATCAGTTATACTTCCTTATAAAGAAAATTTTTCATCTGAATATGCTGGTGCCGTATCTTTACAGTTAAAAGATACGATCAATTTGAGTAAATATAAAAAGAATATTAAAATTTTTGGATATACAACCTTTAAACAAAATATATTAAAAAAAAATTATGTAAATTTAAGTACAAAAAAGTTTTTTTTTCAGAGTAAAAGCAATGTTTATATAAGAAATTTTCTCAATCATGAAAATAAAGAATCTTCGAATCTTATAGAAATACACAATAGACCCAACTATGTAAAAATTATCTACAAAATTAATAAAAATTTAGTGTTATATTTTCATAATAATCCATTGGATATAAAAGGTTCAAAAACAATTGGTGAAAGAAATGATTTAATAAAAAAAGTTAAAAAAATTATTTTTATTAGTAATTGGACAAAAAACCAATTTCTAAAAGGTATCGATAAATCATTTATCAAAAATAAACAATTAGAAGTAATCTCACATTCGACTAATAAGAAATCTATTTCTTTTAAAAAAAAGAAAAAAATTATTCTTTTTGTCGGAAGATTAAATAAATCCAAGGGCTATGATATTTTTGGAAATTCAATTACAAATATACTTAATAAATTTCCTAATTGGATTTCTATTGTTATTGGTGATGAGCCTAGAGAAAAACATATTTTTAAACATAAAAATTTAAAAATCCTAGGCTTTCAAAAGCATAATGTTGTATCTAAATATTTTAAAGCTTCAGATATAAGTGTTGTATGTTCTAGATGGAATGAGCCTTTTGGTAGAACTGCTCTCGAAGCTTCTAGTTGCGGATGTGCTGTTATAATAACAAATCGAGGAGGTTTGCCTGAAGCGTCACCCTATGCTATTAAAATTAATAAATTGAATAGACGTAATTTAGAAAGCAATATTTCTAAAATAATATCAAATACAAAATTTAAAAAAAATTTACAAAAAAAAATTTATAATAATTTTATATTAACTAATGAAGTAATTGCCAAAAAAATAGATCAATATAGATCTAAATTAATTAAATCTTGAGTCTATTTAATGCATTATTTTTAAATATATTTGCCTCTCTAATATATCTTCTAACCATTTGAGTTGTTTTATGACCTGTCATAGCCATTATGCTTCGCTCATCAGCACCTGAGTCAGCAGCGACTGTTGCAAAACCCGACCTTAAGCTATGTCCTGCAAAATTTTTGCTTTCGATACCTGCTAATTTTAAATATTCTTTCATTAATAAAACTACAGATTGATCAGTTAATCTTTTATCTGTTAATGATAAACCTTTAGAAAATCTCCTAAAAATTGGTCCAGACTTAATTTTAGAAATTTCTAACCATTTTTTTAGATTTGTAACAGGACAGTAAATTTTATTATCGAAGTAGGGTAGTCCTTTAGTCATTCCTTCGCCAAATTGGTCAGTTTTTGATCTTTTAATAGTGATTTTTAGACCCTCTGGAACAAATTCTAAATCCTCATGATCAATTGAAATGAGCTCGGTTCTTCTAAAGCCTCCTCCAAACCCAACTAAGATTATTGATTTATCTCTAAGTTTTTTTATTTCATCAGTTTTTTGTTCATTAATTACATTAATAATTGATTTTAAATGATTGATTAATATAGGTTTTTTACCTTTCTGGATACTTCCTTTTACTCTTCTTATTCCCATTAAATTTTCAACAATGATTGGATGTTTTGTGTCTAGATAATGCCCTTTTAATTTGTGAACCATGCTTATTGATACTAATCTTCGTCTTAAAGTGCTGATTTTTGAGTTTTTAGAGAGATGGGTTAGGTATAAGGAGACTATTTTTGGCTCTGTCGGCAATGAGTCTAATCCATGCTTAGCGCAGAAAGTACCAAAATCTTTAAAGTCAGATTTATAGGCTCTTAAAGTATTATTTGCTTTTGAGCTTTTAAGGTTATTTAAAGTTGCCTCATGAAGCGATTTTAGGTCTGTTGTCAGCTCATTCATATAATTACTATTGATAACAATTAATTATCATTAGTAATATATCAGGTGATTTTAAATGTCAAATGAAATAAAACAAAAAGTTAATGACTTTAGATGGAGAAATTCCTACAAGCTATTTTTTAATAATATCTATGGGTTTAACTATACTGAGTTATTTGGTTTACAAAAAAAACGGTAAATCTTTAGAAGTATATTTCTTATCTGTTTTAACAATAATTTTCTATTTATCTTATTTTATTCTTATTTTTGTTGGACCTAGATAGTTTATTAACGCTATTCACAGCTGTTAAAAACCCATAATTATCAACTATAAAGTGATACTAATATAATTTGCACTGTGATAATCTCATAAATGAATTAAGAGGCAACTCTTAACTGACCATCTGGGGAAAAATCGAGAGATTCAAGCCCAGAGGGCAGAAAACCACGCAGAGTAGCGCTAAAATTGCGGGGTGGAAGGCATGGCGGTAGCGCATACAACGACGTGCCAAAAAACTACTGATCTTTGTACCTGAAAAGGTGCAGAGATACAGGGTTTTTTATTACATGATTCTTAAAGGTACAAAATTTCAAATTAAAGTCTGGAAATATTTAAAAACAATCAAAAAAGGTAGTGTTTTAAGCTATTCTGACGTCGCTAAGGGTATTAATAAACCTAAAGCTGTTAGAGCTGTAGCAAATGCTATTGGAAAAAATCCATATGCTCCTAAAATACCTTGTCATAGAGTAATCAGGTCTGATGGATCTCTTGGAGGATATTCTGGAAAAGGTGGTATAAAAACCAAGAAAAAACTACTTAAATCTGAAGGAATTTTGCTCTAAAAGCTAGTAATACCAACGTTTTTTTTAAATTTAACAACATTTAGTATTACAATTTTAAATTCCCCTATTGGTTGCAGCTTATAAATTGAAATCTCTAAATTTACCCTATATTTGGGGCAGTAAACGCTATATTCATAAATTGCATTACTTGGGTAATTATTAAGAAAATTATTGTTTTTTTGTATATTTATATCAATTAATATTAAGATATTTTCATATCAAAATAAAACAAAGTTTTGATTATCAATAGATTTGTTCTAAAATTTCCTTATAATTTTTGATTTTATTAAATTATTGTCCCCTATCTCATTTTCCAATTTTATTGTCTATTTTTATAATTAAAAAAACTACATATTTATTGATTATTTTTATTTACTATTACTTATTTAATCAGAAATTATGTAATTCTATTTTATTATTTTCTAATTTATATAAGTATAACTTTATTTTAAGTATTAAAAAAAAAAAATAATTACAATAGTTTACAATTATATATTAAAGTATTACATTAGTATATAGTACATATATATTTACTTATATTTATGATAGTATTCTCTTTTAAAAACATATAAGCCTGAAGAAACGATTATAAAAAGTCCAATAAAAGTATATTTATCAGGAAAATCCGAAAACACATAATACCCTAAAATAAGGTTTGTAATTATCTCAAAATAACCAAATGGTGCTAATTTTGAAGCATCAGCGTAACGAAGAGACAAAATGATTAGTATATGGCCTAAACAGGCAAATATACCCATCAGAGCCATCCAAGACCATTGAATTAGAGTAGGATTAATCCAAACAATAGGAACAAAAAAAGATGCGATAATGGCCCCTACTAAGCCGGTAATCAGCAATGTGAGTAAAGGACTATCTGTTGAATGTAATTTTCGAGTTATTATTAGATAAAAGCCGTAAAAACAGCCTGTTCCAACAGCTGCTAAACTAGCAAGATTAATCTCTATAATTCCAGGTCTTATAACAACTAAAATACCAAAAAAACCGACTATTACAGCAGTCCACCGTCTATATCCGACTTTTTCTTTAAGTAAAAAAGGTGAAAGAGCAGTTGTGACCAATGGAGCAACGAATGCCAATGTTAACGCTTTTGCCATTGAAATTACAGAAATGGAGTAAAAAAAACATATATTTGCAAAAAATAAAGACAAACCTCTAATTATTTGCAATTTGATATTTTGGGAAAACTTCAATTGTTCCCTATAAAATAAAAACATAAAAAAAGTTGTGAATACAACTGTAAAAAAATATCTAGCCCACGTTATTTGAAAAAAAGATAAATCCGAGGATAAGTATTTTGCAATGGCATCCATAAAGGGCAAAACCATCCATGCGGATAAATTTAAAAATATTGCTTTCATTTAAGCAAAATATTTAAGGGCAATAAACACTGTGATTGGAACTGTTATTAATGACATTATAGTAGAAACTACAATCATACTAGAAATATTATCAACAATTTTTTTTGGAGAATACATGGATGCAATTAAATATGTCAGAATTGCACTTGGCATAGAAGATTGAATAAGTATTACACCTGCTCCAAAACCAGATAGATTAAAATATTTTATTAAAATGAAACCAATAATAGGACCAATTATAACTCTACCTATTGAAGATATTATAGAGCTTTTTAATGAAAAAACTTTAAGTTGAGTCAAAGATATACCTAAAGACATTAGTATTAAAACAATCATTGTATATCCTAACAGCATTACGGTATTTAAAACTACCACAGGCATTTCAAACTCAAAATATAGGAATAAAATTGATATAATGACAGCGTATATAGTGGGACTCTTAATTATCGTATTAAAATCAAATTTTTTTTTAGAAAGAAAAATATTTGCTGTAAAATGCAAAATAACTACTAGCGAGGAAATTGCCGATGCTACACCCATACCCATAGTTCCATAGGCAAATAAACACATTGGTATTCCAATATTACCTGTATTAGGCAAAAAAAAGGGCGGCAATTCTCTTGAGATATCTTTTTTCATAAAAAACAAAAAAAGAACTCCAGTTAAAGCAAATGATGACAATAATATTATTGAATAAATAAAATACTCAGAAAATACATCATAAGTAACTCCTGATGAAGTTATGGCAAAAATAAATAAGGCAGGAGCACCAAATGTAGATGAATAATTAGTGATAAATTTAGTATCAAATTTTGGATTTTTTTTTCCAATAAAATAACCTATGCCAACTATAAAAAAGACAGGAAAAAGAACTTCTAAAAGCTTTAAATAAAGTTCCATTAAAAAAGTCTTAATAATACTGGGTTTTTAATAATGTTTTTATTTAATTTAAAAGATTTAATACATTTCTGATAATCTTTTTCCAAGGATTTATGGGTAATGATCACTATAGATGCAGTTTTATTTTTATTATTTGGCATTTGTATTAATCTTTGAACAGAAATTTTATGCTTAGCAAATTTTTTAGTGATTTCGGATAAAACACCAGGTTTATCTTTAACTTCAAGCCTAATATATAATGCGTTGGAATAATTATCTGTATTATAAATTGAAGGCGACTTCCTTTTATTGTCTGAAATTCCAAAAGGATATTTGATGTTCCCACGTAAAATTGACAAAAGATCAGACATTAGAGCAGATGATGTTGGTCCAGGACCAGCACCTTCTCCTTGCAAAACACTCTCCCCCACTGGATTAGCTTCAATTATTACGGCGTTCATAACACCATTAACGTTTGCGATGTAGGTATTTTTTTTAATTAAACACGGATGAACTCTTTCAAATAATTTATTATCAGCTATTTCTGTTATACCCAATAGTTTAATTTTATAATTTAATTGATTTGCAATTTCTAAATCCTTGTATTCAATATTTTCAATACCCTCCATTAAACATTTTGAATTTGAAACTTTATTATTAAATGCTAAGGCAGAAAGAATTTTAACTTTAGCTAAAGCATCGTAACCATTTAAATCTAATTTTGGATTACCCGGTTCAGCATAACCTAATAGTTGAGCTTTTTTTAATACAGTTGAAAAGCCAGACTTAGTTTCTTCCATTTCAGATAATATATAATTACAAGTGCCATTTAATATTCCATATACTTTACTTATCTTATTGGTTGCTAGCCCTTCTTTAATAGTTCTTAATACAGGGATTCCACCTCCTACTGACGCTTCAAATTCTAAATTAACTTTATTTTTTTCAGCAAGTTTAGAAAGATTATTACCGTGTTTAGAAATTAATGCCTTATTAGGGGTTACAACATGAATTTTATTCTTAAGTGCAAATTCTACAATTTTTTTTGATACACCATCAGATTGACCAATGGCTTCAATTAAAATATCAATTTTATTATTTTTAAAAATTTTAAAGGGATCTTTATAAAATATTTTCTTATTAATTCTAAATTTTCTTTTTTTATTAATATTTTTAGCTGAAATTGCAGAAACAGAGATAATTTTTCCAGTTTTTTTTAGAATATCTTTTTTTTTTGTATTTAATTCATTATAGAGATAATTACCAATCTGCCCTAATCCAACAATTGCTATATTAAGCTTTTTAGTCATATCAATCATCTAAACTTGGAAAACTACTATTTTTTCCATAATTAATAATTTTATTTTTGAAATCCTCGAAAGAAATATTTTTATCAATATCTAAATTTAGTTTTTCAACCATATCATCATTTTTTTTCTTTAAAAAAGAACCAAAGTTTTGTTTAGAACAATTATTTATAAATAAAAAAATTAATAAAATTATCAGTATTCTCATAAATTTAATCCTTCGTCAGACTTATATCCAAATAAAATATTCATATTTTGAACAGCTTGTCCACTACCACCCTTAATCAAATTATCTATTGCTGACAATATAATAATTTTATTCTTATATTTGCTCTCACATACAGAAATATGACAGTTATTTGTGTTTATTACTTCATTAGTTCCTAAAAAAGTATTTGGTTTCAAAATTTTAATAAATTTATTATTTTTGTAATATTTTTTTAAAAAAGAATAAATTTTTTCAAGAGAATCATTTCTTTTTAGATCTAAATACATAGTAGTTAATATTCCTCTAAACATTGGCGAAAGATGAGGTGTAAATTGAAATTTTACCTTTTTGCCAGTTTTTTTTTTTAGTTCCTGGTCAATTTCTGAATTGTGTCTGTGAAAGGCTAAACCATAAGCACTCAATGTCTCATTTAAAAATTTGTTATTATATTTTTTATGAATATTTCTGCCTGCACCTGAATAACCAGATTTAGAATCAATTATGATATTGTTTGATTTAACAACATTTTTATTAATTAACGGTACTAGGGGTAATAAAATTGATGTTGGATAACAGCCTGGACAAGAAATTATCTTATATTTTTTAATATTTTTATTATTTAACTCAGGTAAAGAATAAATACTTTTTTTGATTAATTTAGGAGCATTGTGTTTGATTTTATACCATTTCAAATAATCACTGGCTGATTTAAGTCTAAAATCTGCCGCTAAATCAATTAGAATATTTTTATTTTGTAAATTTTTTGAAATTTTTTGAGCCTCTCCATTAGGTAATGCAGTAAATATAACATCAACATTTTTTAACATCTCTTTATTAAATTTAACAATTTTAGGTAGTTTATATTTATTAAAGTATTTATCATAAGAGCTAATTTTCTTACCTACAGAGTTATCACCACAAAGATATTTAATTTTAACTCTTTTATGTTTAGTTAATAATTTAACCAATTGAATACCTATGTATCCGGTAGCTCCAGCAACTAATGCATTAATCTTAGACATATTGTAATATAACAGTTGTTTAATAAAATGATATTATCTTTTAGAGAATTGATAACTTCTTCTAGCTTTTGCACGACCAGGTTTTTTTCTCTCAACTGATCTAGAATCTCTCGTGGTAAGTTTTTCTTTTCTAAGTGTTGGTTTTAAATTTTCATCAAATTGTAATAGTGCTCTTGATATACCATGTACTAATGCTCCTGCTTGACCTGTGTGTCCACCACCAACAACTTGGGATCTAACATCATATTCTGTAGATTGATTGATAATTTCAAAAGGTCTTAGTATTTGCATTTTATGAGTAGCTCTTGTGAAATAATCATCTAAATTTTTACCATTAACGTAAATTTTACCAGTCCCCTTTTTTAACCAAACTTTTGCAATTGAAGTCTTTCTTCTTCCTGTTGCATATTTTGCATCTTTAAAATCTAATTTTAGTTTTGAAGATGTAGATTGATTTGTTTCCATTTTAATTTCTTACAATATTTTTTGAATTAAGCTTTCCGATTTCTATTACTTCAGGGTTTTGTGCTGAATGAGGATGATCCGATCCTGAATAAACCTTAAGTTTAGTTAGTTGTTTTTTAGCTAAAGGACCACCAGGTAACATTCTTTTGACTGCCATTTTTAAAACTTCACCTGGTTTTGAAGATTGTAATATTTCAGGTGTTGTTTCTTTAATTCCACCAGGATGCCCAGTATGTCTATAATATTTTTTGTTTGAAAACTTATTCCCTGTAAATTTTAATTGATCTACGTTTTTAACAACAACAAAATCTCCACTATCCATATGAGGAGTAAATGTTGCTTTGTTTTTTCCTCTAAGAATTTTTGACACAACAGTTGCTAGTCTTCCAACTACAGCTCCAGTTGCGTCAATTTCAAACCATTTACTATTGAGGTCATCTTTTTTAAGAAATTTAGTCATAATTGCGGGATTAATACTTATAAATCGATATATTGTCAAACGATATACAGTTAGAACTTAAGTCATTTTTGATAGTTTTAACTAATAAATAGGCTATAAATAAGCGATAATATTTGTTTATAATAAATCTTAAAATTTAAACAGGAGCAACTAAATGTCAGACAAAAAAGGAATGGATCCCAAAACATATAAATTTGATACCCTTAGCTTACACGCAGGTTATCAACCTCATAAAAATGCTGGTTCGAGACAAGTACCAATATACCAAACAACTTCATATCTATTTGATGATGTAGATCATGCGGCAGCATTATTTAATTTAGAAAGGGGTGGACATATTTATAGTAGGATATCAAATCCGACAGTTGCCGTTTTAGAAGAAAGAGTTGCTTCATTAGAAGGTGGAACAGCTGCACTTGCTACATCGTCTGGTATGAGTGCAATATTTCTTGCAGTTATGACTCTTTGTGAAGCAGGTGACCATTTAGTTGTATCATCCCAGCTTTATGGAGGAACTGTAAATTTATTTAGATTAACACTTCCAAAATTTGGAATTAAAACAACTTTTGTAAAACCAAGAGACACAGAAGGATTTAAAAAAGCAATTCAAAAAAATACAAAAGGTATTTTTGGAGAACTTGTAGGTAATCCAGGAAATGAAATAATGAATATGCCTGAGATTGCTAAAATAGCTCATGACGCAGGTATTCCTTTAATGGTAGATGCAACTTATCAAACACCTTATTTATGTAAACCCATAGAACACGGTGCTGATATCGTAGTTCATTCACTTACTAAATGGATGGCAGGACATGGATCTTCAATGGCTGGTATAATTGTTGAAGGTGGTAAGTTTGACTGGATGCAAAATGATAAATTTCCAACAATGACTCAACCTTATGAAGGTTATCATGGATTATCTTTTGCTGAAGAATTTGGACCAACAGCATTTACGATGAAAGCAAGAGCAGAAGGTATGAGAGATTTTGGTCCTTGTCTAAGCCCTCAAAATGCATGGAATGTGTTACAAGGTATAGAGACACTTTCTGTCAGAATGAAAAAACATTGTGAGAATGCTGAAAAAATGGTTGAGTATTTATTGGGTCATGAAAGTGTTGCTTGGGTTTCGCACCCTAGTGTACCAGATCATCCTGATCATGATTTAGCAAGCAAATTATTACCAAATGGTAAAGGATCAATGATTGCATTTGGAATTAAGGGTGGAAAAGCTGCAGGTGAAGCATTTATTAATAATGTTAAACTTGCCTCTCATTTAGCAAATGTTGGGGATACACGAACATTGGTAATTCATCCAGCATCAGCTACACATTCTCAAATGGACGAAACTACATTAAAATTTGCGGGATTGTCCCACGATATGATCAGATTATCAGTTGGTATTGAAGATATAGATGATATTAAAAACGACTTTGAAAATGGATTTAGAGCTGCTAGGAAACCTAGACTCGTATCCAATCAATGAAGTTTCAGGTAAATAATAACGAGGTCTATGCCTCTACAGGAGGCAGACCTTTCGACAAAGATAAGCCATTAATAATATTTGTCCATGGTAGTGGACTAACTCATATGACATGGGTTTTACAAACAAGATATTTTGCATTCCATGGATATAGTGTTTTAGCTTTAGATATGCCAGGTCATGGATTATCAGGTGGCGAAAGTTTAAATTCAATTGAGGATATGGCTGATTGGGTCAGTGATGTTATTGATGCAGTTGGATATAAAGAAGCTTCGTTAGTTGGTCATTCACAAGGATGTTTAGTTACTGTTGAGTGTACGGCAAGGAATCCTGATAAAATTAAAACATTAAGTTTAATGGGTGGTGCTGGTGCAATTCCAATGAACCCTGAATTATTATCTTTAGCAGAAAACAATGATCCTAAAGCTGTTGAACTGATGATGGACTGGGCCCATGGGCCAGCTGGTCATTTTGGTGGTCACCCTGTACCAGGTTTATATCATATTAATACTGGTTCAATGTTAGCTAAAACTAGAACAATAAAAAATACCCTAGGTGTAGATTTTAGAGCATGTGATAACTACAAAAATGGTTTTGAAGCTGCAAAAAAAATCAAGATACCTACCCTTTCTATACTTGCTACCGACGATAAGATGTGTCCAGTTAAAGAAGGAAAAAAACTAGCTAATTTAATTGAAGGTAGTCAAATAGATATAATTGATAATTGTGGACATATGATGTTATTAGAGGAAGCAGATCGAGTATTAAATGTTTTGAAAAAATTCATAACAACTCATTATCCAGCAAGTAAATAATTACATATTAGCACTTATGAAAAAAAATTTTAGATTTTTTGATAACAGGCAAAAATATTTACTTTTTGTTACAACAACTAATGAAAAAAATAAGATAGCTGATGCGTTAAAACCTATTGTACAAAAACTAAAACCTAAATTTCCAGCATTAAAAATTTTTGACGCAGGTATGGGAGATGGATCGTTATTGATGAGTGTAATGAGGCAATGTCACCAAAAAATGCCACATATACCTATGCTTGTGAGCACAAAAGAAATAAGTATGGAAGATGTAAGATTAGGACTTGAAAAACTCCCAGATCGGTTTGTTGAGCATAAGAATACAGTATTTGTAATTTCAAATTTAAATTATGTAGAGTCAACTGCTCTAAAATCAAATAATAAAATTAAACAAAAAAAAATGAATTGGAAGATAGTCAAACTAAAAGGAAACTCTTCATTAGATTTTTCAAATCAATTAAGAAAATTAAATCAAGAATTTTTAAATAAAAAATGGCAAATTGAAAGGAATCCTAAAAATGGAAATCCCACATACAAAGAACCATCTGTAATTGTAATTTATAGAAAAGATCAAGAATTTTCTTTGAAAAATGTTATCCCAAAAAAAAATAATGGAAAAAATAGTTATAACTTAATAATTGCCTCACAACCATATAGATCAAGAATATCTGCAGAAAAAAAAGTTAAATACGTTATAGATCCAATGATAAAATCATTAGATAAGAAAGGCAAACTAGTAGTAGTTCACGCAAGTGGAAAAGATCCTGGAAATAAAATTATAAAGAAAATCTGGCCAAAAGAAAAACCATTTCCTTCATTATATAATTCAATATTAAAGTACATAAAAAAAAATATGAACAACGAAGATTTAAAAAAGTTAAAATTTAACAAAAAAAAAACTATAAAGTATATTTTAAGAGCTCTACCCAACGAAATTAGCGGAGGTATAGCAACATCATTGATATTTTCAGCATGGAATGCTGCAGTATATGTTAACCAAATATCAGATCAGCAAATAATGAATGCTGAAAGAAAGAATTATTACCAAAAGATTGTAAAAGATATAGTCAATAAAAACAAAGGATTATATTTTAACAATGAATTATTTGTAATTGAAAAAAAATAATCAACTAAACCTATTTTTGTATAAAAAATATAATGAGGATGTTATTAGAAGTATTGAACTAAATTGATGTAACGAAGCAGTTAATATGCTGGCACCAGACAAAACAGTAATAATACCCAATATAATTTGTAATAAAATCATTAAACCTAAAATAATTACAGGTTTAAATAGATAAAAAATTTTATTTTTAAAAGTTATATATGAGATTATTATGTATATTATAAATATTAAATAAGCTAAATTTCTGTGTAAATATTGGACTAGTGATGGATCACTAAAAGCAGATAATTTAAATAAACTTATGAATTTATTATCATCTGGAAAATAAGAATTACCCATTAATGGCCATGTGTTATATATTTTTCCTGCATCCATACCCGAGACAAATGCACCAACAATAATTTGTAAGAATATTAATAATAAAAAAAGTTCAGGTATAAAATTACTAATTTTTTTATCTTTTTTATTGAAATTTATCAGACTTAAATAATTCCAAAATATTAACGATAAAATTATGAATGCAAATAAAAGATGTATTGATAATCTAAAATGACTTACATCTATATTATTCACAAGACCACTCTGTACCATGTACCAGCCTAAAAAACCCTGAAAACAAATTAAAAAAAATATCAAGTAACAATTATAAAGTTTTTTTGGACCTATTTTTATAGTAAAAAAAATTAAAGGCACGAGGTATGCCAAACCAATGATGCGTCCAAAGAATCTATGAGCCCATTCCCACCAAAATATTACTTTAAATTCACTCAAGGACATTGAATAATTTTGAAATTTAAATTCAGGTATTTGTTTATATGACTCAAAGTACGCTAACCAAGCATCATTATTCATTGGTGGAAAAAAACCTTTAAAAAATTCCCATTCTGTAATTGATAATCCAGAATCTGTTAGTCTTGTTAAACCTCCAACAATTATCATTGCGACAACCAAAAAAAACATAAATAACAACCAATTAGATATGTAAATTTTCATTTTTGTATTAATTTCGGTATACATATTTGTTTAAATATAATATTTATTTATAATTCCAATTGATCAAATGTCGCCTGATAAGAAAAAAAAATTAAACATATTAAGAAAAAAATTAGATCTTCTTGATAATAAGCTAATTAAATTGATAAAAATTAGAACAAATATTGTTAAAGAAGTTCTTAAACTTAAAACTTACAAACATGAAATAGTAGATAAAAAAAGAATATCATTAATCCTTAAAAATATAAAAAAAAAATCAATTAAAAATAAAATTGATCCAAAGATAACTAATCGTATATGGAAAAATATGATTATGTCTTATATTGATTTTGAAAGAAGAAATTTTAAGAAAAAATAGTTACTTACTGTGTGGTGGAAGCTTCTTTTCGACAAAGAGTTCGTGCTTTCTTGTTGCGGGATTGTACTTCTTTGCTTTGAGTTTAATTTTGGCCTTTTCACCACCTGCTGGTTTTTTAACATAATAAAAAAACGGACTATCAGGTTTAGCTTCTGGAACTAATCTTACTTTTACGTGTGTTTTTTTAGCCATTATTTTTTAAATCTCTAATTATATTAGAAATTTTATCTAATTTTGTTTTTATAATTTTTTTGTTTATAGTTTTATTATTAATTTCGTCAAGATCAGAGTTATCAGATACAAGTTGTTTTTTTGCTCCTTTTATAGTCATTCCTTTGTTTTTTAAAAGAAATTGAATTTTTTTTAATAGTTCTATAGAATTTTTATCATAATACCTTCTTCTTCCAGATAAAATAAAAGGTTTTATTTGTCTAAATTCTCTCTCCCAAAATCTAATTGTATGAGTTAATAATTTTCCATTTTTTTTATTAATTAAATTTAATATTTTAGCGACCTCACCTATAGTTTTATATTTCTTTAAGTCTTCACTCATTATTATTAATGTAATTCTTTAATTCTTTTGAGGGCTTAAATAAAATTACATTTCTTTCAGTTATAATTGTTTTTTTAAGTGTCAAAGGATTTCTGCCTATTCTACTTTTTTTATGTCTTAATACAAATGTACCAAATTTAGATATCTTAACTTTTTTATTCAAAATTAATTCCTCAATTAATATTGATAAAAAATCTTCTAATAAATTTTCTAAAACATTTTTTGAAAAACCTATTTGCATATAAATTGAATTAATAATGTCCTTTTTAGTTAAGTTTATTCTCATACTATTATATTTTTTTTTATCTTATCAATTAAATTACCTAATATAGTTTTCTCAGAAACTTTTAGTGAATTTGCAAATCCTACTTCATCAGTTGACCCATGACTTTTAATAACTGGTTTATCTAATCCAAGTAAAATTGCACCATTATACATTCTCGGATCAAGTTTTTTCTTAAAATTTTTTAAGTTTTTTATATTTAGAAGTGAAGATATTTTTCCAATAAAGGACGAACTTAATGCCTGTTTTAATTCTGAATTAATAAAATTAGCTGTTCCTTCAGCAGTTTTTAAAGCGATATTACCTGTGAAACCATCTGTGACTATTACATTAACATTTCCATCCATTATATGATTGCCTTCAATATAACCTTTAAATTCAAAAAGTGAATTTTTAGTATCATTCAGGATTTGATAAGTATTTTTTATCATATTATTTCCTTTAACTTCTTCAGATCCAATATTTAACAATGCAACTTTAGCATCTTTGTTATCATATAAAGATCTGTATAAAGCAGAACCCATAAGACTAAAGTCAACTAAATTTTTTTCGTTACATTCAACATTTGCACCTAAGTCCAAAACAATATTCATGCCATTTTTATTTGGCCATAATGCTGATAAGGCAGGTTTATCTATTTTTTCTATCATATTTAAATTCAATTTTGCAATTACAAACAAAGCTCCAGTGTTACCCGCAGAAACAATTGCATCAGATTCATTTTTTTTTAAACTCTCAATAGACAGCCACATACTGGTATTTTTTCCCTTCTTTGCTGCAGATAAGGGGCTATCTTCATCTTTTATTGAGTTTTCTGTGTGGAAAATTCTGAAATTGCTTTTTGGTACACTCGTATTATTAATAAGAGGTTCAATCAAATTCTTATCACCAAAGATATTATAAAAAATATTTTTAGAAAAAGAATTATGTATCTCGATTCCTTTTATAACTTTAGTAGGAGAGTTTTCGCCACCCATTGCATCTATTGCAATTCTAATTGGGTTATTCATTTCAAATATTATTATTTTTTAGGGTCCAAAACTTGTCTTCCCTTATAAAATCCAGTCTTAAGATCCATGTGGTGCGATAATCTATACTCACCTGATTTTTTATCCTCAATAATATTTTTTGTGCTCACTCTCAAATGAGATCTTCTTTTACCAGTTCTAGATTTTGTCGTTTTTCTTTTAGGTACAGCCATAGTTTAAAAGGTTATTATATCTTTTGAGAGACTATTGAAAGAGTTTTTTATCAAAAAAAGTCTATATTTTTCAAAATAATTAATAAAAAAATCATAATCTTTAACCTCGTTGACAAATGATTTGAATATCAGGACTTTTTTTTCACGGTTTAAATTTTCCCAATTATCAATTTTATCAATTATTGAAAATAATAAATTTACATAATCTTTCATTTTTTTATTAATTGTAGCATCTCCGTATCCAATTTCTCTTATTGATAATTCTATTTGTTTAATAGAAAAATCAAAAAATTCTTGTAAGTTTCTTTTTGTTTCTGCTTTTTTATGTATTTTGAGTAAAAAACCAAGATGAAAAAATAACATTATCATCCTATCATAAAAAGTATCAATTTTTTTTTGATTATATAACTTTTTATCCCTGGTTAGTTTAATTAAATTATTGTAAATATTTATATAATTTTTTGTCATGAAATATTTTTTTTTTATTATATTTATATTTATAATTAATTGTAGCTCTAATAAAGTATCAAATTATCATGGCTTTAAATCTTTAGAAAAAAAATACGAGATAATAATTATAAATAAATCAAATAAGAACGATATAATTAAATTAATTGGCTACCCATCTATGATTAGTAAATTTGACCAGGATAAATGGTTTTACGTTGAACGACAAAAAGTTAATCAGTCTCTATTTAAATTAGGTACCCAAAAAATAAAAAAAAATAATATATTAATTGTTGAGCTAAATGATAATGGAATTTTAAAAAACAAAAGTATTCTGACAATTGATGATATGAATAAAATAAACTATGTAAAAAAAACTACCAAGAAAGATTACAAAAAAGACGATTTTGTATATAAATTATTCACCAGCTTAAGAGAAAAAATTAATTCTCCAGTTAGAAATAGATCTAAATAATTAACCTGCAATTACAGCTAATAATAATAATGCTACAATGTTAGTAATTTTGATCATTGGGTTAACTGCAGGTCCAGCTGTATCTTTGTAAGGATCACCAACTGTATCCCCAGTTACAGCAGCTTTATGAGCTTCAGATCCTTTTCCACCAAATTTACCATCCTCTATATATTTTTTTTGCGTTATCCCATGCTCCACCACCAGCAGTCATAGATACAGCAACAAATAGACCAGTAATAATAACACCCAATAACATTGCTCCCACTGATGACAAAGCTGCAACCTGACCTCCTATTGGAAGAATTATTAAATATAATACTATTGGTGATAATACTGGTAGTAAAGACGGTATTACCATCTCTTTTATGGCTGCTTTAGTTAATAAATCAACTAACTTTCCATAATCTGGTTTTGATTTTCTCTTCATTATACCTGGAATTTTTTTAAATTGTCTTCTAACTTCAATTACAACTGCTCCCCCTGCTCGACCTACAGCTTGCATGCCCATTGATCCAAATAAATATGGAAGCATTCCACCAATTAATAATCCAACCACAACAAAAGGATTGGATAAATCAAATGTAACAACAATTCCTTCTAATTTTGATCCTGCTTCTTTTGAAAAATGTTTAATATCCTCAGTATATGCTGCAAAAAGTACTAAAGCACCGAGACCAGCTGATCCAATTGCATAACCTTTTGTAACTGCTTTTGTTGTATTTCCAACAGCATCTAATGCATCAGTAGTTTTTCTTACATTTTTAGGAAGATTTGACATTTCAGCTATTCCTCCCGCATTATCTGTTACTGGTCCATAGGCATCTAAAGCTACAACCATTCCAGCAAGTGCTAGCATTGTTGTTACAGCTATGGCAATACCAAATAAACCAGCTATAGAATTTGTTAATAAAATACCGGCAACTATTATAATTGCTGGGATTGCCGTAGCTTCCATAGATATTGCTAAACCTTGAATTACATTAGTACCATGCCCTGTAGTTGACGACTCTGCAACACTTTTAACAGGCCTATAATCAGTCCCAGTGTAATATTCAGTTATCCAAATTAACAATCCAGTTATAATTAAACCTACGACACCACAATAATATAAGCTCATACCATTAAAAGAAACTCCATTTACAGAATAGTTTGTGTCTAATCCAATAACGTAGTCTGTTATGGGATATAAAACAATTAAAGATAAAATAGCTGTAGCAACAAAACCTTTATATAATGCATTCATTATATTTTTTGATTGTCCAAGTTTTACAAAAAAAGTACCCACTATAGATGTTAAAATACAAGCTGCACCGATACTTAATGGGTAAACCATCATATTTAAATCTGACACAAAGAATATTGATGAAAGAACCATAGTTGCAACAATAGTTACAGCATATGTTTCAAATAAATCTGCCGCCATACCTGCACAATCTCCTACATTATCACCTACATTGTCTGCAATAACAGCTGGATTTCTAGGATCATCTTCTGGAATACCTGCCTCTACTTTTCCAACTAAATCAGCACCAACATCAGCACCTTTTGTAAAAATTCCACCACCTAATCTGGCAAAAATTGATATTAAAGAGGCACCAAAACCTAAAGCTACTAGTGCATTTACAATCTCTCTTTCTTCAACACCGGCTGATAATAAAATATAATAATAAACAGCTATAGCTAATAAAGCTAAACCAGCAACTAACATTCCTGTAATTGCTCCGGATTTAAAAGCTATAGAAAGACCTTGAGATAAACCTTTTCTTGAAGCTTCTGCTGTTCGGACATTTGCTTGAACAGATACTAGCATTCCAACATATCCAGCTATACCAGATAATGCAGCACCAATTAAATATCCAATTCCAACTAATAATGAAAATGCAAAACTAATGATAACTAAAACTACAACACCGACTATAGCGATAGTTTTGTATTGTCTGTTTAAATAAGCTTTTGCACCAATTTGAATAGCAGAAGCAATTTCTTGCATCTTTGCATTTCCCGCGCTTGCGTTTAAAATTGAAGATCCTGTTACAAATCCATAAACAATGGATAATATTCCAGCGAAAATTGTGTATAATAAAATAGTATCTACAGACATATAATTCCTTAAATAAGTGTTTTAGTTATTTTTTAAAATGCGGACATTACAAAAAAGAATATAAAAGGCAATATTTAACTTATTAGAATATATGAGAATAACCCTGGTATTTCAGGTATTTTATTGGAATTTTCCTATTATCTAAAAGGTAATTTTTTGATTTAGTATTAATATGCCCAATAATAGAAATTTTTTGATTCATTTTAGAAGATAAAGTTTTTATATATTTTCTCTTTGACTTAGAAGCTGTAAATAAAATTTGATAGTCATCACCATTGAATAAATAGTCTAACGTCTTCAGTTTTTTGTGTCTAATTAATTGTTTTAAATGATTTGATATCGGTATCTTATCTATATCGATTAAATAACCAAGTTTTTGATTATTTATTAGTTTATTCAGATCAATTACCAATCCATCTGATACATCCATAGAGCAGTTTGCAATTTTTAAAAGACGTAAACTAAACTTTATAGGTAGATTAGGTGAATAATATTTATCAATAAAATATTTTATTTGATTTGAATTTAATTTGATTTTGTTTTGTAAAGCTTTTAATCCAATATAACTATCACCTATATTTCCTGTTACATAAATATCATCTCCATTTTTAGCTTTGTTTCTATAAACAATTTTATTTGAATACCCTAAAGACATAATTGTAAAACTTAGATTTTTTGAGGATGTAGTATCACCACCTGATAATTTTATATTAAATCTATTTTGTTCATTTGATAAAGATTTGTTAATTAATGACATATTTTTTTTTGTAAAATGTTTTTTGTTACCTGAGCCAGCTAAAAAAAAATAATTTGGCTTTACCCCTTTAGCATAAATGTCTGATATAGATGATCTTATTATTTTTCTTATAACAAGATCAGGTTTATTAAAATTTAAAAAATGTATACCCTCATTATAAGTATCAACAGAAATAACTAATTTTTTAGTTTTATCAAAGAAAACATCATCATTTAAATTGAGCGAAGATGGATTATTTTTAGATAATTTTTTTAAATAACTATTTATTAAGAATTCTTCATTCATCAGTTTCTTAATTTCTTTGAAATTTTATCAAGCAAAGCATTTAAATATTTTGTTTGTGATAAATCGATAAAGAAATTAGAAGCATTAAGGTATTCTTTAATAATTATCTTTGAAGATATTTTTGGTTTATACATTAATTCAAAAATAGCACTTTTTATTATTACTTGAAAAACTTTATCTAGGTTTGATATTTTTAAATCTTCATTTAAATGATTTATAATTTCTTCATGAATTATGTCATCTCTTTCAATTGTACCGTTTACTACATCTTTTATAAATTTTTTGAAACGATGTTTTGGAAAATTTAATTCTACTTCATTGTTATAATACTTGCTGTAAAGCTTCTGAATTATAATAACTCTTGGATTATTTTTTTTACTAAAATGAAGCGGCATTCTATAAAGATAATATTGTTTTTACTGCGTTGGCTGCTTCTCTACCCTTTTTGCCTCGTGCTATAGCTTGATTTTTATTTAAACAAGTAATTATTCCATTACCAACAGGTTTTTTTGACCCCACAGATATATTCATAATTGCATCAGTCGTTGATTTAGATATAAAATCAAAATGAGGCGTTTGACCTTTAATTACACATCCAAGTGCTACAAAACCATCATATTTTTTTAAATTTTTAGAAATAACTACTGGTATCTCAAATACACCTGGAACAGAGATTACATTAATCTTTGCAAAATTTTTTAGTTCATTCTTGGCACTTTTAAGAAGAGCTGTTGAAATATCTTTATAGTAGTTTGCTTGTATAATTAATACTTTATTTTTCATTTTATAATTTCTTGTTTAATAATCTTGATACCATAACCATCCAACCCAACAACCTTTTTTAGAGTTCTAGTAACTAATATCATTTTCTTTATTTTTATAGACTTAATTATTTGAGCTCCAATACCATAACTTTTTATTAATTGATCCTTTTCCTTAGTTTTAGACTTTTTATCTTTAAAATCTTTAAGTGTTTGAGTAACAGATTTTAAATTTGGATCTCTTATAAAAATCATAACGCAATTGCTGTATTTTTTAAAATATTTTAAAGTTTTTTCAAATGAGTTAGGGAGTTTTTGATTAATTAGATAATTTTGAACTACATTAGATGAAATGACTCTTACTCTTGGTGATTTACTTTTATTAACTTTACCCTTAACTAATGCAAAATGCTCAGACCCATCAATTGAGTTCTCAAAAACATAAATTTTAAATTTTTGATTATTTAAAATAATTTTAGATGTTTTTTTTAATTTAATAAGATTTTCTTTTCTTAATCTGTATGAAATTAAATCTTCAATTTTAGCAATATGAAGTTTATGTTTACTTGCAAATTTTAATAAGTCATCACCTTTTGCCATCGAACCATCTTCATTCATAATCTCACATATTACAGCAGCTGGAATTTTGTTGCCAAGTCTGGCTATGTCGACAGATGCTTCTGTATGACCGGCTCTAACAAGAACTCCTCCTTCTCGAGAAATAATTGGAAATACGTGACCAGGAGAAACTATTTCATTTTTTAATACATTTTTTTTTGTAGCAACTTTTATTGTTCGTGATCGGTCTTTAGCTGAAATACCAGTAGTTATACCCTTCTTAGCCTCTATTGAAATGGTAAAGGCTGTTTGATTTCTCGATTGATTAACAGGAGCCATAAATGTTAGCCCAAGTTTATTTGCTTGATTTTTATTTAGTGTTAGACAAATTAAACCTCTGCCATTTTTCGCCATAAAGTTAATTTTTTTAGAATTAACATCACTAGCATTAAATACTAAATCCCCCTCATTTTCTCGATTTTCATCGTCAACAAGAATATACATTCCTCCTTTTTTTGAGATAGATATAATCTTCTCTATTGGGCTATATTTATTTTTTATCATTAATAAATTTTTTTACATATTTAGACAAAATATCAATTTCAATGTTAACTAAATCATTTTTTTTAATGTTTGCTAAATTTGTAAGTTTTAGTGTATGTGGAATAACCCAAATTTCAAATTTATTCTTCTTTATCTTGGCTATGGTTAAAGATACACCATTTATTAAGATTGATGCTTTCTCAACTAAAAATTTATAAAATTTTTTATCAATACTAAATTCATAAATTGTAGATTTATCTACTTTTGTTAAATTTGTAACTTTGCTTACTGTATCAACATGACCTTGACAAATATGACCTGAAATATTTTGTCCATACTTTAAAGGTAGTTCTAAATTAACATAATCACCAACATTAGATTTCTTAAATTTTGATTTTCTAATAGTTTCATTTGATAAATAAAATTCAGATATACCTTTTTTATATGATATTAAAGTTAGGCAGACACCATCACAGGAAATAGATATTCCTAATTGCTTATTAGTTAATTTTAATTTTGACTTGATAAAGACGTTTATTCCTTTAGCTCTTTTGGTAATATTTGCAATTTTACCTTTATTAAAAATTATTCCATTAAACATTTACTGATACCTAAAAAGTTTTTCTTTATCTAAAAAAGTATTTATTTGAGATCTTTTTTTAAATTTTTTAGACAATAAATCAATAAAAGAATTCAAAGCAACTGAATTTTTTAAATTAATTTTATTATCAGCTTTGAATAAATAGAAATCATTTATTAAATTGTTATTTAAGAAAGATTTTAAAAGATTTGGACCCGACTCAAGTAATAAATTTGCATAACCTAATGAGTATATTTTTTTTAAAATGGTATTTAAATCAAAACTATTATTTTCCATTTTCATAAAAATTAGTTTTGCATTTTTATTTTTAAATTTATTAATAATATTTTTATCTTTTTTATTATGAAAAATATAAGTTTTATTTGAGTTAAGTTTTAATACTTTGGAATTTATTTTAGTCTTCAAATCTTTATCAATAATAAATTTTACTGGTGAAAACTTTTCTAAACCTTGAATTCGGCAATTTAAATTAGGATTGTCAGAGTTAATAGTTTTATAAGATGTTAAAATTGCTTGATTTCTATATCTTAATAAATGAGATACTTTATGAGAATGTTCATTTGTAATTTTTTTTTTAAATAAATAAATTTTATTATTTTTAGAAACAGCTAATTTTCCAGTAACGTATGGAATATCATTAAATTTTGAAAATTTATAATCTTTGTAAAAATGATTTGCCTCATTTTTAATTAAACCAATTTTAGCCAAAATATTATTTTTTTTTAAAACACTTTTTGTTTTTTTTGCTGTTCGTTTATCAAAATCTTCAATCGAATAATTAACAAATTTAATCTTTTTTTTTATAATAATGTTTGTGCAAGGTGGTGTTTTTCCATAATGGATACAGGGTTCTAAAGTTACATACATATTTGAATTTTTGAAATTTATTTTATTATTTTTTAAGGCTGCTACTTCAGCATGAGGTCTACCATTAATATCTGTCTTTCCGTAAGAAATGATTTCATCTTTGTGTGTTACTACACATCCAACCGATGGATTTAGTCCAGTTAACCCTTTATTTTGATTGGCAAGTTCTAGTGCCAATCTCATGAATGCTTTATTTTTTTCTGATGATTTATCTTTTCTTAAAGACATCGATTTTATCAACAAATTGAACGAAGTCTTTTTCTTCTCTAAAATTTCTATATACTGATGCAAATCTTACATAAGCTACTGGGTCCAATTCTTTTAATCCTTCCATTACCATTGTGCCGATTGTGTTTGAAGAAATTTCACTCTGACCTAATTCCTCTAAAGACCTTGATATTTTAGATATAAATTTTTCTGCTGTTTCTGTATCTATTGGTCTTTTTTTGAGTGCTACATATATAGATTTAGACAATTTATCTCTGTCAAATGGAGATTTTCTTCCATTTTTTTTAACAATGATTAATTCTCTGAATTGTACTCTTTCAAAAGTAGTAAATCTTTGTCCACAAATACATAATCTTCTTCTTCTAATAGCTGTTCCGTCTTCTGTGGGTCTGGAGTCTACAACTGAAGTTTCTCCCTTTTTACATATAGGACAAATCATAATTCATTATCCCAAATTTTTATAAATTGGGAAATTTGAACATAAATCAACAACTTCTTTTCTTACTTCGTCTTCTATTTTATTATTATCTTCAGGGTTGGATGACAAACCTTTAATTACTTTAGTAATTAACTCACCAACTATTTTAAATTCATTTAAACCAAATCCTCGAGTGGTTGCTGCCTGAGAACCTAGTCTTATACCTGACGTTACCATTGGACTTTCTGTATCAAATGGAATTCCATTTTTATTACACGTTATATTAGCACGTGATAAACTTTCAGCTGCATCATTACCTTTAACGCCAAAAGGTCTTAAATCTACCAACATTAAATGAGTATCTGTTCCTCCGGAATAAATCTTAAAGCCATTTGTTTTTAAAGTTTCTGCAAGAATTTTTGCATTAGCTAAAACATTAGATATATATTCTTTAAAGGAAGGTTCTAATGCTTCTTTGAAACCAACAGCTTTTGCTGCTATTATATGCATCAGAGGGCCGCCCTGATAACCAGGAAATACTGCTGTATTAATTTTTTTATAAATATCTTCATGATTTGTTAGAATAATTCCACCTCTTGCACTTCTAAAAACTTTGTGAGTTGTAGATGTAACGACATGAGCATGATCAACAGGATTTGGATAACCTTTGCCAGCAACAAGACCTGAAAAATGAGCCATATCTACCATAAAGAAAGCTCCAACTTTATCAGCAATTTCTCTAAACTTTTTAAAATCAATCACCCTAGAATATGCACTACCTCCAGCAATTATAAGTTTAGGTTTATTTTCAACTGCCAGTCTCTCAACTTCATTATAATCAATTAATTCAGATGTTTTATCTACATCGTAACTTATTGCATTAAACCATTTACCTGACATTGCAATTTTAAGGCCATGAGTAATGTGTCCACCAGAATTTAAACTCATTCCCATAAATGTATCACCTGGCTTTAATAATGCTAAAAAAACTGCTCCGTTAGCTTGAGCACCAGAATGAGGTTGTGAATTAGCAAATTTACAATTGAAGAGTTTTTTTAATCTATCATTAGCTAGAGACTCAGCGACGTCAACATGTTCGCATCCGTTATAATATCTTTTACCTGGGTAACCTTCGGCATACTTATTTGTTAGAACAGAGCCTTGTGCCTCTAAAACAGCTTGCGAAACTATATTTTCAGATGCAATTAATTCAATATGATTTTGTTGTCTGATTAATTCTTTATTTACCGCATCAAATATCTCTGGATCAGCTTCAGCTAATTTCTTCTCAAAAAAGTTTTCATATTGAGTATTTAAATATTTTTTTTCACTAGACATTTGTTTACCTATATTTTTTTAATTCTCTTTATATGTCTGCCACCTTCAAACTCTGTTTTTAGAAAGCTTTCAACACATTTTAAGGCAACTGTTTTTTTAATAAGCCTTTCTCCCAATGTTATAACATTTGCATCATTATGCAATCGCGATAATTTGGCATTTTTTACTGAATAGCATAAAGCTGCGCGTATTCCCCTATTTTTGTTTGCAGCAATAGACATTCCAATTCCGGAACCACAAACAAGAATACCAACATGATTCTTGTTTTTCGCCACTTGTTTACAAAGTTTATGAGCAAAATCAGGGTAATCAACAGACTTTTTATTTTGTTTTGGTCCTAGATCTTTTATTGGATAATTTTTATTAAAATATTTTAAAATATTCTTTTTTAAATTAAAACCACCATGATCTGAAGCAATAAAAATTTTTTTCAAGTTAATTAAATTTGTAATTTAAAACACAAGCAACGAGGTGAACTCTATTTTCTTCACCTCCATTAAATGCATTATGGTATTTAGTATTATTAGTAATCCAAACAGAACCATCTGCTGGCATATGTTTTGCAACATTGTCAACGACCATTATTGCACCTGGATTTGTATATATAGGTATATGAAGCCTTGGCTCAGGATCTCTATGCCAACTCAATGTTGATCTTGGTTCTTTAAGAAGAAGTCTCATCCTACCTAGTTTATACTTTTCTATTAACTGATCATAAACTTCTTTGAAATATGTATTTTTAAAGTCGTCTACAAATTCTGTATATTTATGTTCTTCAATTTTATTTTCTCTCTGTACTTCAACACCAGTGCTATCTGGCTTTGTCCAATAAATACCTCTAACATTATTTCCTTTAACAGAGTCTGGATCACCTGGAATTTGATTAAGAGATATACCAGCAAAGTGAGGTATTCCAAGACTTGTGTCAAAACCTTTTATTTTTAATACATCATCACAAGCTTGTTTTAATTTTGAGATATCAAATTTTATATCTTGTTTTTGAAAATCATTGAATAATTGTGACATCGGTGCTCTACTATCTTATAGACTATTATAATAAATATTACTATTGTCGCATCAAAAAAATTAATTGATAATGATTATCACAGGTAGCTATCCTAAATTAAGATTGAGAAGATCAAGAAAATTCAATTGGTCTAGAAGATTAGTTCAAGAAAATAATCTATCTTATAATGATTTTATTTTACCTATCTTTCTTACAGAAGGTAAAGCAAAGAAAGTTCCTATTAATTCAATGCCAAATGTATTTAGATATTCTATTGATAAGTTAAGAAGCATAGTTGATAAAGCATTAAAATTGGGAATACCAATGATAGCTTTATTTCCTTATACAAACCCCCAAAAAAAAAATGAATATGGGATTGAAGCATTAAATGAAAATAATTTAGTTTGCCAAGCAATAAAATTCATCAAGAAAAATTATAAGAACGAAATTGGAATAATGTGTGATGTTGCATTAGATCCATATACATCACATGGTCATGATGGAATAATTAGAAAAAATGAAATTTTAAATGATGAAACATTAGAAATTTTAATTAAACAATCAATATTGCAGGCAAAAATGGGTTGCGATGTAATTGCCCCATCAGATATGATGGATGGTAGAGTTTTAAAAATTCGTAAAGCTTTAGATCAAAATAATTTTAAAGATGTTCAAATTTTATCCTATGCTGTTAAATATGCCTCGAGTTTTTATGGGCCATTCAGAAACGCGGTTGGGTCAAAAAGTCTTTTAAAAGGAGACAAAAAAACGTATCAAATGGATTTTAAAAATAGTTATGAAGCGCTCAGAGAAGTAGCATTAGATATAAAAGAAGGTGCAGATATGATTATAGTCAAACCTGGAATGCCATATCTTGATATTATTAGGGATGTTAAAAATAACTTTAAGATTCCTGTCATAGCATATCAGGTGTCTGGTGAATATAGTTCAATACAATATGCAATTTCAAAAAAAATTTTAGATAAAAAATCAATATATGAAAGTTTAGTTTCTTTTAAAAGAGCTGGAGCTAATGCAATAATTACATATTTTGCTGATCAAATAAAATTAGACTAATTTTAATGAATTTTGAAAATTATGTCTAGTTACTGGAAAACTAAGATTATTAGGTTTAATAATTGTTTTATCTAAATAATCACCGACAATTTTAAAAGCTAAATATGTGTCCTCAAAAGTTACATTTTTGTTTTCTTTATCGATTAAAAAGTTTGGGATTGTTTTATTTGAATTTTTTATTACATACGATTTCTTTTTATCCTGTATAAATTCCTCAACATAGTCTTTAAAATTTATATCATAACCTATTAATCTATAAAAATTTAGTTCCCATTTTACGAATTCAGAAAACCAATCTTTTTCATTTAAAATATCAAAGAATTTATTTATTAAAATATATATATCTCTATTGGTTTCATTCTCCACTGTGAGAATTTTAATTAGATTCATAGTGTAAATAATACAGAGAAGCTTTTTTTTATCTTCTAGAAAATAAGGTGTTTTAAAAGCATCTATCTCAACCTTAAGAGCGCCAATTTTTGATTGCGACTTTGAGTTATAATTGAGATGAAGTCTATTTCCTTCAAAGAGATAATTCTTAATTTTTTTTGATGTTGCGCCAAATATAATTCCTACAATCTTACCTTTTTTTTCTGTATAAAATTCAGTGATTAAAGAATTTTCATTATATTTATTTTTAGATAATAAATATCCCTTGTCTTGCCAATTCATTATAGATTTATATCTTTAAGAAGTTGATTTGCAGCTGCCTGCTCAGCATTTTTCTTTGATGTGCCCTCCGCAATTGCTATTTTATTATCTTTAGTTTTTACACTTATTTTAAAGTTTGGTTTATGATTTGGTCCAGTGTTTGAAATAAGCTTATATACAGGCAATGTTTTAAATTTTTTTAATGAATATTCCTGAAGTCTAGTTTTTGAATCAACAACAGTAACATCTGATAAATTCAAATAATTCTCCCAAAAAGTTAAAATAAATTTAGATGAACTTTCTAAACCTCTATCAATATAAATTGCTCCAATTAAAGATTCACAGCAATCTGATATAATTTTTTTTTCTATATTTATTTTTTTTTTCTTTTTTGTATTTCCTGTTAGAATATAATTATCTAATTCAAGTATTTTACCAATTTCAAAGCATTTATTTTTGTTTACTAAATTGGCCAATTTTTTATCTATTATTCCTACCTTCTCTTCTGGATATAATTCTAATAGTTTTTTTGATATTACAAATCCTAAAACCCTATCTCCTAAAAATTCAAGTTTTTCATAATTATTTTTTGCATCATAACTTTTGTGGGTCAATGCATTGATTAAAAGTTTGTCATTTTTAAAAGTGATATTAATTTTTTTTTGTAATTTAATTAATTTCATAATTTTTATATAATTTTTTTGAAAAATCTTTTGAATCTGATAATTTCGTCCCATTTTAATATGTTGAAAATACTCCCTTTTCTTGGGTTAGATGAAAAAAATAAAATTTGAGCCTTACCAACTAAATTATTTTGACTCACATAACCGACTTCCGATAAATATCTACTATCTTTTGAACAATCTCTATTATCGCCTAAAAAAAAATAATGATTTTCAGGAACAATAAATTTATCAGAATTTTTAAAGCTTATATCTGTTCTATATGATGCTAAATAAATTTTACCGTTCGGAAGTTTTTCTTCAAATATATTGACATCAATTTGATTTGATCCACAATATAATTTATCATTTTTACTTTTAATTGTTTTTAATACTTGATTGGAGTTAATATATAAATCACCATCAATAAACTGTATTGTATCACCTGGTAGACCAATCAATCTTTTAATATAATCTGTACGATTATCAGCAGGTGTTTTAAAAACTATAACATCACCCCTTTCAGGTTTTTTATTAAATAAACGTCCTTTAAAAATAGGAGGACTAAAAGGAAATGAATGTTTGCTGTATCCATAAGAAAATTTCGTAACAAATAATCTGTCACCAACTAACAAATTATTTTCCATTGATGATGATGGTATATAAAATGGCTGAATTAATATTGATCTTATAAAAACTGCA
>CACLYQ010000012.1 GCA_902611175.1 uncultured Pelagibacteraceae bacterium
ATTCTTGTAATTTTTTGATTGATTAATCTCATTCAATGTGAAAATTCTTTTTTTAAAACCTTTAATTTTTAAGGATTTTTCTATTCTTTTATTGTCAATAATATCAACACCGTTACCAATTATCATTAGTTTAATATTTTTCTAAAATTGCTGATTACTTTTTTCATACCATGCATGATGGACTCACCTATTATAAAATGTCCAATATTAAATTCTTCTATAGATTTAATCTTTTTTAAGATTTGAGTTGATTTATAATCTAAACCGTGTCCTGCATGAACTTCCATTCCTAGTTTTTTTGCTAACGCAGCACACTTCTTTATTTTTTTAAACTCAACTAAATAATTTTTGTTGTTTTTAACTTTTAATGCAAATTTTCCTGTATGAAGTTCCACGCATTTTGAATTTAATTTTTTTGATGCAAAAACATCCTTGATATTTGGATCGATGAAAAGACTAGTTCTAATTTTTTTTGAATTTAATTTATTAATTATTTTTGTAATTTTTTTTTTATTTTTTATTATATTTAAACCTCCTTCAGTAGTTATTTCGTTTCTTTTTTCAGGAACAATGCATACAAAATTAGGTTTATATTTTAATGCGATCTTAAGCATTTCATTATTAGCGGCCATTTCTAAATTTATTGGTACTTTTTTTATTTTTGAAAATAGAGCTATGTCTCTATCTCGAATATGTCTACGATCTTCTCTTAAATGAATGGTAATAGAATTTGCACCAAAATTCATAACTTGTCTTGCATATAAAATTGGATCGGGATGTCCCTCTCCTCTTGCATTTCTTAATGTGGCGATATGGTCTACGTTAACTCCTAGTCGAGATTTCATTTTAAATATCTGCTTCCAGGTTTAGTAATTGGAATTTTTTTTAAGTTAATTGGTAAATCATTTTTTTTATAAGTTGGTATTTCTAATTTAATTTGAGAGACAATATTTTTATCTTTAATTTTTAGACTTAATTTATTAGATCTATTTATCAAACATGCATATCCAATTACTTTTGATTTAAATTTTTTTACAAGTCTAGCACACTCTAAACTTGATTTGCCTGTAGTGATTACATCTTCCACAATCAAAACTTTAGAATTTTTTTTTATTGAAAAACCTCTTCTTAAAGTAAATTTCCCGTTAACTCTCTCACAAAAAATTGTTTCCTTATTCAATATATTTCCTACAATATAACCTATAACTATACCTCCCATAGCTGGTGATAGAATTATATCAATATTTTTAAATTTTTTTTTTATTTTACTACTTAACGATTTACAAAATTTTTCTGATTTTTTTGGATAACTTAGTAATTTTGCACACTGAACATATTGAGGTGAATGTAAACCTGAAGATAAAACAAAATGTCCCTCTAAAAGCGCATCAGTTTTTTTTAAAACCGCTAAAGAATCTTTTAAAGAAAGCATATTTTTTATTTTTATGTCTAATTATTTTGAAGTTATATTCTTTCTGTTTTAGCTCACTAATAAGTTTTGTAAAGTTTTTCAAATCTTGAATAATTAAGTTGAACCTAAAATTAATGGTTCTTTTAGTCTTTTCTACCATTTCAACACTTGAAATGTTGACATTATTGGTTCCAATCATTGTTGTGACGTCACCTAATATTCCAGGTTTGTCGGGTAAAGACATCCAAAGGGTAGTATTATACTTTTTTTCTATAGGTTTGTTATCTTCTTTATATTGCCAGTATCTTCTTATAGCGGCTCTAGCTTTACCAGTTTTAGCGCTTGTTATCCAATGCAAAGATGGTGAATCTTTTTTTGATGTTAATATTTTAACTACATCTCCATTTCTCAATATTGATTGTAAAGGACTTTCTTTTCCATTTATTTCACATCCAATGGCAGTATCACCTACTTTAGTATGCACAGCATAAGCAAAGTCAATTGGACTTGCCTCTTTAGGTAATTTTATTACTGAGCCTTTTGGTGTAAAACAAAAAACATTTTCCTGAAACATTTGGAGTTTTGTATACTCAAAATAATGCTCAGGATTTTCATTTTTATCTATAATTTCTACTAGATCTGCTAGCCAATCATATTCCTTCCAAGTTAAAGAGTTAAACTTTTCTGACGATTTATATTTCCAATGAGAAGCTATACCTCTTTGCGCAAATTCATGCATTTGTTGAGTTCTTAGTTGTATTTCAATAGGTCTTTTATTTGGTCCGATCACAGCTGTATGAAGAGATTTATAATTATTTATTTTGGGTGATGAAATGTAATCTTTAAATCTACCAGGTATACAATTCCATTTATTATGGATCACACCTAAGGTTTTGTAACAATTTTCAACATTATCTAAAATTATTCTAAAACCAATAATATCTGTAATTTGCTCTAGTGAAGTCCTTTTTTTTTGTATTTTTCTCCAAATAGAAAAAGGAGTTTTTTCTCTAGAATGAATTTTAAAATCGATATCATTTTCATTTAATAAATTTTCAAATTCACTAAGAACTGAATTATAATTAATTAAATTATTATCTTTTATTGTGTCTAATCTATCTTTGATCATTTTTCTTGCTTCAGGATTTAAAATATCAAAAGAGAGATCTTCAAGTTCATCTCTTATTCTATTCATTCCCATTCTATCAGCTAGAGGCGCATAAATTTCCATAGTTTCTTTAGCAATTCTTTTTCTTTTTTCCTCTTTATCAATAGCCTTCAAAGTTCGCATATTATGCAAACGATCTGCAAGTTTCACAAGAAGGACTCTGATATCTTTAGATGTTGCTAAGATGAGTTTTCTAAAATTTTCAGCTTTTGAATTAGAAATAGCTTGGTTTTCAAAAACTGAAATTTTTGTAACTCCATCAACTAAGTCAGCAACTTCTTTTCCAAATTGTTCTTCTATAGTTTTGTAAGTTGCATAAGTATCTTCTATAGTATCGTGAAGTAAACCAGTTGCTATCGTTGCACTATCCAACTTAAGTTCGGTTAAAATATTTGCAACAGCAACAGGATGAATGACGTAGGGATCACCTGATTGTCGTTTTTGATCTTTGTGAACTTTCACTGCAAAATCATATGCTTTGGTTAGAGTTTCTGGGTTAAGAAACTTATTGTATGATTTAACCTTATTAATTAATTCATCAGAATTTAGCATAGTTTTATTATATCACTTATTTAGATAACTTTAATACTTCTTAAATTATTTTTTTTTAAAGAAGATAAGAGTTTTACTATATTTTTTTTTAATTTTGGGTGAGACCAATTCTTACATATTTCAAACAGTGGCATAAGTACAAAGTTTCTATTATGCATTCTTGGATGCGGGATCTCTAAATTGATCAATTTCTTATTTGATTTAGTTATCTTTCCATTAAAATCTAATATATCAATATCACAATTTCTTGGATGATTTTGAGGAGCTATTTTTCTGCCTAATTTTTTTTCTATAGACTTAATTATTTTAAATAGCTGAAATTGATTTAATTTTGTTTTTATAAGTAATACAGCATTAATAAATTTTGGAAAACTAGGATCTGGCCATGACTCAGTCTCATAATAACTAGATGTTTTGATAATTTTAATTTGATTAGCTTCCAATAAATATTTAGATTTTTCTAAAAAATGTATTCTATTTCCTAAATTAGAACCAATTGATAGATATACATAATTAACTTGAGCGTCTGAAATATCTTGCTTTTTCACGGTTCCAATCTTTAGTTTTTTTGGTTTGTCGCTTATCGTATTGTTTTTTACCCTTTGCAACTGCTATTTCAACTTTAGCTTTACCTTTTTTGAAATACATTTTAGTTGGAACTAATGTTAGACCATCCTCATTCATTTTACCAATTAGTTTGTTAATTTCACTTTTGTTAAATAACAATTTTCTTTCTGAGTAAGGATTGTGATTTGAATAACTGGCTTGTTTATATATGGGTATATGTGAATTTATTAAAAAAATTTCTCCTTCTTTTTCTACTGCGTATGACTCTGCAATATTTACTTTTCCGTCTCTTACAGATTTTATTTCAGAACCTTTTAGCACAATTCCTGCTTCTAAGATTTCCTTAAAGAAAAAATTAAAAGATGCTTTTCGATTTATTGTAATGATCTTGATACCAGATGTAGATTTATCACTCATCAATAAGTTTTGCTACTTTCAATGCTTTCTCGACTTCCTTTTTTGTATTTTCAGTTATTTTTACCAAAGGTAATCTTACAGTATCATCGCATAGACCAAGTAATTTAGCAGCATACTTAACTGGTGAAGGATTGCTTTCTATAAATAAATTTTTATGCAACGGTTGCAACATATCATCAAGTTGTTGAGCCTTTTTTAAATCATCTTCATTTGAAGATTTTGATAATTTTTGAAATTCAGAGCATAATTTAGGAGCCACGTTTGCTGTAACACTAATTGTACCAACGCCTCCTCGTTTATTAAATTCAAAAGCATTATCATCGTTTCCAGTAAGTTGAATGAAGTCATTACCCATTTTTTCTTTTTGTTGATCAACACGATTTAGATCACCAGTTGCATCTTTAACTCCAACTATATTTTTTAGTTCATATAATCTAGCCATTGTTTCAACGCTCATATCGATTACTGAACGGCTTGGAATATTATAAATTATAATTGGAATTCCACAGTTATCATTGATTGATTTATAATGTTGATATAATCCTTCTTGAGTGGGTTTATTGTAATATGGTGTAACAACTAAAGCACCATCCGCACCAGCTTTTTCAGCGTGTTTAGTTAATGATACGGCTTCTTCTGTAGAATTAGATCCTGTGCCAGCTATTATGGGAAGTTTACCGGTAGCTTCTTTTATACACAATTCAATTGTTCTTTCATGTTCATCATGTGATAATGTTGGCGACTCACCTGTTGTTCCAACTGGTACTAACCCATTTGTTCCATTTTCCAAATGATGATTTATTATTTTTATGTAACTTTCTTCGTCAAGCTTGTTGTCTTTAAACGGTGTAATTAATGCTACATTTGATCCTTTAAACATAATTATTTATAACATAAGTTGTTTGATTTAATAAAATGTATTTAAAATTATTAACAACAATTATCCTTTTTTTCTTTTCGTTTCAATCTGCTTTTTCAAATGAAACTATACTTCCTATTAAAAAACCAGATTTAAATGAAAAAAATAGAACAAAAAAAATAGCTGAAATCATTCCTCTACCAAAACCATCTGAAAAAGAAGATGAAATTCAAAAGGAAATTAAAATTACTACCACAGAGATATTTAAAAAAATTGATGGTGTAATAATTCCAAAAAATAAGCCTCTAATAGTTAAAGAAAAATTAAGAAAAATTAAAAAACAAAAATTTTATAGCGATAGAGATTTGAAATATGCGAAACAAGCTATTTCATTTATGGAGAAAAGTAATTGGAAGGATGCAAAAAAAGCCGCAAGTAAAGCAAGAGCAAAATCTATTTATGATTTTATTCAATGGAGACATCTACTTACAACCGGTAACAGGGCTACTTTTACAGAATATAAACAATTTATCGAAAGAGTAAAAAATTATCCAAGAATAGATAGAGTTCGTTACTTAGGAGAGCATAAAATAAATTCTAAAAATCATACTAAAAATGAAATTATACAGTGGTTCAATAAACACCCTCCTTTAAGTGGATTTGGAAAAATGATGCTAGGCGATGCTTTGTTATCAAAAAATAAAGAGACAGCTATAAATTTAATAAAAGAAGGATTTATTACAGCTGATTTAAGTAAAAATGATCTTATTTTTTTTAGAAAGAAATTTAAAAAATATTTGAACAGTAGTGATTATATTAAAAGAGCTGATTATTTAGCTTGGGAGAATAAATATTGGGACCTTAAAAGGATGTTAAGATATCTACCAAAAGATTATCAACTTTTATATACAGCAAGGCAATTGTTAATGAGCAGATCTTATGGAGTTGATAGCGCTATATCGAATGTTCCTGCAAGTTTAAAAAAGGATGCAGGTTTAAATTATGATAGACTCAAATGGAGAAGGAAAAGAGGTAGAGTTGATAGTTCTTTAGAAATTTTACTAAGTATCAAAAATAATAAAGACTATATGGTTCGCCCAGATAAATGGTGGGTTGAAAGATCAATAATTGCGAGATCACTTATTTATAAGAAAAGATATGAGCAAGCTTATAAAATTACAAGCAAACATGGACTATCAGAGGGTGCCGAATTAGCTGAGGCTGAATGGATGAGTGGATGGATTGCTTTAAGTTTCTTAAAAGACCCAATTTTAGCAAAAAGTCATTTTACTAAATTTTATAATAATGTTGGATATCCAATTAGTTTATCAAGAGGTGCTTATTGGCTTGGAAAAGCAAATTTAGCACTAAATAATAAGGAAGAAGCAGATAAATGGTTTAAAGAAGGTTCAAAATATTTAACAACTTATTATGGTCAATTATCTCATATGAAAATATATCCAAACAAAACTTTTGAACTTAAAGAAAGTACTCAGGTTGATAAAAATTACGCTGAAAGTTTTTACAAAAATAAATTAGTCGCAATAGTACATTTATTAGATGAAGTAAAAAAAGATAAATATACGAAACATATTTTAAGATTTCTTGCAAATGACAATGTTTCAGCAGGGAGTGAAATATTGGCGGCAAAACTAGCAACTGACATCTCTAGATTTGATTTTGCTATTCAGGTTTCTAAAATAGCATCTTATCAAAAAAGGTTTCATAACAAATATAATTATCCAGTAATAAGCACTCCAAATAAAGTTGGATCAAGAAAAATTCCAGAACAAGCTTTAATATTATCAATTATAAGACAAGAAAGTGAGTTTGATATATCTGCAAGAAGTAGAGTTGGAGCACAAGGCTTAATGCAGTTGATGCCTTATACTGCAAAGACAGTTGCTAAGCAGGCAAAAGTTTCTTATTCAAAATCTCGTTTAACAACAAGTCCTGAGTATAATATAAATTTAGGATCTTTTTATATTGCAGGTTTAATTCTTGATTATGATGGATCCTACCCTTTCGCTGTAGCAGCATATAATGCAGGGCCAAAAAGAGTGAAGTATTGGAAAAAAATAAACAAAAATCCTCAAAAAAACCAAATAGATTATGTAGATTGGGTTGAGCTTATTAAATTTAAAGAGACCAGGAATTATGTCCAAAGAGTTATGGAAAACTATAATGTATATAGATACATACTATCCCAAAAACCAATTAAATTTCAAAATTTTTTCAAAGATAAACCATTATACTAAATGAATTATGATAATAAAAAAGAATTAGAACTATTAAAAAATAGCATCTATTTAATCAAAAAAAATAAAATTAATGAAGCGGAAATAATATTATTTGAATTAATTAAAAAAAAAGAATTTTTATTAGATTGTTTAATTTATATCGGAATTTGTAAAATTAAGAAAAATGATAGCGATCAAGCAATTCATTATTTAAATAAAGCGTTGAAAGTAAATCCAAATAATGAATTAGCTAATTTAAATTTAGGTTTGATATATTTTGGCAAAAAAATATTTTTAGAATCAATTAAGTACTTAGATAAAGTTTATAAAAATAATAAAAAAAATATAGTTGCAATATATCATCTGGGCCTTGCATACATGGGAATAAATAAATTGGAAGAATCAGAAAAATTTTTTGAGACGTTGTTAAAATTTAATCCAAAAGATGAGATTGCATTACTTAATTTAGGTGTTCTATATGAAAAAAAATTAGAGCACGAAAAATCAATAAATATAAATAAAGAATTAATAAAAATTAATAATAAAAATATTAATGCGTATAATAATATTGGAAATTCATACTTTAATTTATTTAATTTTGAGGAAGCTATTAATTATTATAAAAAATGTATATCAATAAATGATAAATATGCTCCAGCTTACCGAAATTTAGGAATATTATACTCTGAATTAAAAGAATTTGATCAATCTATCAAATATTTAAAATTTGCAATAGATCTTAACAGGAATGATTTTATTAGCTTATTTACTTTAAGCAAAGTTTATTTGTCTAATAATAATTACAGTGAAGGATTTAAATTATACGAGTATAGAAAACAATTAAATAATCAACAAAATATAAATTATTTAAAGAAAAACTTTAATAGTCAAGAATGGAAAGGAGAAAAAATAAAAAACAAAACAATATTAATTGTTTCAGAACAAGGATTTGGAGATACAATTCAGTTTAGTAGATATTTAAATATTTTAAAAGGAAATAAAATTATTTTTTTTATAAATAAAAAGTTAAATTTCTTATTTAAAAATTCTAAAAATTTAATTATTAACAAAATTAATGAAATTCCAAATCATGACTATTATCAAAATTTATTATCACTTCCAAAATTCTATTACGAGGAAAACAAGTCATTTATTAAAAATGATAATTTTATAACCAACTCTAGAACTAATGATGAATTATGGAACAGCAAATTAAAAAAATTTAATAAGTTTAAAATTGGCTTATTTTGGCAAGGTAGCAAAAATTATGTTGGAGATATTAGAAGATCCATTCCACTCAATAAATTTGATAAAATTATTAAAAACAAAAAAATAAATGTAATTAGTTTACAAAAAGGTGATGGCACAAACCAAATCAAAGAAAATAAATATGAAAAATATATTATTGAATATTCTAAAGATTTAGATAACACAGAAGATGCATATAAGGATACTTTATCAATATTAAAAAATATAGATTTATTAATTACGAGCGACTCCTCAGTTGCACATTTAGCTGGGACAATTAACAAAAAAACATGGTTATTGCTTTGTTACAATCCTGATTGGAGATGGTACATACAAAACAAAAGTAATTCTTTTTACGATTCTATTAAAATATTCCAACAAAATAAATTTGGTGATTGGGATAATGTTTTTAAATCAGTAGAAACTGAGCTTGAATTATTACTAAATAATAATTGATTGAAAATAACTAATGGCGGAAGGAGAGGGATTCGAACCCTCGGTACACCTTTTCAAGCGTACGGCGGTTTAGCAAACCGCTGGTTTAAACCAGCTCACCCATCCTTCCGTGTAAATATGTGTAACTTGAAATCATTGAATATTCAATCATATTCAAGTAATTTCTCCAAAATATGAAAAACAAATATTCAGTATTCTCTCTAATAAAAAATGCTTTATCACAGCATGAGAATTGGCAACAAGCATGGGGAAATCCAGAGCCAAAAAAAGAATACGATGCTATTATTGTGGGTGGTGGCGGACACGGTTTAGCTACTGCTTATTATTTAGCAAAGAAACATAATTTAAAAAATATTGCAGTCTTAGAAAAAGGTTGGATAGGTGGTGGAAATACAGGGCGTAACACTACAATCATTAGATCAAATTATTTATGGGATGCTAGTGCTGGTTTATATGATCATGCACTTAAACTATGGGAAAATTTATCTCAAGAGCTAAACTACAATGTGATGTTCAGTCAAAGAGGTGTAATGAATTTAGCTCACAATCTTCAAGATGTAAGAGATTTAAAAAGAAGAACACATGCTAATAGACTAAACGGAATTGATGCTGTTTGGTTAAATACTGAGGAAGTTAAAAAATTTTGCCCAATTATAAATACATCACCTGATATCAGATACCCAGTTTTGGGCGGAACATTACAAAGGAGAGCAGGAACTGCAAGACATGATGCTGTTGCCTGGGGTTATGCAAGAGGCGCAAGCGATATGGGTGTTGATATAATTCAAAACTGTGAAGTTAAAGGAATAAAAAGAAATGGTGATAAAGTTGAAGGATTAGAAACCACTAAAGGATTTATAAAAACTAATAAAATTGGAGTTGCTGCTGCAGGTCACTCAAGTGTAATTGCAAATATGGCTGGATTAAAACTGCCTCTTGAAAGCAAACCATTACAAGCGTTAGTTTCAGAACCAGTAAAACCAATTATTGATACTGTTGTAATGTCAAATGCAGTTCATGCTTATGTAAGTCAATCGGATAAAGGCGAATTAGTTATAGGTGCGGGAACAGATTCATATGTTTCATACACTCAAAGAGGTAGTCATAATATTGTTGAAGAAACTTTAAAGGCTATTTTAGAACTCTACCCTATTTTTAGTAGAATGAAGATGTTAAGACAATGGGGAGGAATTGTTGATATATGTCCAGATGCAAGCCCTATTATAAGTAAAACTAATATAAAAGGTTTATATTTTAATTGTGGTTGGGGTACCGGTGGTTTTAAAGCTACTCCAGGATCGGGAGATTTATTCGCTCATACAATCGCAAATGATGAGCCACATAAATTAAATGCAGCATTTAATTTAAATAGATTTGTAAGCGGTGATCTTGTTGATGAACATGGTGCTGCAGCAGTTGCACATTAATAATGTTTTTAATTAATTGTCCATTTTGTGGAGAGAGAGATCAAAGTGAATTTTCTTCAGGTGGCGAAGCTCATATAGTTAGACCAAAACAACCAACTGAACTTAGCGATGATGAATGGGCGGAATATCTATTTATGAGAAAAAATATTAAAGGTATTCAATTTGAAAGATGGAATCATGTTCACGGATGTAGGAAATGGTTCAACGTTGTAAGAGATACATCTAATGATAAAATATTATCTGTTTATAAAATGGGTGAAAAACCTCCTGTAAATTATAAGTAATGCCCAATTATAGAATACATAAAACTGAATATATTGATGAAACTAAAAGAGTTTCATTTAAATATGATGGTAAGACTTATTTTGGATATGAAGGTGATACCTTAGCGTCAGCACTTTTAGCAAATGGTATCCATTTAGTCGGTAGAAGTTTTAAATATCACAGACCAAGAGGCATAGTTTCTTGTGGAGCAGAAGAACCTAATGCAATTTGTCAAATTGGTAGTAAAAAAGACTTAACTGAACCAAATGTAAGAGCAACTGAGTTAGAATTGTATGAAGGATTAGAAGCAAGTTCTCAAAATTGCTGGCCTAACGTAAAATTTGATATTGGGGGAATTAATAACTTTATATCACCGTTAATTCCTGCTGGCTTTTATTATAAAACATTTATGTGGCCAAAGAGTTTTTGGAAAAAAGTATATGAACCATTAATACGATTATCTGCAGGTTTAGGAAAATCTCCTACAGAACCAGATCCTGATATATATGATCACAAACATGTTCACTACGATGTATTGGTAATCGGTGGTGGAGTTTCAGGTATTATTGCTGCAAAAATGGCTGCAAAAAATAATTTAAAAACTTTATTAGTAGATGACAAAAAAATACTAGGTGGTTCTACAATTTATCAAAATAATGAAAATATTAAGATTGATGATAAATTATCAAGTGAATGGTTAAAAAATGAAATTCAAGAAATTAAAAAACTAAGTAATTTAACAATTAAGACAAGAACAAGTATTGCAGCTTATCATGGATACAATTTTCTTTTAGCTAAAGAAAATTTAACAGATCATTTACCAGAGGAAAAAAAGAAAAATAAGATTAGACAACGATTATGGAAAATAAGAGCAAAGAAAGTTGTAATTGCAACTGGATCAATTGAAAGACCACTTGTATTCAACAATAATGATAGACCAGGAATATTATTATCTAATTCTATAAACAAATATTTGGATTATTACGGCGTTACCTGTGGAGAAAATATAATATTATTTACAAATAATGATAGTGCATACGAAACTTCAATTTCACTTCATAAAAAAGGTATAAAGAATATAATTGTTGATTTAAGGAAATCTGCTAGCTCTGAATTAATCAAACAAGCAGAAAGTCTAGGAATAAAAATCTACTTTAATCATGTAGTAACAAATACTTTTGGATACAGAAAAATAAATTCATTAGAAATCATGAAACTATCAGAAGATGGAAATACTACTGTAGGCAATAAAATTAGATTAAGTTGTGACTGTTTAGGAATGAGTGGTGGATGGACACCTATGGTGCATATGCATACTCAATCTGGAGGTAAATTAGATTTTAGAGATGAAGACCAAGTATTCTTACCAAAAGAAAAAAGTGAGGATCAAATTTCTGTTGGTTCATGCAATGGAGATTTTGATTTAGAAAATATTATAGATAAAACAGTCAATAAAATTAATAAATTCTTAGATATAGATAATCAAGATTACCAAGAAACAAATATAATTTGCTCTAAAGAAAATGATAAAAGAAATATATGGCTTTTACCAAATAAAATACCTTTAGGTAAAACAAAATGCTTTATAGATTTTCAAAACGACTCAACTGCAAAAGATATTAAATTAGCCTTAAAAGAAGGCTTTAGATCAATTGAACATGTAAAAAGATATACAACGACTGGTATGGCAACAGATCAGGGAAAGTTATCTAATATGCACGCACTTGGGATTATAGCTGATACAGCTGGTGTAAAAATGGGTACATTGGGAACAACTACATTTAGGCCTCCATTCACACCATTAACTTTCGGAACACTAGTTGGGAGAAATGTTGGAAAATTTTTTGAAGTAGTAAGAAAAACATCCATGCATGAATGGCATGTAGAAAATAATGCAGAATTTGAAAATGTTGGTCAGTGGAAAAGACCCTGGTACTATGCAAAAAATGGAGAAAATATGCATGATGCTGTTCAAAGAGAAAGTAAAGCGGCACGTGACAGTGCAGGTATCTTAGACGCATCAACTCTAGGAAAAATTGATATCCAAGGAACAGATGCATCAGAATTTTTAAATCGAGTTTACACAAATGCTTGGTCAAAACTTGCAATCGGAAAATGTAGATACGGACTTATGTTAAACGAGGATGGTATGGTTTATGACGACGGTGTTACTACAAGAATATCTGAAAATCATTATCTTATGACAACTACTACTGGGGGAGCCGCAAATGTATTAAGCAAACTTGAGGATTATTTACAAACGGAGTGGCCAGAGTTAGATGTTTATTTAACATCAGTGACAGATCATTATTCTACAGCAAGTATTTGTGGTCCAAATTCAAAAAAAATTCTTAACAAACTTTTTCCAAATTTAGATTTAAGTGATGAAAACTTTCCTCATATGTCATTTAAAGAAGATAAACTTGAAAATATAAATTGTAGAATAATGAGAATAAGTTTTACGGGTGAACTAAGCTATGAAATTAACATAGAGTCGAAATATGGAAATTCATTATGGAAAATGTGTATAGAAGCTGGGAAAGAGTTTAATTTGACACCTTATGGTACTGAAACAATGCACCTACTCAGAGCTGAAAAAGGTTTCATTATTGTTGGACAAGATACAGACGGCACAATGACTCCTTCAGACTTACAGATGGATTGGATTGTAAGTAAAAAGAAATATGACTTCATTGGTAAAAGATCTTTATATAGAAGTGATACTATTAGAGAAGATAGAAAGCAATTGGTAGGACTACTTACAGATGATCCAAAAGAAATTTTGGAAGAAGGTGCTCAAATTGTTTCAGACATTAAATCAAAGCCTATAGATATGCTAGGACATGTAACTTCAAGCTATTTTAGTCCAAACCTAAATAAATCAATTGCCTTGGCTGTAGTTAGAAGTGGTAAAACAATGAAGGGTCAAAAGTTAATTATTCCAATGGAAAACAAAAACATTAATGTGACCGTTTCTGACACAATTTTTTTAGACAAGGAGAATAAAAGACTAAATGCTTGACATTTTACATCCAAATATTTCGAATATTAATAAAAACAATATCGATATTAATTTATCTGAAGAAAAAATTAAAATTGATATCAGGGGAAAAAATAAAGAATTTTTTACCAAAGTGGGTAAAATTCTATCTATTATTTTACCTTCTGAGTCAAATACCAGTTCATCAAATGAAAACTATGATGTTTTGTGGCTAAGTCCGGATGAATGGATGATATATTTTGATGAAAATAAAAATTCAAATATTTTTGATCAACTTTATAAAGATATTTCGTCTTTAAATTTTGGATCAATTACTGATATCTCTTCACAATTAATTTGCATAAATATAAAAGGAGAAAATATATTTGAATTATTATCATCTGGATCACCTTTTAATTTCGAAAAATTTAAAAATAATGTTGGTTCATCAACACAAACGATAGTAAATCATATTGATGTAATTCTTCATCACAAGTCAAAGAATAATGTTAATTTATTTGTTAGAAGATCGTTTTCAGAACACCTTTATGAATGGTTAGTTGATAGCTCTAATTTTGTCTAATTTATAATTCAAATAAAAATAAGTATAACCAAGATACATCAGAGAGAAAATCCAATTGAATATTACCCATAACCAAAAAAATTCAGAAAAGTCAGAATTAAAATAAATTGCAGTATAAAATACGACAAATGGAAAAATTCCATTTCGGCAAATATTAGCAATTAATGCGTTTTCAGCTTTTTTTAAAGCCATAAAAAAACCATTTGATAAAAAAAATATTGGATAAGCTGGTAGCACAAAGGCTGAAATCTCCAAATATAATTTTCCAAATTCAACGACCTCTAAATCTTTTGAAAATAATTTTGTTATCATTTCAGCACCAAAATAAATAATAAAAGAAGAAATAATCATTATAATGAAAGCATATTTTATAGCTTGGAAGTACGTTTCTTTAATTCTTAAAATATTTCGTGCACCAAAATTTTGAGCAATAATTGTGATAATTGCTGTATTTATTCCCAAGATTGGCAATAAAACCACTTGTTCAATTTTAGTGCCAGCTCCATAACCAGCTGCTGCATATTCTCCTGATAAACCTGCATATTTGAATACAATAGCAGAAGCAATAGAATAACCACAAATTGAAATTATTATTGGCATAGATTGAAAAAAAATATTTTTTAAAAAAAAAAATTTAGGAATAAAATAAGAAATAAGTATGTTTTTAATTAATTTACTTTTTAAAACTTTTTTAAATATAATTAAAAAAGCGACTGTTTGAGCAATTAGAGTTGCTATAGCAATACCCTTCATACCCAAAGCTGGTATGAAATAAAATCCAAATATTAAAATTGGATTTAACAATATGTTTAAAAAAAAAGATAATATTAAAGCATTTCTATAAGTTTTCGTATCGCCTTCTGCATGAAGTAATGAATTTAATGCAACAACTAAAATAAAAATAAATGAACCAAGGAAAATGATATCTGTATATTGTAAGCCAAGATTTATTACCTCGTTAGTTGAACCCATAATTGAAAAAAGGTCTGATGCATAATTTAAACCAATAAAAGTAATCAACAGAATTATCAAAAAAGAAAAGAAAATTAATTGGCAGAAATAAATTGAAGCATTTTTATTATTTTTTTCTCCAATGCTATTACCTATAAGTGATGTACCTGCAACTGTGATACCAATAGATGAGGCAATAATAATAAAATAAATTGGAAAAGATTTTGTTAAAGCTGACAAAGCTTCAGGTGATATTTTTCCTGCAAAATATGTATCAGCAATATTATATAACGTTTGAAAGAGTGTACCTACAGATGCAGGTATCGCTAATTTTTTAATTAATTCTTTGATGTCATCACTTAATATATTCATGATATTATTTTTTTGAATTTATTATTTGATTGTGCCTCATTGTGAAACGTTTTATTTGATCATTTGTCAATTTATCAAAACAATTTGGACATGATAGGCCTACTTTATACTTTTTTGATTTAGTTAGTTTTTTATGCAATGGCATTCTACAACCACCACAAACAGTATAATTTCCAATTTCTAGGTTTTTTTTAATAGTAACTCTTTTATCAAAAACAAAACATTCACCATTCCACTTACTTTTTTTTGGATCAGTTTTGTTAAGATAATTTAAGATACCACCCTTAAGCATATAAACATTTTTAAAACCTTTATTATTAAGATAATTAGACGCTTTTTCACACCTGATACCTCCGGTGCAAAACATCCCTATTGATTCATCTTTACTAAATTTTGATAAATAATTTTTAAAATCTCTAAAATTTTTAGTTTCTGGATTAAGAGCATTTTTAAATGTACCAATCTTATATTCAAAAGGTTTTCTAGCATCAATCAGTTTAATATTTTTTTTAGATATAAATTCGTCCCATTTTTTAGGTGATAAATATTTCTTATTAAAAAAATTTTTAAAATTAATTTTTTCATTAATTGGAACTACCTCATCTTTTATTTTAACTTTATTTTTTGTGTATGGTAATATTTTTGAGTTAAATTTATTTTGAATATCAAATCTATCAATTGATAAGATATTCTTTATTTTTGTAATTGTAAGTTTAATTTTTTTATGACTACCTGATATTGTACCATTAATTCCTTCAGGAGATAATATTATAAGACCTTTAATATCAAGCTTATTAGTTTCTTTTAAAATATTTTTTTTAATAATTTTTAACTTATTAAGTTTTGATATTTTATAAAAAGATAGGATTTCAAACATAATTACCAACAAACTGTAAAACCATCACCAATTGGTAAAATATACTTATTAATAGGTAATTTTTTTATGTATTTATTAAATTCTCTTAATTTTATAGTTAATTTGTCTTTTATCTTTGGATTTGCAACATCTCCTTTCCAAAGTGTATTATCAATTAAAATTATACCCTTTTTGCTTTTTAATTTAAGAGACTGATTAAAATAATTTATATAATTTTCTTTATCTGCATCAATTAATATCACGTCATATTTTTCCTTTTTCTTAATTAGATTTTCAAGAGCAATTTTTCCATTTTCACAAAGAAGATTTATTTTTTTATCTTGTTTTGCTTCTTTAAAAAACTTAATTGCCTCATTGTTAGTTTTTAAATTTTTATCTATACCAATTAATTTGCAATTCTTAGGTAAGGCTAGTGCAGCAGATAAAATACTGTAACCTGTAAAAGTGCCAATTTCTAAATATGATTTATAGTTATTAATTTTTATGATAAATTGTATGAAGTTAGCTTGTAGAATTGAAATTTGTAATTTTTTAATATGACCAAGTTTTTCGTTATATTTTAATAATTTTTTTTGTACTTTGTGAAGATTATTTGTATGTGAAAAAATATAATTGATCATATTTTGATCAATTATGAAATTTTTATCCATTCAACTTATCTTTTAATATTTTGTTTATTAATTGAGGATTGCCTTTTCCTTTACTTTCTTTCATGGCTTGACCAACAAAAAAACCAAATAATTTATCTTTACCAGATTTATATTCAGCAACCTTATCTGAATTATTTTCAATAACTTTATTTATCAATTCCTCTATCGCTTTTGGATCGCTTTCTTGTTTTAAACCTTTTTCTTTTACTATTATTAATGGATCTTGATCTCCATCTATCATTTGTTCAAAAACCGTTTTAGCTATTTTTCCTGATATAGTTCCATCTTTTATAAGGTTTATAAGTTTTGATAGATTTTTAGCACTAACTGGGCTTTGAGATATTTCTAAATTTTTTTCATTTAAAACTGCAAATAATTCACCTGTGATCCAGTTTGTTGCTAATTTAACATCTGAATTTTTTATAACTTCCTCAAAGAAATTTGATGTTTCAATATCAGATACCAAAATTGTTGCTTCATATGGTGAAAGATTAAATTTATCTATAAATCTTTTTTTCTTTTCATCTGGTAATTCAGGTATATCTGATTTTATTTTTTCAATTAATTCTTGGCTTATTTCAAGCGGTAATAGATCTGGATCAGGAAAATATCTGTAATCATGCGCGTCTTCTTTTGATCTCATAGATCTTGTCTCATTTCTTTTAGTGTCAAAAAGTCTTGTCTCTTGATCTATGTCTTTCCCCTCCTCTAACAAATCTATTTGTCTATTTGCTTCGGATATTATTGCCATTTGCATAAATTTTATTGAATTAACATTTTTAATTTCACACCTGGTGCCAAATTCAGTCTCCCCTTTTAATCTTACTGATACATTAACATCTGCCCTCAAAGAACCTTCTTGCATATTGCCATCACATGTTCCTAAATATCTCATTATCGATCTTAATTTTTTTATATAAACGTTTACTTCATCTGGAGATCTCAAATCAGGCTTACTTACTATTTCCATTAAAGCCACTCCAGATCTATTTAAATCAACTAATGTATTATTTGGATCAATATCATGAATACTTTTACCTGCATCTTGCTCTAAGTGTAATCTTTCAATTCCAATTTCTTTTTGACCATTCGGCATATCTAAAATTACTTTTCCTTCACCGACAATTGGATATTTGTATTGAGAGATTTGATATCCTTGGGGTAAATCTGCATAAAAATAATTTTTTCTATCAAAGACAGATTTTTTATTTATTTTGGCTTTAAGTCCTATTCCAGTTTTAATTGCTTGTTCAATACAAAATTCATTTATAACTGGTAACATTCCTGGAAATGCTGCATCTACGAGACTAACTTGAGTGTTTGGTTCTGCACCAAATTTTGTTGATGATTGAGAGAAAAGTTTTGATTCTGAAGTAACTTGAGCGTGCACTTCTAAACCAATTATCACTTCATATTGTTTATTTTCTCTTTCAATAAGATATTCACTATTTTTACTCACTTAACCACCAGTCTGAAATATCATTTTTAAAATTAATCTTATCTTCTAATGCATAAGAAATATTAAGTATATTTTGTTCATCAAAAGGTTTTCCAATTACTTGAAGGCCTAAAGGATAATTATTTTTATCTTTACCAGCTGGTATAGAAATACCTGGTAAGCCCGCTAGATTTATTGGAACTGTAAATATATCATTTAAATACATTGATACTGGATCATTTGTTTTTTCACCAATTTTAAATGCTGAGCTTGGAGTAGATGGAGTTAAAATTGCATCAACTTTAGAAAAGGCATCATCAAAATCTTTTTTTATTAATTGTCTTACTTTCTGCGCTTTTAGATAATAGGCATCATAGTAACCAGAAGATAAAACATAAGTTCCAATCATAATTCTTCTTTTAACTTCATCACCAAAACCTTCAGATCTAGTTTTTTCATACATTTCTATTAAATTTTGACCAGGAGATCTAAATCCATATTTAACACCATCATATCTTGCTAGATTTGAAGATGCTTCAGCTGGTGCAACAATATAATAAGTTGGTAATGCGTAATTAGTATGTGGAAGCGAAATATCGATAATTTCTGCTCCGCAATCTTTTGCATATGAGATACCATTTTTCCATAGCTGTTCAATTTCGTCAGGCATATTGTCAACTCTATATTCTTTAGGAATACCAATTTTCTTTCCTTTAATATCTTTTGATAATTCTTTTGAATAATTATTTCTTTTGTAATCAATTGAGGTTGAATCTTTTTGATCAAATGAAGAAATCACCTCTAAAAGCATAGAACAATCTCTTACATTTTTCGTCATAGGTCCTGCTTGGTCTAAAGACGAAGCAAATGCTACAATTCCATAACGAGAACAACTTCCATATGTAGGTTTAAGTCCTACAGTTCCTGTAAATGATGCTGGTTGACGAATAGATCCACCTGTATCTGTTCCAATGGTAACTGGAGTTAAATTTGCAGCGACAGCTGCAGAAGAACCTCCTGAAGATCCACCAGGGACTAAATTTTCTCCTACCGGATTTTGAACATTTCCAAAAAAACTAGTTTCATTTGAAGAGCCCATAGCAAATTCATCACAATTAAGTTTACCAAGAAGTATTGCTCCTTGACTCCACAAATTTTGAGTAACTGTAGACTCATATGTGGGAACGAAGTTATTTAATATTTTGCTACCTGCTGTTGTTCTAACTCCATTTGTACAAAATAAATCTTTAACAGCAATGGGAATACCTGGTAGTTTTAAATCAAAGTTAGGATTAGAATCAAATTTCTTTGATTGATCTATTGCTTTTTCAAAATTATCCGTAACATAAATATTTAATTTTTTTGATTTTTCAGCACGATCTATAAATGCTTTTGTAATTTCCCCTGAAGATAGTTTTTTTTCTTTTATATTCGATGTTAATTCGAATAAACTTTGACTTGTTATATCTGACATTATTCAACAACCTTTGGTACAACAAAAAAATCTTTATTTTCTTCAGGAGAGTTTTTTAAAATTTTTTCTCTAATATTTTCTGATTTAATTTCATCTTTTCTAAATCTTAGAGTGGTTTCAGCAATTGATGTTAAGGCTTGAACATTATCAGTATTTAATTCATTTAATTTTTCTATAAATTCAAATATATTATTTAAGTCACCCTTTAATTTATTAGCTTTTTCATCATCAATAGAAATTCTTGCTAATTTCGAAATGTGCTTTACTGTTTTAAGATCTATACTCATATGGTAAAAATATTGCCGCAAACTATCACTTAAGTAAATAATATACAATATGATCACAATTGAGGAATTTAAAAAGAAACAGCTTAATACATCTAGATTAATTGGTCTTGATTTAGGTTCAAAGAGAATTGGTGTAGCTATATGTGATGAAAATCAAAAAATTGCCACACCGCTTAAAACAATAAACAAATCCAAATTTGAAGATCTTATCAATGAATTAGAGGATATTATTAAAGAAAATAACATTAAAGGAATAATTATTGGAAATCCAATTAATATGGACGGAACCTTTGGTAAATCTTCTCAATCAGTAAATGATGTGTCAAAAGCAATATCAAAAGAAATTGATCTTCCAATAAGTCTTTGGGATGAAAGATTATCAACAGTTGGAGCGTTTAAATTAACCGAAAATTTAGGTATTAACGTAACTAAAAGAGAAAAAAATATAGATAAAAATGCTGCTGCATTTATCTTACAGGGTGCCATAGATTTTATTAATAATTAATACTTGCATTAATCAACCTTAGTGGCTATAGAGTTGGTTTTAATGGCAACTAAAACCAAAGCTATTAAAATTTCTCAAAAACATCTCCTAGGTATTCAAGATTTATCAATAAATGATGTTAATTTAATCTTGAAAGAAGCTGAAAAATTTATTGAATTAAACAAAAGCAAAAATAAAAAATTAGATTTACTTAAGGGGAAAACTCAAATTAACCTCTTTTTTGAACCATCAACAAGAACACAAAGCTCATTTGAGCTAGCAGGAAAAAGATTAGGTGCAGATGTTATGTCAATGAATATAACAAACTCAGCAATTAAAAAAGGTGAAACGCTAATAGACACTGCAATGACATTAAATGCAATGCATCCTGATATAATAGTTATTAGACATCAAGATTCAGGAGCTTGTAATCTTTTATCTCAAAAAGTTAATTGTGCTGTTTTAAATGCTGGTGATGGAAGGAGAGAGCACCCTACCCAAGCATTACTTGATGCATTAACTATATTGAATAGGAAAAAAAAAATTCAAGGATTAAAGGTTGCAATTTGTGGAGATATTCTACATTCAAGAGTAGCAAGATCTAATATTTACTTGCTAAACATGTTGGGTGCCGAAGTTAATATTGTAGCTCCTTCAAACCTTTTACCTAAAGATATAGAAAAATTTGGGGTTAATATTTTTTCAAATATGAAGAAAGGTGTAAAAGATTGCGACATAGTAATGATGCTTAGACTTCAAAATGAAAGAATGAGTAGTTCATTCCTGTCATCTAATAGAGAGTATTATGAATACTATGGACTAACACAGGATAAATTAGAATATGCAAAATCAGATTCAATTATTATGCATCCTGGTCCAATGAACCGCGGTATTGAAATTGATACAAAACTAGCTGATGACACCAATATGAGTGTTGTAAAAGAACAAGTTGAATTAGGTGTTGCGATAAGAATGGCATGTTTAAAAATTTTTTGTGAATGATGAAAAAGAAATACTTTATTAACGCAAATATAATTGATCCTCATAACAACATAAGTGAGATAGGAGGATTAATAATAGGTGAAGATGGAAAAATTGAAGGTGTTGGAAAAAAAGTGAATAAAAACAACATTCCTAGTAGAGAAAAAGTTATTGATTTAAAAGAGAATTATATTTTCCCAGGTATAGTTGATATGAGAGTATTTGTTGGTGAACCAGGTTATGAATATAAAGAAAATTTTAGAACTTTGAGCAATGCTGCATTGTCTGGGGGGGTAACCTCAGTTGTAACAATGCCTAATACTGATCCAATAATTGACAACGTTTCTATAGTAGATTTTTTAAAAAGACGAGGTAGAGATAAATCAAAAATAAATATATTTCCCACAGCATCTCTAACAAAGGGCACTGAAGGTACAAATATGACAGAGTTTGGTCTACTGCAAAGTAAAGGGATAATAGCATTTACAGATGGAATTAGAACAATTCAGAATACAAGAGTTATGTCCAGAATAATGAATTCAGCAAAAGATTTAGGATCTTTAATAATGCAACATGCGGAAGATCAAGAATTAGCTGAAAATGGCATGATAAATGATGGAATAATTTCGACAAAACTTGGTCTGCAGGGTATCCCAGAAATAGCAGAACTAATAATTATAGAGAGAGATTTAACATTATTAGAAGAATATAATTGTCGTTATCACATTTCTCAGATTTCATCAGGAAAAGCAGTTGAAATTATTAAAGATAGAAAAGATAAAGTAAGATTTTCCTGTGGGGTATCAATAAATAATTTATCTTTAAATGAAAATGATATTGGTGACTTTAGAACTTTTTTAAAATTGTCACCACCACTTAGAACCGAAGATGATAGATTAAGTTTAGTGCAAGGATTAAATGATGGTACAATCGATGTAATAGTTTCAGATCACAAACCTGAAGATGAAGAACAAAAAAGATTAACGTTTGCTCAAGCCGCAACAGGAGCAACTGGTATTGAAACGTTATTATCCTTGTCATTAGAATTATATCACAATGAATCTGTAAAACTTGAAAAAATTATTGCTGCATTAACTTCAAATCCAGCAAAAATTTTAAAAATTAATCAAGGTAATTTATCCGTGGGTAATGATGCAGATTTCTGTATTGTAGATATAAATAAACCTTGGATAGTAAAGCAAGAAAATTTGGTTTCTAAATCAAAAAATACGTCAATTGAAAATAAAAGATTACAAGGAAAAGTGATGAGTACATACGTAAAAGGACAAGAACTTTACAATATTTAAATGGAAATTTTTATTTTATCACTTTTATCATATTTATTAGGTTCTATTCCTTTTGGTTTTTTATTAACAAAAATTTTTTTAAAAAAAGATATAAGAGAAACAGGATCAGGTAATATAGGCGCCACCAATGTTTTAAGAACTGGTAATAAATTTTTAGGTTACTCAACCTTATTACTAGACATTTTAAAAGCGGTTTTGCCAATAATTTATGTTAAATTAAATTATCCAGAATTAATTTACATTTGTTCATTATCTGTATTTTTAGGACATGTTTTTCCAATATGGTTGAAATTTAAAGGTGGTAAGGGTGTTGCAACATATGTTGGAATTTTGATTATTTTAAATTATTTTTTGGGTATTGTTTTTGGTATTGTTTGGGTAATCACATATTTAATTTCTAAATACTCATCATTAGGATCAATTCTTGGATCATTAACTGTTCCTATTTTTATATTTTTTTATAGCAATGATAACATTATGTTTTACTTCATAATGTTTATTTTAATTTTTTACACTCATAGAGAAAACGTTAAACGCTTGATAAATAAAGAAGAAACTAAGACAAAAATTTAATAATTTGACAGTTTAACTGTTTTAAGTACGTTCTCTAAATATGAATCTAGTTATTGTTGAAAGTCCAGCAAAAGCAAAAACAATTAATAAATATTTAGGATCAGATTATACAGTTCTTGCAAGCTATGGACATATAAGAGATCTGCCTTCGAAAAATGGTTCTGTTGATCCTGAAAATGATTTTAAAATGATTTGGGAAGTAGATAGTTTTTCAAAAAAATATTTAAAAGAAATTACAGATAGTGCTAAAGATTCAAAAAAAATTATTCTAGCTACTGACCCTGACAGAGAAGGTGAAGCGATAGCTTGGCATGTAAAAGAGTTTCTTGAAGAAAAAAAACTATTAAAAGATAAAGAAGTTGAAAGAGTTGTTTTTAACGAAATAACAAAAAAAGCAGTTACAAATGGAATAGATAATCCAAGAAAAATAGAGCCGCATTTAGTTGATGCTTATATGGCAAGAAGAGCTCTAGATTATCTAGTAGGTTTTAATATCTCCCCCATTCTATGGACAAAATTACCAGGCTCTAAATCTGCTGGTCGAGTTCAGTCTGTAGCTCTAAGACTTTTAACCGAAAGAGAACAGGAAATAGAAGTTTTTCAACCAAAAGAATTTTGGACTTTAAATATAATTTTTAAAAATAACAAAAATGAAAAAATAAATACAACTATTTCTCAATTAGATGGAAATAAAATTGAAAAATTTTCATTTAAAAATAAACAAGATATTAATGACGCTATATCAAAAATAAAAAATAAAAAATACAGTATAACAGATATAAGCTCAAAAACTTATAACAGAAATCCATCAGGACCTTTTACTACATCAACATTACAACAAACAGCATCCAGTAAACTTGGTTTTGGAGCATCAAGAACAATGCAAATTGCTCAAAGACTATATCAAGGAATTGATATTGAAGGTGAAACCGTAGGATTAATTACTTATATGAGAACAGATGGAACTAATATTTCAAAAGATGCAATAACATCTTTCAGAGATTTTATAATGCAGAATTATGGAGATAAATATTTACCAGAACAACCGCTAAATTATAGTGGTAAAAAAGCAAAGAATGCTCAAGAAGCTCACGAAGCTATACGTCCAACAGAAATAATTCGAAAACCTGAAGATATGAAAAAATACTTAAGCACTGATCAATATAAACTTTATAATTTAATATGGTCTAGGTCTTTATCATCACAAATGCAATCAGCAAAATTTGATAGAAAAACTATTACCATCAACTCAGATGATGATAAAAATGTATTCAAAGCTAGTGGTTCAACATTAAAATTTGATGGTTTCCTTAAACTATATAAGATCGATGAAAATGATGATGACAATGAAAATATTTTGCCAGATGTTGAGAAAGGTGACGTAATGTTTGAAGATCATATTGATGAACAGCACTATACACAACCACCCCCTAGATATTCAGAGGCAAGTTTAGTTAAAAAATTAGAGGAGCTAGGAATTGGAAGACCGTCTACTTATGCAAGTATTATTTCAGTAATAGCTAATAGAGGTTATGCTGATATAAATAATAAAAGATTTTTCCCAACTGATAGAGGGAAATTACTTTCTGCTTTTTTAGAAAAATTATTTACCAAATATGTTGATTATGATTTTACTGCTAAATTAGAAGATCAATTAGATGATATAACATCAGGTAAGGAAAATTGGATTAAAGTTTTAGAGAACTTTTGGAAAGACTTTAATTCTAATGTTTCAGGTGTGAAAGAAAAAAGAACCAGAGAAGTATTAGACCTATTAAATGAAAGTCTTGGATCACTAATATTTGAGGTCGATAAGGATGGAAATATTGATAGAAAATGCAAGTTTTGTGAATCCGGGCAATTAAGTTTAAAAAATAGTTTTAGAGGTGGTGCTTTTATTGGGTGCTCAAATTATCCAGAATGCAAATTTACAAGACCGCTATCAAAATCTAAAGCAGCACAACAATTGACACTAGCAGAACCTAAATTCATTGGGAAAAATGATAAAGGTAAAGATATTTTTCTTAAAAATGGAAGATTTGGTCCATATTTGCAATTTGAGAAAGAAATAATAGAGGAAGATGAAAAAACTAAAAAGAAAAAAAGAAAATTAAAGAAAGAAGATAATAATTTAAAAAATGTTTCTATCCCTAAAGGAATTGAGATTGAAAATATTGATTTAGAAAAGGCAAAATACTTATGCTCGTTACCATTAAGTTTAGGTAAAAATCCTGAAAATGATAAAGATATTACTGTAAATGTTGGAAGATTTGGTCCTTACCTAAAATGTGAAAATAAATCTGCTAGACTAGAAAATGTGGACGAATTATTCACAATTGGATTAAATAGAGCTGTTACATTAATTGCTGAAGCTAAACCAGGTAGAATTTCATCATCAATGATAAAAGATTTAGGGGAACACCCTGAAGATAAAAAGCCAGTTAGAATCATGAAGGGTCAGTATGGTCCTTACATTAAATACAAATCTTTAAATGCGACTATACCTGAAGAAAAAGATCCTGTTGAATTAAATATGGAAGAAGCATTAATTTTAATTGAGAAAAGAAAAGAATACGATAGAAATAAAAAGAAAAAGAAAGGCAAATAATGTCGGCAGATGAAAATTTAAAGAATTTAAATATCAAATTACCAAACGCTAATGATCCTGTTGGATCATATGCTGCTACTAGAATATCTGGAAATTTACTATACATATCTGGTCAAATATCAATTGATGAGAATGGAAATTTAATTAAGGGAAAACTCGGAAAAGATTATAATACTGAACAAGGTTATGAGGCAGCTAAAAGATGTGCATTAAGTATAATATCTCAAGCAAAAAAAGCATGTGGTGATGATTTATCCAAAATTAAATCATGTTTGAAACTTACTGGATATGTTAATTCTACTGATGATTTTACTGAGCAGCCAAAAGTCATAAATGGAGCCTCAGATTTAATAAAAAGTGTATTTGATGAAGCTGGCTCACATGCAAGAGCTGCTGTCAGCACTAACAGCCTTCCGTTGGGTGTTGCAGTTGAAGTTGACGCAATATTTGATCTTAACTAATTATCTACCAATTCCAAAATAACTTATTTTGCTTTTCTTCATATCTCTTGGATTATAGAGATTTCTCATATCAAAAACTTTAAAATTTCTTTTTTTTGTAATTTTTTTAAAGTTGAGTTGTTTAAATTCATTCCATTCTGTATGAATAATTATTAAATCTGCATTTCGACAAGCTTCTTTTATATTTTCATAAAAAGTAATATTTTTTGACTTAAAATGTTTCTTCTGACCGGTTGGTTCATAATAACTTATAAAAGCACCTCTTTTTAATAAAGAAGGAATTATTTTCAAGGAAGGTGACTCTCTCATGTCATCTGTGCCTGATTTAAAAGTAACACCCAAAAATGTAATACTTTTATTTTTTATTTTATTTTTCATTATTATTTTAATCCTATTTAATAATAATTTATTTCTTTTTTCATTTGAATTTATTACTGACTTAACGACTGATAAGTTTGTTTTAAAAATTTGTCCCGTTGAAACTAATGCTCTCGTGTCTTTTGGAAAACATGATCCTCCATATGCTGGTCCAGCTCTTAAAAATCTACTTCCAATTCTATCATCTAAACCCATACCGGTTGCAACATCCTGAACATCAATGTTAGATTTCTCACATAAATTTGCTATTTCGTTAATAAATGTAATTTTAGTTGCTAAAAAGGCATTTGAAGCATATTTGATTAATTCAGCAGATCTTCTTGACGTATTAATGTATCTACTGCCTTTTTTAATTAAAGGAAGGTAAAGATTATTCATTATCTGATTTGCTTTTTTACTATCAGTCCCAATCACTACTCTATCAGGATATTGAAAATCTCTTATAGCCTCTCCTTCTCTTAAAAACTCTGGATTAGAAATAACATCAAATTTATTTTGATTTTTTTTTGAATTTAAAATTTTTTCTATTCTATCACCAGTAGTGACTGGAACTGTCGATTTGGTTACTATAATTTTATATTTGTTGAGATTGGATTTGATACTTTTTACAACATTATAAACATATTTTAGATTGGCTTTATTATTTTTTGTTGGCGTACCTACACATATAAAAAGAATATCTGATTTTTTTATTGAAGTAGAAATATCTTTAGAAAAAAAAAGTCTTTTTTTTTTAATATTTCTCTCAACCAATTCTTTAAGGCCAGGCTCATAAATTGGTATTATTCCATTATTTAACTTATCAATGATTTCTTTATTATTATCTACACAAATTACTGTATTACCTAAATCAGAAAAACAAGCTCCACTAACTAAACCAACATAACCAGATCCTATCATGCAAATTTTCATATTTTGGAAATCTCAATTCCTGAATTTATATAACCATTCATAGATCCACAATCTAAATAATTGCCTTCAAACTTATGTCCAATAAATAAATTCTTATCTAATATCATTCGTCTTATTGCATCTGTAATATGTATTTCATCACCCTTTCCTTTTTTTTGATCTTTTAGATAATTAAAAATTTTTTTTGATAATATATATCTTCCAATGACTGCATAGTTGGAAGGAGCATCTTTAGTATTTGGTTTTTCGATTACATCAGATATTTTAAAATTTGATTTATCAAAATTTTTTTTTATTGAATAAATTCCCCAGCGATCTACATTATTTTTTTTTACTTTCATGCTTGCCATAACTGATGCTTTATATTTTTTATGAATTTTAATCATATCTTTTGAACAATTTCTTTTCATGATTAAATCATCAGGTAACAGCATTAAAAAATAATTATTTTTTATCAATTTTTTAGATTTTAATACAGCATCTCCAGTTCCCAGAGGCTTATTTTGATAAACAAATTTAATTTTTTTTTTAAAAAAAAGAATTTTTTTGTATTCTTTAATTATTCTAGGATCTTTCTTTTTTTTTATTATCAATTTATAAAAATTATCATTATTAAAATATTTCCTTATCATTTCTTTTTTTTTAGAAATAATAAAAATAATTTCTTTTACCCCAGCTTCGATACATTCATCTAAAATATACTCAATTCCTGGTTTGCCATTAATTGGAAGTAGTTCTTTGGGAAATACACTTGTTAAAGGTAACAAACGTGTACCTAAACCAGCAAGAGGAATTATAGCTTGTTTAATCATTAAGATGTTTTACTTATAATCATATTTATTAAAAATGAAAATTTTAAAAAATGTTTTTGAACTAAATAAGGCAATAAAAAATTACAAAAATGTGGGATTTGTACCTACAATGGGAGGAATTCATAAAGGCCACGAGTCTTTAATAAAAATTTCACAAAAAAATAACAGAGAGACAATAGTAAGTATTTTTGTCAATCCAACACAATTTAATCAAAAAAAAGATTTTAAGAATTATCCTAGAAATATAAAAAATGACATTTCAATATTAAGAAAACTTAAAGTGAATTATTTATTTTTACCTGAAGTAAATGAAATATATAAAAAAAAAATGAAAAAATTTAAACTGAAAAAAAACGATAAAATTCTGTGTGCTAAACACAGAAAGGGTCATTTTGAGGGAGTATTAAACGTAATGAATAGATTGCTATCTATTATTAAATCTAAGCAGGTATTTATGGGTGAAAAGGATTTCCAACAATATTTATTAGTTAAAAGAATATTAGGTAAAAAATATAAAATTAATATTTTTAGCTGTCCTACCATTAGAGATAGCAACAAAATTGCTTTATCTACAAGAAATAAATTATTAAAAAAATCATCTATAAAAACAGCATCAAAAATAGCTATCGAACTGGATCAATTAAAAAAAATGTCATTAAAAGATAAATTATTAGATTTGTCAAAATGTAAATATAACCTTCAAAATAAATTTAAAATTAAAATTGATTATCTTGAATTTAGAGATGAAAAAAAATTAAAATTAAATAATTTTAATTCTGATTACAGACTGTTTATCGCTTATCATATTAATGGTGTAAGATTAATTGATAATTTTTAATTATAAAAAATAAGCTCCTACACCTAAGAAAGATACAAATCCTATTACATCTGTTATTGTTGTAACGAACACACTAGAAGAAATTGCAGGATCGATTTTCATTTTATTTAATGTTACGGGAACTAATATACCAAAAAGTCCAGCAACTATCATGGTTAGAACCATTGAAATTGAAATTATTAGAGAAAGTTGAATATCATCAAACCATAGTTGAACTATCAAAGAACTTATAATTGCAAAAATAACTCCGTTTAAAACCCCAATATTAAATTCTTTAATAATATTATTTGTAAAATTATTTTTTGTTAAATCCTGAGTTGCTAATGATCGTACTGTGACAGCTAATGTTTGCATGCCAGCATTACCCCCCATCGATGCTACTATTGGCATTAAAAAAGCTAACACAACCATTTGTTCTATAGTAGCTCCAAATAAACTAATGCAATAGGTCGCAAGAAAGGCAGTAAACAGGTTTAATAGCAACCAATTAAATCTTCTCTTCGTTTTTGTTAATACACCGTCTGTTATCTCTTCATCACCTACTCCAGCTAGCCTAAGCACATCCTCTTCAGCTTCCTCTTTTAATACTGTTAGAACATCATCATATGCTATCATTCCAACCAGTTTATCAGATTTATCAACTACAGCTGCTGAACTCAAATTATAATTTTCAAATAAATTACCAACTTCCTCTCTATCCATATCAACTGGTATCAATGTTTGAGACTCGGCCATTATAGACATCATTTTTGTGTCTCGTGGAGTTCTTAATACTCTTGATGAAGGAACTGTACCAATAGGTTTGAATTCTTGATCAACTATAAATATTTCGAGAAATTCTTCAGGAAGCTCTTTATTTTCTCTTAGATAATCTATCGTTTGTCCTACAGACCAATTACTTGGTATAGCTGTAAATTCACGCTGCATTAATCTTGCAGCTGAATCTTCCGGATAACTTAAACTTTCAAGTAGTGCAAATCGATCTTTTGGAGGTAGTGAGCTAAGAATTGTATTTTTATCTTTTTCATCTACATTTTCTAAGATCTTAATTGCATCATCTGACTCTAGATTTTTTAATATGTTTACTATTGATTCAGATGATAAATAAGCAATCATTTCAGACTGGATTGACTCATTTAATTCTACAAAAACTTCTGGATCAACTTTGAAACTATTTAATTTTATTAAATTTTCTCTATCGTTTTGACTTAAATGTTCAATTATGTCAGCTGCATCAGCTGGATGCATAGCATTGAATGAATTTGTAATAAATCCAGCATCATTTGAGGCAATTTTATCTGTGACAACTTTGATGAATTCTTTGTTAAATTCAAAGTTAACTTTTTTATCTTTTATTTTTTTCACTATAGTCATAAAATTTACCTATAATTTAGTTGGCACTATTAATACAAAATAAGAATAATACAAATTTATAATGACAATAGAGATCAAAAAGTCAGTAAAACCAATAAAATATAAATCTGCTATAGATATGCTTGAAGATAGATTAGAGCAAATCAAACTAAATAAAAATAAAGAACTTATTTGGATACTTGAACATGAAGAGATTTATACTGGTGGAACAAGTTTTAGTGATAATGAGATTTTAGATAAATCTATAAACTTTATTAAAACGAATAGAGGTGGAAAAATAACTTATCATGGTCCTGGTCAATTAATTTTTTATTTTGTGATCGACGTAGGCAAAAGAGGTAAAAATATAAAAAAATTAATAACTGCAATTGAAAAGACAATCATAGATACTTTAAAGAATTACAAAATAGATTGTTTTGCTGATAGAAAAAATATAGGAATTTGGTTTAAGCAAAAATCTGGTAAAATAGATAAAATTGCAGCTATAGGCATAAAAGTAAAAAAATGGATTGCTTATCACGGATTTTCACTAAATATATCTAATGATCTTAATGTGTATAAAAAGATAGTTCCTTGTGGTATCAGAGATAGAGGAGTTTCAAGTCTAAATGAGATTAAAAAACAAAATTATAAAAATATCGAGAATGATTTAATAAAAAATTTTTTATCAAATATTAAAAATTAAGTCTTTTTGTTTTTAACATATTTCTAAAATATTCTGGAGGTGTAGCTCTAAATGTATATTTTTTTTCATTTATCATAAATTTTATTTCATATGAATGTAACATTAAATTTTTATTACTTATTTTTGAATTATTTGTTGAATTATATTTTTTATCACCAATTATTGAATTTCCTAAGTTAAATAATTGTTTTCTTAATTGATGCTTTCTACCAGTTATTGGATTAAGTTGAATAAAAGTTGCATTATTATTTTTATCTAGAATTTCATATTTTGTTTCAGCTTTTTCAACAATTTTTTTTTTATTTTCAAATCTTATTAGATCATCATTTAGTTTACCTTTGTTAGTTAAAACTATTTCACCATTACATATTGCTAAATAAGTTTTGTAAACTTTTCTTAATCTAAAAAGTGAAGTAAGTAATTGGGCTGTTTGTCTATTTTTGGCAATTATAAAAACACCTGAAGTATCCTTATCTAATCTATGAACGGAAAATGGCTTCTCATCTCTGAATAAATTACTTTTTGCAAATATATCAATTATATTTTTTTTTGATTTTGTACCACCCTGAACTGATATTCCTGCTTGTTTATTTAGAACAACAAAGTTATCATTATTTTCAATAATTAAATCTTCATTTTCTTTTATAATTTCATTACTAGGATTATATTTTTCTTTTTTTTGCTTTATAATTTTTTTAAATTCAATGTTATGTAACTCTATTTCATCTTTAAATTGAATTTTTTTTGAACTTTTAATTTTTTTTTTATTTAACTTAATTCTTCCATTTCTTAAGTTTTTTTCAATTAGACTTTGTGGAATTTGACCGAAGTAATTTCTTAAAAATCTATCAATACGCATACCATTGAACGTCTTATCAACGTTTAATAGCTTTTTCATTTATTTTTCTTTAAGCTGTAGCTTCTTTTGGAGTTTCTTTTTTTTGATCTTTAGCTGGATCTTTCTTTTTTTTATCGACTCTTTTTGCCTCTACATCCCTATCTACAAACTCAATTACTGCCATTGGTGCATTGTCACCATATCTAAATCCAGCCTTGATAATTCTTGTATATCCACCTTTTCTATTTTCGTATCTCTTAGAAAGAGTTTTTTTAACTTTATTTGTAGATTTAATGTCTTGCAACTTTGAAATTAATGTTTTTGTATTAGACAAAGTATCTTTCTTACCCAATGTTATAATCTTGTCAGCTTGAGGTTTTAAAACTTTTGCTTTTGGTAAAGTTGTTGTAATTTGCTCATACTTTATTAATGAATTAAGCATATTTTTAATAAGAGCTTTTCTGTGTTCAGAAGTTCTGTTGAGCTTTTTATAGCCCATTTTATGTCTCATTAGATAGCTTCCTCGAGTTTTTTAGATAATTCAGCAATATTATCTGGTGGCCAGTTTGGAATTTCCATACCGAGATATAATGACATTCCTGTTAATACTTCTTTAATCTCGTTTAACGATTTTCTTCCAAAATTAGGTGTTCTTAACATTTCGCCTTCAGATTTTTGAACCAAATCACCTATATAAATAATGTTGTCATTTTTTAAACAATTCATTGATCTTACAGAAAGTTCTAATTCATCAACTTTTCTCAATAAATTTTTATTAAATTCTGGCTCAGAAGGTTGCTCTTTAACAATAACTTCCTGCGGCTCATCAAAATTAACAAACATACCTAATTGGTCTTGAAATATTCTTGCTGAATAAGCAACTGCATCTTCAGCCGATATAGATCCATTAGTCTCTATTTCCATTGTCAATTTATCATAATCTAATGCTTTTCCTTCTCTTGCAGTGCTTACTGAATAAGATACTTTTTTTACAGGACTAAATAATGAATCTATTGGTATTAATCCAAGTGGTGGTTCTTCTGGTTTATTGAGTTCTGCAGAAACATATCCTTTTCCTGTACCTACAATCATTTCCATATGAAATTTTGTGTTTTCATCTAAATTACAAATTACCAATTCAGGATTAAGTATTTCTATATCACTTACGGCTTCAATCATTGAGGCTTTAATCTCACCTGGACCTTGAGCGTCTAATACAAGTTTTTTTTGAACATCAGAGTTACTTTTTAAAGCCAAAGATTTAACATTCAACACTATATCAGTGACATCTTCTCTAACACCTTTTATGGATGTAAATTCATGCAAAACTCCATCAATTTGTATTGCAGTCACCGCCGTACCTCTTATAGATGAAAGTAATATTCTTCTTAAGGAATTTCCTAATGTTAAACCATATCCTTTCTCAAGTGGTTCAGCCACAATTTTTGCTTGTGTTTTGTCATCACTTTGCTGTACATCAAGTTTTGTAGGCTTAATTAATGATTTCCAATTTTTTGTGTTTACTTGTGTTTGCTCCATTTAAACTCTCCTTTTTTTGGGTGCTCTAGTTCCATTATGTGGCATTGGTGTTGTGTCTTTAATAGAAATTATCTTAAAGCCTCTTGCTTGCAGTGCTCTTAGTGCAGTCTCTCTACCTGAACCTGGACCTTTAACTTCAACAGATAAAACTTTCATTCCAACTTCTAATGCTTTAATTGCAGCAGAATCAGCAGCTACCTGAGCTGCATATGGAGTAGATTTTCTAGATCCTTTAAAACCTTTTTGTCCAGCAGATGCCCAGGATACTACATTTCCATTTGTATCCGCGATTGATACAATTGTATTATTAAAAGTTGATTGAACATATGCAATACCGTTAAGAATATTTTTTTTTCCTTTTTTCTTTTTTGAATATGAACTTTTTTTAGATTTATTATCAGTTTTCTGATCTTTATTTTCAATTACATCTTTTTTCATTATTTTTTAAGTGGTGTTAATTTTTTTCCAGCAATAGCAATTGCTTTACCTTTTCTTGTTCTAGAATTACATCTTGTTCTCTGACCTCTAACAGGAAGTTTTTTTCTATGTCTTGAACCTCTATATGTTGCAAGATCAATTAATCTTTTAATACTTAAAGAAGTTTCTCTTCTCAAGTCGCCTTCAACAGTAAATTTTTGATCGATATATTCCCTAATTTTTAGAATTTGATCATCAGTTAATTCATTTACTCTTTTTGATTTAGAAATTTCTAAATCTGTGCAAATTTGCTGAGAAAATTTGCTTCCAATTCCATAAATATAAGTAAGTCCAATATGAACTAATTTATTTTGTGGTATGTTTACACCTGCAATACGAGCCATAGTTTTGTGATAATTTGTGCCTTTTATATAAGATGATTAGTCAAAGTCAACGTCTTAAACATTCAAAAAACCCTCTATTTTACTTGTTATTTGATCTATTTCCATAGCACCATCAACTTCATGAAAATTGGAATTTTTAGAATAGTAATCCAGCACTGGTTTAGTTGTTTCAATGTAAGTTTCATATCTTTTTAATGTTGTTTCCAAATCATCATCTGATCTTTTTTCTAAAATTTTTCTTTTTTCAATACGCTTTACGATGGTTTCTTTATTTACATTTAGAAAAAAAATATAATCTATATTCTGATCTGACTCTTTTAATAATTTTTCTAAATTTTTAGCTTGAGTTAATGATCTAGGATATCCATCAAAAATTAATTTATTTTTTTTTTTTGTATCAAATATATGAATTTTTAAAAGATTATTGACGATCTCATCACTAACAAATTTACCATCATTCATGTTGCTAATTATTTTTTTTCCTATATCAGTATCTTTTTTGATTTCATCTCTTAAAATATCACCTGTAGAAATTTGAAATCCATTTAACTTTTCCACTAAATACTTAGATTGCGTACCTTTACCGGCACCAGGAGGTCCAAATAATATGATATTCACTTATTTACCAAATTTTGTTTTTTTTATGAGTTGTTCATATTGAGAACTCATCATCCTAGTTTGAATTTGTGTGACAGTATCAATTGCAACCACCACCACGATAAGAACTGAAGCTCCACCTAAATAAAAAGGTATGGGATAATTTGCAATTAAAAATTCTGGCATTAGGCAAACTAGGGTTAAATACAAGGCTCCAATAGTTGTTAATCTAGTTAAAATCGTATCTATATATAATGCTGTACTTTCGCCTGGCCTTATACCCGGTATAAAGCCACCATACTTTCTTAAATTTTCTGCAGTCTCATTAGGGTTAAATGTAATAGATGTATAAAAAAAAGTAAAAAAGATAATTCCTGATGCATATAACAACATATACAAGGGTTGGCCTTGTGAAAAATAAGAAGTTATATTTAGAAATGTTTCATTTTCTGAAACATTAAAATTTGAAAATGTAACTGGTAATAATAAAAGTGCAGAAGCGAATATTGCTGGAATTACTCCTGCTGAATTAATTTTAAGTGGTAAATGAGATGAGTCTCCACCGTACATTTTATTACCCATTTGTCTTTTTGGATAATTTATAAGTATTTTACGTAATGCTCTTTCCATGAAAACAATAAACATTATTGTTGCTACTAATAGTAAAAAAATAAAAATTATCATCGCTGTTGATATAGCTCCTGTTCTTCCAAGCTCAAATGTGGTAACTAAAGCTCTTGGTATTTCTGCAACAATTCCTGAAAAAATGATTAATGATATACCATTTCCTATACCTCTTTGTGTTATTTGTTCGCCTAACCACATTAAGAAGATTGTTCCAGCTACTATAGTTGTTACAGTCGAAACTTTAAAAAATACACCGGGATTGATTACTAAATTTGCTGACGATTCTAAGCCTATAGCCAACCCATATCCTTGAATTGTTGCTAAAAGAACTGTGCCATACCTTGTAATTTGAGTTATTTTCTGTCTGCCTATTTCTCCTTGAGCCTTAAGATTTTTAAAATATTCTGAAACTCCAGTAAGTAATTGAACTATGATTGATGAGGAAATATATGGCATTATTCCTAACGCAAATATTGCCATTCTACTCACGGCTCCACCAGCAAAAACATTAAACATTCCCAATAAACCAGTTTGATTACCTTGCATCATTATCTGCAATTGATCAGGATCGATGCCTGGAAGAGGAACAAAGGTTCCCAACCTATAAACAGAAAGAATTAAAATAGTAAAAATGATTCTATTTCTTAAATCATTTGATTGTGAGGATGAGCTCATTATTTTTCGGCTTTTATTATTGATATACTTCCACCAGCTTTCTCAATTTTTTGTTTAGCTGAAGCTGAACAATGATGAACATTTATTTTTAACTTATTTCTAATTTCACCATTACCTAGAACACTCAACATGTTATAACTTTTTTTTATTATTTTTTCTTTTTTTAACATTTCAATATTTAGAGTTTCATTTGACGAGAATTTATTTTTATCAATTAGATTTTGAATAAAGTTAAGAGATAATACTGCAGTCTTTTTTTTTGACATTGAGTTAAAGCCTCTTTTTGGAAGACGTCTAAACAATGGCATTTGTCCACCTTCAAAACTCTTGATTGATACACCGGATCTTGATTTTTGTCCTTTAACTCCACGACCAGATGTCTTCCCTTTTCCAGATCCTATTCCTCTACCGACTCTTATTTTTTTTATTTTTATTGGAGTTGTTGAATTTAATGTTGTCATACTAACCTCTTTTTTCAATGATCTCAGAAATTTTTTTATTTCTCAAATTTGAAATATTTTTAGGCGAATTTTGTTTTGATAAAGCTTTCATGCATGCTCGAATTACATTATGAGGGTTGGCAGTTCCTAAAGATTTAGCCACTATATCTTTAATTCCTAATACTTCACATACAGCTCTAACTGGTCCACCTGCTATAATGCCAGTTCCTTTTGGGGCAGCTCTTAACTTAATTTTACCCGCTCCATCTTTTCCATAAATGTCATGATGAATTGTTCTTCCTTCTCGTAATGGTACTTGTATCAAATTTCGTCTAGCTAATTCATTAGCTTTTTTTATAGCATCAGGAACCTGTTTAGCTTTAGCATGAGCAATTCCTATTTTACCATTTTGATTTCCCACAACTACTAAAGCTGAAAAACCAAATCGTCTTCCACCTTTTACAACTTTTGTAATTCTGTTTATATGTACAAGTTTTTCTAAAAATTCATTATTTTTTTCCATATTTAAAATTCCAATCCATTTTTTCTAAGTGTTTCAGCAAACATTTTTACTCTTCCATGATACTTGTATAGACCTCTATCAAAATAAACTTTTGTAATTTTTTTTTCTTG